>NZ_PDYR01000006.1:0-176486 GCF_002743165.1 Sporosarcina sp. P19 | reverse complement strand
GCCAGCTGGCTCCTGGCTGTAGGCAATCCCCCACGTGCCTGTGCGGGTTCAGAAAGCAGAAACGCACTAACTTCAGTTCCCAACAACCAGTCGAGCACAACGTATCTCTTACAACGCATATTGTAATATGACTACTTGTCCCAAAACATATGACATTTGTCATCTCAAAGTCATGACATCTATGTCTACCCCTCCTACTGAATACAAGTTATTCTTAATGTACTAGCAAACCCAATAGGAGGGAAATTCAAACATGAGTAAAGAACAAACGAAGCAACTGCATAAAGACGTCGCGCCTTTCGCGAAGTCCGATTTGAAAAAGAGTATCGTTCAAATGATTAATACAATACCGCCAATATTCATCTTATGGTTCCTGGCTTACCAAAGCTTGAGTGTATCTGTCACATTAACGGTTGCGTTGTCAATCGTTGCGGCGTTCTTCGTAGTTCGCACATTCATCATCTTTCATGACTGTACGCACGGTTCATTCTTCCGCAATAAAAAAGCGAATAGCATTGTAGGAACAATTACTGGCGTCTTAACATTATTCCCATATGAAAAATGGAAAAGAGAGCACTCGATTCACCACGCAACTAGTTCAAACCTAGACAAACGCGGTGTTGGAGATATCTGGGTCATGACTGTGGAAGAGTACAAAAATGCCTCGAAGTTCGAGCGTTTCAGCTACCGTGTTTACCGTAACCCTATTGTGTTGTTTGGATTTGGACCATTATACTTGGTACTGATCTCAGGTCGTTTTAACCGTAAAGACGCGCGTAAGAAAGAGCGTATGAATACGTATTTAATTAACATTATTTTAGTTGCAGTATATACAGTATTAATCGTAGCGATTGGTTGGAAAGCCTTCTTGCTAATCCAAGGTACTATGATGTTCACAGCTGGTGCCCTTGGTATTTGGTTGTTCTACATCCAACATACATTCGAAGACTCTTATTTTGAAGAAGAATCTGATTGGGATTATGTTAAAGCAGCAGTTGAAGGAAGTTCATACTATCAGTTGCCACGTGTTTTACAATGGGCAACAGGTAATATCGGATTCCACCACGTACACCACTTGGCACCACGTGTACCAAACTATAACTTGGAAATGGCGCATGAATTGACTCCGCCATTGCAAAAAGCTACAACGATTACATTGAAAACTAGTTTTGAATCATTACGTTACCGCTTGTATGATCCAACTAATAAAAAATTCATCACATTCAAAGAAGCAAAACAATATTCATTTAAAGATAAGTTGTCAATTGATTTAAAACCAAAACGTACACGTTTATCTTAAATTGGCGAGAGAAGGAGCAATCCTTCTCCGCCTTTTTATTTTGTCCATATGTCTCTAAAGAGCTAGCAAAGAAAATGTTTGTTACAATAGAATGAAAAGGACGGCGATGAGAACTGATGTATAGTTGGTATAGTATTTTCCCTAAAAGCCCATGGCTCAGTATTTATGCTTGGGTTGTATTTTGTATCTTACCTTTCTTTTTTATTTTACGAAGTGCATCTCCATTTAATTTAGCAATAGGCATCATGTTATTAGTGTTATTTTTCCTTTCGTATTATTTTTCCGCCAAGTCCAAAAGCGGTCTCATGTATATGTGGATCAGTTTTGAAATTGTCATTACGGTCGTGATGACATTGTTATTTGGTTACGTTTATCTGTCACTGTTTATTGCGTTCTCTATTGGAAATATCAGAAGACCAGTAGGCTTTTTTATTATTTATGGATTACATATTGCGATCTTAATCGCAGCGATTGTTGCAGGGTTTTTTCTTGAGATTGAATTGTTTTTACCGCAAATCCACTTTGTTATTATCACGGTGATCGGTGTAGTATTATTGCCTTTTAATTTGTACAATCGTCAAAAACGGGACCTACTTCAAGATCAGTTGGAGATTGCAAGGGAACGGATATCTGAACTGATGATCATTCAAGAGCGTGAGCGTATTGCACGAGATCTCCATGATACGCTTGGGCAAAAGTTATCCATGATTGGCTTAAAGAGTGACTTGGCTTCTCGATTGATGGATCGGGATATCGAGTCGGCAAAAGCTGAGATTCAAGATATACGTCAAATCTCTACGACAGCATTAAAAGAAGTACGAGTTCTCGTCAGTGGTATGCGACGTGTGAAGCTTAAAGATGAGATGGTGCGCGTCCAACAAATGCTGAAGGCAGCTGAAATTGAAGTGGATATAGAAGGTAATCCGAATTTCCCCGACGTGTCTCCCATTGTAGAAAATGTGCTCGTCATGTGTTTGAAAGAAGCAATCAATAACGTAGTGAGGCACAGCTATGCAAAGCAGTGCTGTATCAAATTTGAACAAACAGAAAAAGCATTTGTAATTAGAATAAACGACAACGGAATTGGTATCGCGCAAAATGGCGTGAATTTACCAGGTAACGGGCTCGATGGTATGAAGGAACGATTGGAGTTCATCAACGGTAAACTGTCGATAAAAAGTGACAATGGGACTCATCTGAAAATCGTGGTACCTGCTGTTCTAAAGCAAATAAAGGAGGGGTAACGTTTATGATCCGCATTGTAATTGCAGAAGATCAAGGAATGCTGCTCGGTGCGCTAGGGTCGTTGTTGAACCTGGAAGAAGATATGGAAGTAGTAGGAATGGCCAAAAATGGTCAGGAGGCCGTGGATTTGGTCAAAAGTCTTCAGCCTGATATTTGTATAATGGATATTGAAATGCCGATTAAAACCGGTTTGGATGCAGCGGAAGAATTACAAGATATGGAATGCGGAATTATTATTTTAACGACGTTTGCTAGAGCGGGTTATTTCGAACGAGCTCGTAATGCAGGTGTTCGTGGATATTTGCTGAAAGATAATCCGATCGAAGAGCTGGTGAAATCGATTCATTCTATTATTGAAGGACGTCGAATTTATGCGCCAGAATTAATCGACATGGCATTTGATATGAAAGAAGAAGAGAAGAATCCATTGACTGAGCGGGAAGTCCAGGTACTTAAACTGGTATCGGAAGGGAAGACTACGAAACAGATTGCGGCTGAACTGTTTTTGTCACCAGGTACTGTCCGTAATTATGTCTCCACGATACTGGATAAACTTGGTGTGCGTAATCGTATTGAGGCTATTACGTTATTCAATGAAAAAGGCTGGTTCGAATGACATCTACTCAGGCATACATTCATAACAGGGGAGTGATTGATTAGTGGATAAAATCACGCAAAGTGAGTGGCTTGTAAAGCTACCTTTATTACAAAGTGTGATCAAGAAAAAGGAAGTAATATGGTGTAACCCTCTCGTCGAACCGGTAGTAGCCGGTCTGTTGAAGACGAATCTATCAAAAGACGATATAGCAGACGCCAGCGATCGACTGGAGAGATTCGCTCCCTATTTGGCGAAAGTCTTTCCGGACACGGATAAAGGTATCATAGAATCCCCATTGACACCGATTCCAAAGATGAAGCAAGAACTTGAAACAGTGTATGCTGTCAATATTCCAGGCAGGCTTTTATTAAAACAGGATAATGCGTTGCCAATCTCCGGTTCAATCAAAGCGCGCGGAGGTATTTATGAAGTGTTGAAGCATGCAGAGACACTTGCGATAAATAGCCAGTTGCTAGATTACGCAAAAGACTACAGCCAATTCGATACACCGGCATTCCGTGAGTTGTTTGCGAAGCACAAAATCGCAGTAGGCTCGACGGGGAATCTGGGATTGAGTATTGGCATTATGAGTGCGAAACTTGGCTTCGATGTAACGGTGCATATGTCAGCTGACGCCAAACAATGGAAAAAGGATTTACTGCGCTCAAAAGGCGTACATGTAGTGGAGTATATCGATGATTACAGTAAGGCAGTAGAAGAAGGCCGGCGTCAGGCAGAGGCTGATCCGTCTTGTCATTTTGTGGACGATGAAAACTCTACGGATTTATTCATGGGGTATGCAGTGGCAGGGGAACGTGTTGCAGCGCAATTGAAAGAGCAGAATATTACTGTCGATGAAGCGCATCCATTATTCGTCTATTTACCTTGCGGCGTAGGCGGCGGACCAGGCGGCGTGGCATTCGGATTAAAACTGGCATTAGGCGATCATGTACATTGCTTCTTCGCTGAGCCGACACACTCACCGTGCATGATGATTGGAATGATGACAGGAATGCATGACCAAGTCTCGGTTGCAGACTTTGGCCTGGATAATAAAACTGCGGCTGATGGTTTAGCAGTCGGTACAGCTTCTGCATTTGTCGGAAAAACGATGGAACCTTTCCTGACAGGATGCTATACGGTAGAAGATCAGACATTATTCACGCTATTGAAAGAGCTGGCCGACAGTGAGGACATCTGGCTGGAACCTTCAGCACTTGCTGGTATGATAGGGCCTGTCCATGGGATTAAGTCTAAATTGCCGTTTGCTGACTTTAAAGACGCGACGCATCTCGTATGGGGAACGGGTGGAAATATGGTGCCTGAAGACGAAATGAAGGGCTATTATAATCATATGAGGAAATAATACCCACTATTTCCCGGGAAATCGACAAAAGATCCGTAGAGAATAATCTCTGCGGATTTTACAATTTAGAGCGTATGATCTGGAAGTGGGAAGACATCATTGATTGACGTTCCAGAGTGCAAATCTGACCTTAATACTGATGCCCACCACATCGTTTTACATCATGGTCTTACTGTAAATCTTTAAAAATCTTCAATTTCAAAAGTCTTGGAGCCAACAATAGGCCGATAATTGTTCCACTCACTGTCGATACAAGAAAAGGGGGGAGGAAGAAGAAAGCGGTTACGGTCGTGCCCATCAAAATTTTTGCATAAGGCACTGCAAACAAAGGCGCTATCAAACCAGTACCGATTATCTCCCCAATGCCTGCACACCAATTTCTTTTGAAACGCTGATAGAATACGCCGGCAAAAAATGCACCGATCATCCCGCCTGGAAATGCGAGCAGTGAGCCGGTTCCTGTTAGTACACGTACGAGTCCTGTCATAAACGCTACTATGACGGCGGCGCCCGGACCCATTACAATCGCTACTATGACATTCACAGCATGCTGTATGGGGTATGCTCTGGCGATACCAGCAGGAAATGAAACGAATGCAGAGCCGGCAACTGCAATTGCGACAAACATTGTCATGAACATCATTTTACGTGTATTCATACGGACCTCTTTCATTACAACAAGGAGTGAATGGTTTTTGATAAATCACTTGCCGCATACTGTGGATCTTTAGCCGATGCGATAGCGGAAACAACGGCTACACCGTCTGCTCCCGCTTGGATAATGGAGCCAGTAGTAGCCAGTGTAATACCACCTATAGCAACTATTGGCATATCAGGGAATGCAGTGTGAATTTCTTTTACCAGAGTGGTACCTACAACGGCTGAAGCATCCAGTTTGGTTGAAGTCGGATAGATAGGCCCTAGTCCTACATAATCCGCCCCAATGGATTGTGCGAGTTGTACTTCTTGTGCGTTGTGAGTCGAAACTCCGAGCCATTTATCCGGACCAATTCGCTGCCGCACGCTGTCTGCCTGTTCGTCATCTTGTCCTACATGAACTCCGTCTGCATTAATTGCTAATGCCAGATCCACATCGTCATTGATGATGAAAGGAACGCGATACAGTCTGCAGAGCGCCTGACACTTTTTGGCGAATCCGAGCAAAGCGTCGCCTTCAAGTGCGTTCGATCCTTTCTCACGCAATTGAAAACATGTGATACCACCGCGAAGAGCTGCCTCTACTATTGCTAATGGATCCTGACTTCCTGAGTTTGGCGTGCCCATTACAAAATATAAGCGTAATGCTTTCTTTACTTCCATATTTCGCATCAATGCATCTCCTTTTTCAGCTGACCATATGCCCAGTGATTTGTCGGTCCGTGTCCTGAACCGATCTTCAAGCCGTTTTCAATCGCAGCCTGTATGAATTGCTTCGCTTCGGCAACTGCATCCGGAATGGAATAGCCTTTTGCCAGGAAACTGGTCAGTGCAGCCGCAAATGTGCATCCAGTTCCATGTGTGTCTTTAGTTTGGATCCAAGGTGTTGTCACGGTGAATGACTGACCTTCTGCATCGGCATAATAATCCTTTGCATCCAGTACATCGCTACGGTGACCGCCTTTCATCACGACAGCTTTCGCTCCCATCTTAATAAAAGCAGTTGCAGCTTGCTGAATGTCTTCGTCTGTCTGTATTTTCATTCCGGTCAGCACTTCCGCTTCAGGAATATTTGGTGTCACAATCGTCGCCAGCGGTAGTAAGTGTTCCTTCAGTGCTTGAATCGCCTGCTGTTGCAATAAAGATTGTCCACCCTTTGCAATCATGACAGGGTCAATGACTAAAGGAATTGGGGGGTATTCTTTTAATAGCGCAGCTACTTCAGTAATAATATCAGCCGAAAACAGCATTCCGGTTTTACATGCTTTTACATCAAAATCATCAAGCACAGCCCGTATTTGTGTTATGACCCCGTCGGTCTGTATTGGATAAACACCGTGAACACCGTGCGTGTTCTGAGCAGTCACTGCAGTTAGTGCAGAAGTTCCAAATACGCCTAGCTCCTGAAACGTCTTTAAGTCAGCCTGAATTCCTGCACCTCCTCCGCTATCCGAACCAGCAATGGTCAATGCTACTTGTACTGTCAATTAAAAAACCTCCTGTCTATTATGCTGAAAATGTTTTTGATTCGCGATCCAATGTATGTAATGTATTTAAGAAGTTCACAGCAAAGTCTCCGGGGCCACTTGAAGTTTTTGCTGTTTGTTCACCAGCTCGTTTATAAAATGAAAGTGCGTCTGCCACAGCTTCTAGCGGACGTTCCATTCCTACGGCAAGAAAAGCACCTGTAACAGAGCTGAGTAAACATCCCATACCTGTAATGGTAGTCATCATGGGGTGACCGCCTGTAATAGATAGTTTAGAATGTCCGTCCGTAACAATATCGACTTCACCTGAAACTGCTACCAGACAGTTGTACTTGCGTGCAGTCTTTTTTGCTATATCCTCGATGTCTGCTGAACCTTCTCCTGCATCGACACCCTTCGCGGCCCAGGGTATATCTGCAATCGCAGCTAGTTCGCCTGTATTACAGCGAATCAGTGTGATATCTACTTCGTCCAGTACTTTTAGGACGCTAGCTTTACGAAAAGGTGTGGCACCTGCACCAACAGGGTCTAGTACGACAGGTTTTCCTGCTGCGCGGGCACTGTTTCCCGCTAAAATCATTGCATCCACTGTCTGTTGTTTTAACGTACCGATATTTAAAATACTACAATCTGCAATTCTTGCGATATCTTCTGCTTCTTCTACTGCATCCGCCATAACGGGAGAAGCACCTAGTGCAAGTAAGCCATTTGCTTGGAAATTCGCGACTACAAAATTTGTGATGCAATGAACGAGCGGTTGCCTTTGACGAAGTTGTTGAATAAGTTGCATGTTTCTCTTCCTCCCATTAAAGGTATATATACAAAAAGCCCATGCATAGATGGGCGGTTGGGTATAAAAACTACCCACTTTCCTCCGCTAGTATGTACTAGATCAGGTTCAAAGGGTTTGCATAATTGCATCTCAGCCAAAAAGAAGGCACCCCTAGTGGTGGAATGTATCAGACGAGCTCATTATATCATATACATGAAAAAGGTTGAAATAATACTGGTATAACGAGGTGGAAGTAAGTGAAAATGAGAGATTGCGCATAGAAGAACAGGTATAACTATATGCTGAATGTTACATAATTATCTGAAGGCGTATAACTGTTTCAGATGAAATAGATAAAAGGGAGCAGATCGCAAATGGAGAAATTATTCGAAATTCAACAGATGGATCATTCGTTGGGTGATATAACGTTTACATGGAGTGATATAGGTGGTTATTACCGTGTCTATAAAGATGATCGGCAAGTATACGAAGGGACAGCCCCGAAGTTTACGGACGGGGAGCTGGATCCGTCACATCCCTTCCAATATACAGTGGAACGAGTGGAAGAAGGACGAGTTCAAAATGTAATTGTTATCCAAACATCAGCCCTGACAGAAGTACAGAAAGATGAACATCCTTTACAACGCTTAGTAATTACAACGATTGCTGCTTCATCGCAAATTGCATTGTCATGGGAGTGGATTAAGGATGTGGAGAAGTTCGATATTTACCGTAACGGTCAATACCTCGAGACAATTACTGATAATCGTTTTATTGATCGGCAGACGGATTCTTCGGAGCCGGTGGTATACAGTGTTTCGGCAACGCGCCCGTTGATTGACAGCAATCAGAAAATGAATGTCAGTAAATCGATTGCATCTAAAGTGTATGAAGTGATTATGCCCCCAGATCCTGACAATAAACCAACAGAAGAAGTTTATACTTTTTCCGTCCGTGTTAAGCAACGGGATCGATTACTAAAACCGGTGGCTGACAGGGAAAAAATAAATGAAGTGAAGCAATGGAAGTTCCGCTATACAACATTTTTAAAGGAAGATATCATAAAAAATCCGAATCTCTTTTCACCGATCCCATACTTTACAGGGGATGATCGGGACTTCAATCCAGAAGGAAAAAGCTTCCGCACCCGTGTCGATATAGAAGGAAAGTTTATTGGAGGAGACAGCGCACTGCAATTTACGAAAGCAACTGGACCCTCAATTGGATTGAATTATATGAAACGGTATAAACGTCATGACCATGCTTCTGTAGACGGTATAGAAATCGAGAGGTTGGAAGGAAGCTCGACCGAAGTACATTTTGCAATCAACCATGACGTGGGCAATCCACTAACCGCTTCACCGCCTATTCATTATGAAGTGAAAGCCCATTTGGATCAGCAAGGGAATCTAGACCTGGTTGGCTATCATAATGATGCGCCTCACCATGAAATTTATTTAGCACTTGATGACGAGGATTGGCGCTCCGTGCATCGTACTGAAAGTGAAGGGTTGGCGTATTTGTCGGGTGTGCTCGGAGATAATTATTGGCGTTATATGACGTGTAATTAACAATGAACGGCCGCAATCCATAGTAGATTGCGGCCGTTCATTTAACTATGCCATTCTATTTGATCGTTTCTTGAAAACCCTTTTCTATCAAATGTTTCCGTTCGGACTTTTTGTAGATAGATAAAGAGAAAGATAAAGGGGAATAAAGCAAGAAACGCAATTATTGACTGATATCCAACCATCTCTTTGAGCACCCTCCAGCAGTGAAGAGATAATTGTTACATGATTTTTCAGTCCAATAACCGTCATGGATAAAAGTATGACTTGCGGGACGCTGATAGAGCTCTTTTGATTCATAAAAACCCCTTTCCACTAAAGTACTTTCTCTTAGCATTACCTAAAATGTGCAGTTTAATAATCTTTATCATGAATTAAAGTAGAACGGTAATATTGGACTCTATGAATCGATTGATTTATAATAGCATTTGGTTGAAAGCGCTTACTAAATAGTTTAGAATAAAAGGTAGCTTATGAAAGCGTACAAATCAGGAATAAAGTGAAACTACGTTTCGTATAATAGCTTTGCGTGCATAATGATTGCGCTGAGATACAAGCAAAATAATGAGAACAGGGAGTGTGACGCAGTATGGTACAAGCTTCAGAAAATCTAGTTTACGCAAATCCAAATACAGAAGGTTCCAAGGTTCAGTTCAAAGAACGCTATGATAACTTCATCGGTGGCAAGTGGACGGCACCCGTAAAAGGCCAGTATTTCGATAATTCAACGCCAGTTACAGGTAAGGTATTTACCCAGGTGGCGAGATCTACGGAAGAAGACATAGAATTGGCTCTGGATGCAGCTCATGCAGCAAAAGATGCATGGGGAAAAACATCAGTCACTGAACGTTCAAATATTTTGCTGAAGATTGCCGATCGTATTGAAGAGAATTTAGAAATGCTAGCTGTAGCTGAAACATGGGATAATGGTAAAGCTGTCCGTGAAACATTGAACGCCGATCTTCCGCTTGCAGTAGATCATTTCAGATACTTTGCTTCTGCAATTCGTGCGCAAGAAGGTGGAGTTAGCCAAATCGATAACGACACAGTAGCCTACCACTTCCATGAACCATTAGGGGTTGTAGGTCAGATTATTCCTTGGAATTTCCCGATACTGATGGCAGTATGGAAACTTGCTCCGGCATTGGCTGCAGGTAACTGTATCGTGTTAAAACCAGCTGAGCAAACACCTGCATCTATTTTGGTATTGGTTGAATTAATCGAAGACTTACTGCCAGCAGGTGTTCTGAACGTAGTCAACGGTTTCGGACTGGAAGCAGGAAAACCACTAGCATCCAATCCGCGCATTAATAAGATTGCCTTCACGGGGGAGACGACAACAGGTCGTCTGATCATGCAGTATGCTTCTCAAAACTTGATTCCGGTTACATTGGAACTGGGCGGGAAATCCCCGAACATTTTCTTTGAAGATGTAATGGCGGAAGATGATGCATTCCTTGATAAAGCAGTTGAAGGTTTTGTTATGTTCGCATTAAACCAAGGAGAGGTCTGTACATGTCCGTCCCGTGCATTAATTCAGGAATCCATTTACGATAAGTTCATGGAACGCGCACTGGAGCGTGTTAAAGCGATTAAGACAGGAAATCCATTGGATCCAACGGTCATGATGGGTGCTCAGGCATCTACTGAGCAACTAGAGAAAATTCTTTCCTACTTGGATATCGGAAAACAAGAAGGCGCAGAGTGTCTGACGGGTGGAGAGCAGAACAAACTTGAAGGTGATCTTGCAGAGGGTTATTATGTGAAGCCAACTGTATTTAAAGGACATAATAAAATGAGGATCTTCCAAGAAGAGATCTTTGGTCCTGTAGTAGCAGTTACGACATTTAAAGACAAAGAAGAAGCGCTAGAAATTGCAAACGACACATTATATGGGTTGGGTTCAGGTGTATGGACGCGTGATATGAATACGGCGTACCGCTTCGGTCGCGGAATTCAGGCAGGGCGTGTATGGACGAACTGCTATCATGCATATCCTGCACATTCTGCTTTCGGTGGCTACAAAGCTTCGGGTATCGGACGTGAAAACCACTTGCAAATGCTGGCACATTATCAGCAGACAAAGAACATGCTAGTTAGCTATGACGAAAGCAAACAAGGATTCTTTTGATCGAATCTGTCTGGAGGATCCAAAGTGAATGGGGGAATTCCTATGCCAGATCGAGTAGTCGCAACAGAAGAAGCGTTGGCCCTTATAGAGTTGTTAAAAGATAAGCACGGTCTTTTGATGTTTCATCAGTCCGGCGGTTGCTGTGATGGATCTTCTCCGATGTGTTACGAAGATGGAGATCTAATTATTGGCAATCAAGATGTATTGCTTGGGCATATCGGCGGCATGCCGTTCTATATGATGAAAAGTCAGTTTGAGTATTGGAAGCACACGCAGTTAATCATTGACGTGGTAGATGGACGTGGTGGAATGTTTTCGCTCGAAGGAGTAGAAGGGAAACGTTTCTTAACCAGATCCCGTGCTTTCACTGACGAAGAATATAAGGAATTAACTTCATGAAAAAAGCCTTCCGTAAATAGGGAGGCTGGGACTGAAAGCAGCTCCAGAAACATGGGAGCTTGTTTTCAGTCTTTTTATCATACTTGGATATATAGTTAAAATCTTTACGAGATAAAACGTTTACGTTCTTCAGGTGAAGGTAACATGCAGGATAACTCCTTTTTGCCAAACCATTTATATCGGTTCTTTGCAATATAGTCGTAGGCGATATCGCGGATTGCTGGTGGGATGATTACGAATAGAAATGCCAAGTGCCATAAACCATCCAGTTTTTTTGCGATACGTAAAGCTGCGCCTGACTTTGTATAGGCTTTTTCATTTTCTATCAATACTAAGCTATCTACGTTATCGGGAATTTGATAGTCTTTACGAAATTTTCTACCCACATCATCTTGTAAGGAAGCGAATGAAAAGTGTTTGTACGGGTCACGTTTAATAATAAATTGCACGCTTGCGTCACAGAAATTACATTCGCCATCAAATAGTATAATTCTATTTCGTTCCATATTTATTCTCTCCTTCGAAAATAGGTGATATCGTACTATACCCACATAGCGTTAACTTCACTCATCCTCAATAAACAGAAGAATTTAATTGATTCAGTAATTCGCATAAAATAGAAGGTGATTAGGTGGTTCAGTCTTGTGTATTATATTAAGAAAAAAGGGTGAAAAAGGATGGAACGTCAATACATTCATCCAGCTGAGCTGAGTTGCGTTGTGACTCTGACTTTTTACGCTCTGAGAATATGGTAGGCAAAGGTTCTCTGATCCGCAACGCATCAACTGAGCGTGAAAGTATTGTAAGGAAGCTGGAATCGATTGAAAATAGTCTAGGGTATGAGAAGCCTTCTATACCTAGACGTTGTGAATTCTAACTAGACTATCCTAAATACAGCAATGTTCTTTATCTAAGTGGATATGGAACATTGCTTTTTATTTTTTACTATCCTATGGCGGTAGCCCGTAACAAATTGGTTAGCTCGCATGTAATAGGGTATAAGGAGGTGGAGAAATGAATCAAGGACATTGTGGAATGTCAGGCGGACATCATCAGCAAGGGTGGGGACACCAACAACAACAACATCATCATCATCATGGAATGCATGGTCAGCAAGGTATGCCAGGCGGACAGCAGCAAGGTTTCCAACCCGTGTTTTGCCCGCCACAGTACCGCTTTAACGATTGCTTCACTAAACAGGAAATGCCATTTATTCATCCGATCGTGAATGTGAATCGACACCACGTAGTCGGTGTGCCACAGCACTACTATACAGAAACTACTGAAAACGTTATGGGCTCTACTATTATGCCAGGAAGAGGACCGGGAATGGGACCAGGATTTGGACCAGGCCAGGGAGGCATGTGGGGTGGAGGAGGCTGTCACCGCCGCAGAAGATGCCGTTAATCCGTTTTCATTATGAAAAATCCGCTATCTCTGAAATACTAGAGATAGCGGATTTTGTTTATTTCTCCAACGCCTGTCGAGTCTACACGGCGCTTTCAGCATTTGAATCATGCATTAAAGTATCGTGCGTCAGGATGCGCGAAGACGATGGCTGATACGGATGCTTCTGGTTCCATCATGAATTCTTCGGTTAGGACGACGCCGTGGTCTTCCGGTTTGATGAGTCGGAAGAGTTTAGCTTGGTCTTCTAGATTTGGACAAGCTGGGTAGCCGAATGAGAATCGCTGACCTTGATATTTGGCGGCGAAACGTTCGAGCATTGTAAAGTCTGTTGGATCAGGGAATCCCCATTGGTCACGGATTTCTTGGTGAATCCGTTCAGCAAAGCCTTCTGCTAATTCCAAAGCAGTTGCTTGGAATGCGTGGCTTTCAAGGAATTTCCCTTCTGCCTTTAGTTTATTAGCATAATCACGAACGCCTTTACCAGCGGTCACTTGCATGAATGCAACGTAGTCCATTTCACCACTTTGCACTGTTTTCAAGTAATCAGCCAAGCATAGGAACGGTTCTTTTTCTTGACGAGGGAACGTAAATCGTTCAATTTCAGTTGTTGAATCTTCGGGATCATAAATGATTACGTCGTCGCCGTCTGCCTGAGCAGGGAAGAATTGATAAATACCGGAAGCTGTCATTTTATCGGACTTCAAGAACCCAGTTACCATCTCGTGAAGTTGTACTGCACGTTCTTCATTTCTTTCAAGCATTTTATCAACATTTCCTCGTAGACCTAAGTGGTGACCGATTAGAGTACGCATATTTACATAAGGATGTAGGTGGGCAACCGAGTAATCTTTCACGACCCGTCTACGTAAGTCAGTTGGAGTAAATACAGGCACATCGGTGCGTACCGTTTTCACAGGACGTGGCTTTACTGCGACTGCTGTAGAACCCCGACTTGCTTTAATCGCATCATTCGTTTCGCGTTTCTCAATACTATTCGCTAATTCTTCGAGTAACGCTCCTTTGTCAGTACTTTGAAGACGGTTTGCTAAATCAAGACCTTGCATCGCGTCTTTTGCAAAAATAACCGGGCCATCATACTCGGGTGCGATTTTCGTTTCAGTAAAGCGTCTCGTTAAAGCGGCACCGCCAACCATTACTGGCGTATCGATTCCTGCTGCTTTAAAGTCCTGTGCCGTCAACACCATCTGCTGTGCAGACTTTACGAGAAGACCTGATAGGCCAACAATGTCTGGTTTTTCTTTACGGATCACTTCAATTAATGAAGCTGGAGTAACTTTGATTCCGATGTCTATCACTTTAAATCCGTTATTACTTAAGATAATTTCTACGAGGTTTTTCCCGATATCGTGTACGTCACCTTTTACTGTCGCCAGGATAATCTTACCTTTTCCGCTATCGTCTTCATTCTTATCCATGAACTGCTCTAGGTAGGAAACAGAAGCTTTCATGACTTCAGCACTTTGAAGAACTTCCGCTACGATCAGCTGGTTGTCATTGAATAAATGTCCAACTTCAGCCATTCCTTTCATTAAAGGCCCATTGATGATATCAAGTGGTGCATCGTATGTTTTCAAAGCAGTTTCCAGGTCAGGAATTAAACCTTCTTTCGTACCTTCTACTACATAGTACGCGAGACGATCAGGCACAGTTTTCGGAATATCATCTTCGGACTTCTCTTTTTTCTTACCACGATAGAAATCCGTGAAATCAGCTAGTGTTTCGTCTGTTGTAGTAAACAGCAAGTCGTTCGCCAACTTGATTTCAGCTTCTGGAATCGAAGCAAAGCGCTCAAGTTTTTCTGTATTGACAATCGCATAATCGAGACCTGCTTGTGTACAGTGATACAAGTACACAGCATTCAACACTTCACGGCCAACAGGCGGTAACCCGAAGGATACGTTGCTGACACCGAGAGTCGTTAAGGTGCGTGGAAGTTTTTCTTTAATTAATCGAATTCCTTCAATTGTTTCTACAGCTGATCCGATGTATTGCGCATCACCTGTACCAACAGGGAAGACGAGTGGGTCAAAAATGATATCTTCGGGCGGAATCTCCCATTTGTTGACGAGTAAATCATAAGAACGCAACGCAACTTCCAGCTTACGTTCCCTCGTGACCGCCATTCCAATTTCATCAATCGTTCCGACAACGACAGCTGCTCCATATTTTTTTACTAAAGGAAGTACAGCGTCAAAGCGTTCTTCACCATCTTCTAAGTTAATAGAGTTGATAATTGCTTTACCTTGCGAGAATTTCAATGCTTCTGCAATGACATTTTCATCTGTAGAGTCAATGACGAGAGGAACTTTGACTTTTTTCACGACTTCTTTCATGAAGCGAGTCATATCGTACAATTCATCACGGTCAGGGTTCGCAAGACAAATATCCAATACGTGAGCACCACGTTTTACTTGTGCACGTGCGATTTCAGCAGCTTCTTCAAACTTTTCTTCTACAATTAATTGTTTGAATTTACGTGAACCGATAACGTTTGTACGTTCACCGATTAATAACGGACGCAATGTATCGTCGTAAAGCAAAGGTTCAATCCCTGAAATGGCATGACCAAGAGGATTTTCCGGCATCTTGCGTGGAGACTTATCTTTTACTGCCTCACGAATTGCGCGAATGTGATCAGGCGTTGTACCGCAGCAACCGCCAACCATGTTCAACCAGCCTTTTTCAGCGAAGCCTTCCAGCTTTTTCGATAGAGATTCAGGAGACTCATGATAATGTCCTTCTTCATCTGGCAATCCCGCATTTGGATAACAAGTTACATAGCTTGTCGCTAAGTCAGATAATGAACGCAAATGGTCCGTCATGAATTCAGGACCTGTCGCACAGTTTAAGCCGACCGAAAGTGGGTGGACATGTTCAATGGAAATATAGAACGCTTCAATACTTTGTCCAGCAAGTGTTGTACCCATCGGCTCAATCGTCCCTGATATCATGATAGGAATTTCACGTCCAAGCTCTTCGAACGCTTTTTTAATACCAATCGTTCCGGCTTTCACGTTTAGCATATCCTGACTCGTTTCCATCAGTATCAAGTCACTGCCAGCTTCTACAAGAGCTTTTGCCTGCACATAGAAATCATTGGATAGTTCATCGAACGTAATGCCGCCTGTAACCGAAAGCGTCTTTGTTGTAGGTCCGATCGCACCTGCGACAAAACGTGGCCATTCTGGTGTAGAAAACTTCGCTGCACTCTTTTTCGCGATTTCCACAGATTTTGCATTAATTTCATCTGCACGATGACCGAGTGAAAATTCATTTAAGACAAGGGGGGTACCACCAAATGTATTTGTACAAATGATATCAGCACCAGCTTCTAAATATTCATCGTGAATTTTCTCTAAAACATCGGGGCGTAACACACTTAGGTATTCGTTACATCCATCATATTCTTCTCCGCCGAAGTCTTCCGTTGAGAAATCTTCCGCTTGCAGCATCGTCCCCATCGCACCATCAATGATCAGGATTCGTTTGTCTAGTTGCTCTTCAATAGGATGTCTCTGCATGTGTTAATTCCCTCTCCTTCTTCTTCTGATCTATTTCCTTAATATACTCATACAACTCTAATGTCATATCGTAACGGAGGAATGGTGTGATGATATACAGCCCATTAAAATACTGCGCTGCTGTATCAATCAATTCTTTTGCGATTTCAAGACCCGTTTCAGTTGATTTTTCACGGTCATCTCCACATTCACGCATTCTTTCCAACACATCTTCTGAAAGCTTGATACCTGGTACTTCGTGATGCAGGAACTCTGCATTTCGTATATTTGTCAATGGCATGATGCCAATGAAGATCGGTGTATCCAAGTGTTTTGTGGCTTCGTATACATCGATAATCTTTTCTTTCGTGTATACCGGCTGCGTGATGAAATAGTCTGCACCCGCTTCAATTTTCTTCTCGAGTCGTTGTACAGCTCGATCAATTACGCGTACGTTCGGATTGAAAGCTGCTGAAATAGAGAAGTTTGCTTTCTTGCGCAATGGCTTACCGGAGAACGAAATCCCTTCATTCAATTTCTTAATTAACTGCAATAACTCCATGCTGGATACATCGTAGACGCTTGTTGCACCGGGGAAGTCGCCAACTTTTGTCGGATCGCCTGTTACAGCTAGGATATCGTGAATGCCTAATGCATCGAGTCCCATCAAATGTGATTGTAAGCCGATAAGATTGTGATCACGGCACGTTAAATGTACAAGCGGGCGGATATTATGTTTCATCTTAACGATTGAGCCCATCGCCATGTTGCTGATGCGAGGGGAAGCAAGGGAATTATCTGCCATTGTTATAGCATCAACTCCTGCGTCATATAACACATTTGCACCCTTGATATAATCTTCTGTTTCCAAGTGGCGCGGTGTATCTAGTTCTACAATTACCGTACGCTCTGTTTTCGCTTTTTCATGAAGAGGTTGATGTTTTGTAGGTCCCGCTTCATGAATCACGATAGGCTTTTCCGGATGTACGACCTTTTCTGTGATAGGTGCAAGTCGCGCTAACTGTGTTTTCGCTGCTTTAATATGCTTAGGTGTTGTCCCGCAACATCCACCGATCAACCGAACGCCTTGATCACGAAGTAATACAGCAGCGCGTCCGAAGTATTCTGCTTCTGATTCATAGACAATACGCCCATCTTCCACATCTAATAGACTGGCGTTTGGATATGCGGATAAAAATGCTTTTTCCGGTAATGTAACATTATCGAATGCTTGAATCGTGTGGTAAGGGCCTAAGCGACAGTTGACACCTACGATATCTGCTCCAAGAGATTCAAGTTGATGAAGTGCATCATTTAATGAAAGCCCATTCTGTAATACGCCGGGATCATGCATAGAAACTTGTGCGATCAATGGAACATCCGTGATTTTCTTTAACGTTGTCACAACAGATGATAACTCTTCAAAGTCGTAATATGTTTCCAATAGAAGACCATCCGGATCACCTGCCAATAATGCATTGGCTTGTTCTAGTACGACTTTTTCTATTTCATCCAATGTAGCATCGCTTTTACGTATGCCACGCAGGCCGCCAATTGTACCGAGTACAAATTGTCCCCCAGGTGCTGCTGCGCGTTTTGCAATTTGAATGGCCGCTTTATTGAATTCCGTTACACGACTTTCTAATCCGTAGCGAGCTAATTTGTTCGCATTTGCACTGTAAGTGTTCGTCTGTATAATATCTGCGCCGGCTGCGATGTAGTCTTGGTGAATCTGCTCTATAATTTCAGGCTTTTCTACGTTTAGTTCTTCATAACAGTAATCAATTCCGTAAGAATATAAAATCGTCCCCATTGCACCATCTGCCGTTAAGACGTTTGTTTGTAGTTTATCTAGCAATGACATAATTCCATCTCCCCTTTGCTTTTTCTAATCAAAAAAAGCCTTCAAGTATATTAGAAGGCTTTGTAATCTCAATGACTAGTTCCCTCTCATCTTTTCAGAGTGTCAATTTGACAGACTGCTGGAAGTAGCACCTTGCCTATATGGCTGGTTGCTGAAGCGTCGAAGGGCCAGTCCCTCAGCTTCTCTTGATAAGATATGTTTCTTATTCAATTATTTAGATTATTCTAACCACATCATAGCGGCTTTGTTGGATATCGTCAAGTGAATGTTTGGTGAAGTTCGAAGTGCGGAGTTAGAGCATAGAGAAATTGCGATATATATGCTAAAATCAATGAAACAACTCGAAAAGGTGAGGAATTATGCGATTCTTTAAATACTCATTTCCAATCGCTGTTCTTGTAGGTACAATTGCTTGGATTATGATAGGTAGCAATTACGAAGAAGTTGCTTATGATATGCGAGTGTACATTACAATTGCGGCTGCTATATTCAGTGGTTTGATCTCAAGCGTTTTGTTTCGTAAAGAAAAAGAAGAACAGATTGATGAGAAGAAGTAGGCTGTCAGCATTTTGCTGCAGTCTTTTTTTATTTGTTTTTATGGGTTAACTATAAAATAAAAGGTGTTGACATATTGTGTGTTAACTATTATTGTTTTTATGATAACTAATATAAAAGAGGTGACATGATGGCGACAGCAACGGAGAGGCAACCGGTAAGTAGGTTTAGTGCATTAACCATTGTATACAGTGGGATGTTCGCGTCATTAATGATGATTGGAGCAAATATTACATCCTTTGTGCCGTTTTTAGTAGTTGGTGGAGTACCTATTACATTGCAAACGTTTTTCGCAATCTTATCAGGACTATTACTTGGCAGTCGTCTAGGTGCGTTATCTATGACGGTATATATGTTAATAGGATTAGCAGGTGCACCGGTCTTCGCTAAATTTTCAGGCGGCTTCGGTCAGATCTTGAGTCCGACGTTTGGCTTTATTCTTACGTTCATTTTAATAGCTTATGTAGCCGGGAAGATTGTCGAGCGAAGTCAGACCATGCCTGCTTATATAACCGCGGCACTGGTCGCTACGGCAATCAACTATATAGTAGGCACAAGCTGGATGTATTTTGCGTACAAGATGTGGGCTGCTGCACCAGACGTGTTTACCTACAAGATCGCATGGCTATGGATGATGCCTCCGTTGCCAAAAGATCTAATTCTGGCTGTACTGTCAGGCATATTCGCGTTTAGAATCTCAAAACACTTGAAAGTGAGGCGTACGCTATAATGAACTACCAAAGGCTGGCTACTCAAGTACTGGAAGGGCATGAAGTAACTGATGAGGAATCACTCGCAATATTGAATAGCCCAGATGAAGATTTGCTATTATTACTGCACGCGACGTACTCGATTCGATCACATTACTTCGGAAATAAGGTAAAGCTGAATATGATCATCAATACGAAATCAGGATTATGTCCGGAGAACTGTGGTTATTGCGCACAATCCATCATTTCAAAAGCACCTGTCGAAAAGTATGCGATGATGAAATCGGAAGAGATACTAGAAGGTGCAGAACGTGCTGCCGCTAATAAAGCGGGCACCTATTGCATCGTAGCAAGTGGACGGGGACCGCGTGACAGTGAACTGGACATAGTCATTGATTCTGTTAAGCAGATAAAAGAAAAACACAAAGGAATGACGGTATGTGCTTGCCTAGGTATTTTGAAGCCAGGCCAAGCAACCCGTTTGAAAGAGGCGGGCGTAGATCGCTACAACCACAACTTGAACACATCCGCAGAGCATCACGAAAGTATAACTACATCGCATACATACGATGATCGTGTAAACACTGTAGGGTTGGCCAAAGAAGCGGGCATATCTCCATGTTCAGGCGTCATCGTTGGCATGCGGGAAACAAAGCAAGATATCATCTCCATGGCGCGTAGCCTACGCGAACTGGACGCAGACTCAATACCTGTGAACTTCCTGCATGCAGTTGATGGAACACCATTAGAAGGGACATCAGAACTGGATCCACGCTACTGCATAAAAGTCCTGTGCCTATTCCGCTATATCAACCCTAGCAAAGAAATTCGTATTTCGGGTGGACGTGAAGTCAACTTGCGAAGCCTGCAGCCACTAGGCCTCTACGCTGCAAACTCTATCTTCATCGGTGACTATCTCACAACAGCCGGTCAAGAAAATGATCAAGATCAAAAAATGCTTGAAGACATGGGCTTCGTAGTCGATCTCGAACCGTTGCGCAAAGAACCTATCACTATATAAATAGAGAATGAGTAAATATACGTATACCTTGTGCTGAAGACAATCCGCTATGTGGATCTGTTCTTCAGTTTTTTCTATTCATTCAGAATTCTATTTAGGAGGATTGCAGTAGTTGGCCGTAAGTGAAAAGTATTCGTCTTGTTTTTGTTCGGTGACTAATTGAATAATTAATAGCCTGTTGTGACAACCTAGCAACAGGTTTCCTTTTAACGTAATCATGTATACATACAAACAAATGAATTGCATCCTGCCTGATTTCTGCGATACAATCAAGTCAAAGATAGTCAAAGTCAACTAGATGAACGAGCGAAAAGAGGTGACGAGATGCGTAATATTTCTGACATTATAGAAGGATATTTGAAGTCGATTATAGAAGAGGAAGATAGCGCTTCTATTGAAATCAAACGAAATGAGATTGCTGAGAAATTCCAATGTGTACCATCACAGATTAATTACGTGATCAAAACCCGGTTTACCGTCGAGAGAGGCTACGCTGTTGAGTCTAAGCGAGGAGGCGGAGGCTACATCCGGATTTACAGGGTACGTACCAACTCCCGCAAGGACTTACTTGAACAAGCGTTAGAGATTTTAGAGAGTGAAGCGTCATCTACTATGGCGGAAGATGTCATTATCCGTTTAATTGAAGAAGAAGTCATTACAGAACGTGAAGCTAAACTGATGCTTGCTGCAGTAGGCCGTGCTACTCTGCGTTATATGTTGCCTGAGCGGGATGCGTTACGTTCACGTATTCTTCGCGCTATGTTAGTTACATTAATTTATGAAGAGATAGAATGAGGTGAATTTCAATGCTTTGTGAAAACTGTAAAGAAAGACCAGCTACTGTAGTGTTTAAACAGGAAACATCAAATGATGTAATAGAGCGTCATTTATGTGATAAATGTGCATTTTACTCACAAACATTTTCTTTCAGTCCGGATCAGGAACCGTTATCAATTCAACAATTTCTAGCACATTGGTTAGGTGGTTCAGAGTTATTTCCGGAACAAAAAGCCGATGAAAGATTACCGGATGGTCCGAAATGTCCGAATTGCGATTTGACCTTCCATCGTTTCCTCGATATCGGGAAGTTTGGTTGCGCTGTATGTTATGAAACATTCAGGGGGCAACTGCCAAGAGTGTTTGCCAAACTGCATAATGGGCATACCCAACACCGTGGAAAGATTCCCGTATCACTTAATGAACGTTTTGCTTTAAAGAAGAAGCTTGAAGACATCCGTATGAAAATGCGGGAAGCTGTAGAAAACGAACATTTTGAAGAAGCGGCAACTTTGCGTGATGAGGCGAACCAAGTGAAACAGCAACTGTCCGATGGAGGTGATGATCAACATGTCATTTAAAAAATTCATCAAACAGGAACTGACAGGTTGGATGGTGGCGGAAGGTGAGCATGCTGACATCGTCTTGTCCACAAGAATCAGGCTAGCTCGTAATTTACAAGATTATCCATTTCCGATAAGTGCCTCGCAGGAAGATGCGAACGACGTTAGCGAAGCATTGGATCAGGCAGTCGAGACGATGCAGAACCATCATTTTACAGGCATCACAATGGAAGATTTGTCTCCGCTTGAACGCCAGATTTTAGTCGAGAAACATTTAGTCAGTCCACAGTTGATCAATCCTAAAAAACATGGATCCGTTTTACTGTCCGAAGACGAAACAATTAGTATTATGGTGAATGAAGAAGATCATATTCGCATTCAATGTATTTATCCGGGTTTTCAAATAGATCAGGCATATGAACACGCTGATCGAGTAGATAGCGAACTTGAAGTGAATTTGAACTATGCTTTCGATGAAACATTCGGCTATTTGACAAGTTGTCCATCTAACACCGGTACGGGAATGCGCGCCTCAGTCATGATGCATTTACCTGCATTAACCATCACTAAGCAAATCGAGCGAATTATACCCGCGATATCAAGGCTTGGAATGGTCGTACGTGGAAGTTATGGAGAGGGCAGTGAAGCACTCGGTAACATTTATCAGGTTTCCAATCAAATCACACTCGGCAAATCAGAAGAGGAAATCTTGAAAGACTTAGAGAGTATTTCAAAACGCTTGATTGCACATGAAAAGAAATCACGTGAATTATTATTGGCTAAGTCAGAAGTTCACTTGGAAAATAGATTATTCAGGGCGCTCGGGACACTGACTCATTCGCGAATCTTGCCGTCAGCAGAAGCGGCAAAATGTTTGTCTGACGTCCGTTTGGGTATAGATTTAGGTATCATTGAAAATATTGATATGACAATTTTGAATGAATTGATGATTTTCATGCAGCCCGGTTTTCTGCAGCAATACGCGAAGGCAGAATTAACATCTGATGAACGAGATATCCTTCGTGCACAATTATTCCGTGATCGGCTAGGAGTAGAGCGATCTGTTGCACAAGAAAAAGACAGTGATTCGTTGTGAGCAAAGTTTTTGCAAGAAAGTCTTATAGCATTTATAATTAATCAAAGATAGTCAAAGTCAATATGCGAATTAGGTTGTATCGCGAATTGACATGAATATATATAGTTATAGGAAACAAAGCATTGATGTGTTATTTTGCATAACATAGAATATAGTCCACTGATGAAGGAAGAGGGGAATGAATATGATGTTTAATCGATTTACACAACGTGCACAAAAAGTTTTACAACTGGCTCAAGAAGAGGCTATTCGTTTAAAACATGAATCTATTGGTACTGAGCATATCCTGCTTGGATTGATTCGAGAAGGTGGCGGCATCGCAGCAAAAGCTCTTGAAGCAATTAGTGTGAATGCGGATACTATTGAACGAGAAGTAGAAATTCTAGTAGGTGTAGGCTCTAAAGATGTGGGTCCGATCGTTCATTATACTCCTCGCGCCAAACGAGTTATTGAATTATCCGTTGATGAGTCTCGTAAATTAGGACATTCTTATATCGGCACAGAGCACATTTTATTGGCTTTGATTCGAGAAGGAGAAGGCGTGGCTGCACGCGTTCTGAATAATGCAGGTGTTAGCTTGAACAAAGCTCGCCAGCAAGTACTTCAGTTACTTGGCAATGATGAAAGTTCTGTTGGCAACCCAGCGAATTCTGCATCGGCAGCAACACCAACATTGGATGGCTTAGCACGTGATTTAACTGAAATCGCACGTGAGGGCACGCTGGATCCAGTAATTGGACGAAGCAAAGAAATTACACGTGTTATTGAAGTATTGGCACGTCGTACGAAAAACAACCCAGTATTGATTGGGGAACCAGGTGTAGGTAAAACAGCGATTGCAGAAGGTTTGGCACAGCAAGTCGTAAGTAACGAAGTGCCTGAAATATTGCGTGATAAACGCGTTATGACATTAGATATGGGGACAGTCGTCGCGGGTACAAAATACCGCGGTGAGTTCGAAGATAGAATGAAGAAGGTAATGGAAGAAATTCGTCAAGCGGGTAACATTATCTTATTCATCGATGAATTGCACACGTTGATCGGGGCAGGTGGAGCGGAAGGTGCTATCGATGCATCCAATATTTTGAAGCCGTCTCTTGCACGTGGTGAACTACAGTGTATCGGTGCTACTACACTTGACGAATACCGTAAATATATTGAAAAAGACGCAGCGCTTGAACGACGTTTCCAACCGATCCAGGTTGATGAGCCATCTGTAGAGGAAACGATTCAGATTATTAAAGGCTTGCGCGACCGTTACGAAGCGCATCACCGTGTGAAGATTACGGATGAAGCGGTTGAAGCGGCAGCGAAGATGTCTGATCGTTATATCTCGGACCGTTTCTTACCGGATAAAGCGATTGACTTAATTGACGAAGCTGGATCGAAAGTGCGCTTGCGTTCATATACAACTCCTCCTAACTTGAAGGAGCTCGAGGTGAAGCTTGAAGCAATTCGTTCTGAGAAGAACGCAGCTGTGCAAAGCCAAGAATTTGAGAAAGCTGCTTCTTATCGTGATAAAGAGCAGAAGATGAAGGAAGAGTTGGAAACGACGAAAGCAGCTTGGAAAGAGAAACAAGGGCAGACTGAGTCCGAAGTGACAGTGAATGATATCGCGTCAGTTGTGGCGATGTGGACAGGAATTCCTGTTGACAAGATTGCGGAGACAGAGTCGGCTAAATTGCTGAACATGGAAGAAATTTTGCATCAACGTGTTATTGGTCAAAAAGAAGCAGTGTTATCTATTTCGAAAGCCATCCGTCGAGCACGTGCAGGATTGAAAGATCCGAAACGTCCTATTGGTTCATTCATTTTCTTGGGCCCGACTGGTGTAGGTAAAACTGAACTAGGCCGTGCGTTGGCGGAAGTGATGTTCGGCGATGAAGATGCGATGATTCGTATCGATATGTCCGAATATATGGAGAAACATTCTACATCTCGTCTAGTCGGATCACCTCCAGGCTATGTAGGATATGATGAAGGTGGCCAGTTAACGGAGAAAGTTCGCCGTAAGCCGTACTCAGTTGTACTACTTGATGAGATTGAAAAAGCACATCCAGATGTTTTCAATATCTTATTGCAAGTATTAGAAGACGGACGTTTAACGGATTCTAAAGGACGTACAGTTGATTTCCGCAACACAGTAATTATCATGACTTCAAACGTTGGAGCAACTGAATTGAAGAAAAACCGCTACGTTGGCTTTAATATTCAAGACGGCGAATCCGACTACGATGACATGAAGGAAAAAATGCTTGCAGAATTGAAGAAAACATTCCGACCGGAGTTCTTGAACCGTGTGGATGACATGATTGTCTTCCATTCATTGGAGAAAGAACACTTGCGTGAAATTGTCAGCTTGATGAGTGATGAACTTTCTAAGCGCTTGGCTGAACAGGACATCGAATTGGTGTTGACGGATTCAGCTAAAGATAAAATCACGGAAGAGGGATATGATCCGGAATACGGGGCTCGTCCATTACGTCGTGCATTACAGAAACATGTAGAAGATCGTTTATCTGAAGAGTTACTTGAAGGTAAAGTTCTGATGGGTGAAAAAGTAATTATTGATGTAGAGGATAATCAGTTTATCGTACGTACGGAGAAACACACAGTAGCAGTAGAAAAATAATAATATGATCAACAGGATAGCTCGCTCGCTTAGTTTTTAAAAGCGCAGCGAGCTGTCCTTTTCGTATTTTTTCAAATAAGGAGAGAGTGTATGGCTAAGCGTAAGTCGAAGTTCATGTGCCGTTCTTGTGGATATGAGTCCGCTAAGTGGATGGGGCGTTGTCCTGGTTGTGGAGAATGGAACACGATGGATGAAGAAGTGGAGATTGTTCAAAAGGGCCCGCGTGCTGCATTTCAGCATGGTGAAAGAGTGAAGCACAAAGCTTTGCCTATCAGTCAGGTGGAAATGGCTGAAGAGCCACGTGTTAAAACGGAATTAGAAGAATTAAACCGCGTACTTGGTGGTGGGATTGTACCGGGCTCGCTCATATTAATTGGCGGGGATCCAGGAATCGGGAAGTCTACATTGTTGCTACAAGTCTCATCGTTACTTGCGAATCAACAACAGCGTGTACTGTATATTTCAGGAGAAGAATCGATCAAGCAAACTAAGTTACGTGCAGAACGATTAGGCGTGAAGTCAGATGAGTTATATATTTATGCCGAAACCGATCTCGCAATGATCAATGAAACGGTGGATGAAGTGAAGCCGAAGTTTGTGGTTGTGGACTCGATTCAGACTGTTCATCATCCTGAAGTATCATCGGCACCAGGAAGTGTATCGCAAGTGCGTGAATGTACCGCAGAACTAATGCGTATAGCAAAGACGCAAAACATTGCCATATTCCTCGTAGGTCACGTAACAAAAGAAGGACAAATTGCTGGACCACGATTGCTTGAGCATATGGTGGATACGGTGCTGTATTTTGAAGGTGAACGTCACCACACATACCGTATTTTACGAAGTGTTAAAAATCGTTTTGGTTCTACTAATGAAATTGCCATTTTTGAAATGTTGCAGGCTGGATTAAAGGAAGTCTTAAATCCTTCTGAAATGTTTTTGCGTGAGCGATCGCAAGGTGGAGCGGGCTCTACCATTGTCGCTTCTATGGAAGGCACACGGCCAATACTTGTTGAAATTCAGGCACTGATGACGGCATCAAGTTTCAATTATCCGAAGCGCATGGCGACTGGATTGGATCAAAACCGTGTGCAGCTATTAATGGCGGTATTGGAAAAACGTGCAGGGATGCTATTACAGACACAAGATGCGTATATTAAGGTTGCGGGCGGTGTTAAGTTGGATGAGCCGGCCATTGATTTAGCCGTCTTGCTGAGTATTGTTTCTAGCTATCGCGACACGGCTGTAGGGGCGCGCGATTGTTTTGTTGGTGAAGTAGGATTAACAGGTGAGGTTAGAAGGGTATCTAGAATAGAACAACGCGTCACAGAAGCGGCGAAACTTGGTTTTGATCGCATTATCATTCCGTCATCTAATTTGGGCGGTTGGGATATTCCGAATGGAATTGAAGTAGTAGGCGTTGAAACTATTACGGAAGCGTTAGGAATGGCATTCAGATAACATCTATTTTATATGACGGGATGAGTAGAATAGCAAGAAACTTTCCTGCTATTGAGATAGTCCTAGTAGGAGGAGTGAGGAATTTTGAGAAATTCCTCACTTAACCTAAGCAGCTAACCATGATTCGTTGTATACTATTAGGAAGGAAAAGGAGGTGGAAGAATATGTTGAAAAGAGTAGTCCAAGTTTCATTCTTATTAATCGGAGGAACTCTCGGTGTTTTATTTTTACCGTACTTATTCGCTATGTTTGAGTTTACATCACGCCCGATCATAGAAAACCCTTATGTGGAGGCAATTATAGGAGCAATCATTCTATTTTTATTAAGCTTATTTTTAACTGAACCGATTGTAAATTTCATTAAATGGATTGAAGAAAGACTTCTGAAAGCACCGATCATGGATTTATTATTCGGTACAATCGGATTAGTGGTAGGGTTAATCGTAGCTTTTTTATTCAGTTTCGGACTAAGTGCAATTGGTTTTCCGGTAGTGTCTTCTGTTGTGCCTGTCTTATTGTCTATTCTTCTCGGCTATTTAGGTTTCCAAGTAGGTTTTAAAAAGTGGGAAGAGTTTATTAATGCATTCTCTAATTTACGCATGACAACTGCAAAAAAGAAAGAATCGACAGAACCCATTGTCACTCCACCACAAAAAGATGTATATAAGTTACTAGATACAAGCGTCATTATCGATGGACGCATTGCGGATATAGTGGCGACAGGATTTTTACAGGGAATTTTAGTTGTACCTCAGTTTGTACTGACCGAACTACAGCATATAGCCGATTCATCTGATACGTTGAAGCGGACAAAAGGTAGACGTGGTCTCGATATTCTAAAGCGTTTACAAAATGATGACGGTCCTCAAGTGCTCATTACCGACGAAGATATTCCGAATGTAGCCGAAGTGGATTTAAAGTTAGTTAAACTGGCGAAGAAAATGGATGGATTAGTTGTAACAAATGATTTTAACTTAAATAAAGTCTCGGATTTGCATGGTGTGGCAGTGTTGAATATAAATGATCTCGCTAATGCAGTAAAACCGGTAGTCATTCCAGGTGAAGAAATGCATGTAGTCGTAATCAAAGACGGTAAAGAGCATAATCAAGGTGTTGCATACTTGGATGATGGCACAATGATTGTCATTGAAGATGGTCGGTCTCATATCGGAGATGCCATTGACGTTGTAGTAACCAGTGTATTGCAAACTTCTGCAGGACGAATGATTTTTGCGAAACCCAAAGGTCGATAACCAGCATAGAAAGCAGAGTGACAAACGTGAAATATACAGTGATGATTCCTGCCGCGGGAAGCGGCAAACGAATGGGTGCTGGACAAAATAAGCTTTTCCTGAAAATTGGAGAGCATTCAATTTTGTATCATACAGTCAGTGTGTTTCAAGAAGACCCTAATTGTGAAGAAGTCATTATGGCTGTGAAGCCGGAAGAGCAAGTTGTAATTGAAGAGATTCTCAAACAGGATCAACACGTGAAACCTATTACATTTGTAAAGGGTGGTGGTGAGCGTCAAAACAGTGTTGCAGCTTGTATCTCTGCTTACAAAGGGAAAGGTATTGTTCTCGTCCATGACGCGGCTAGACCTTTCTTGAATTCGTCAATTATTACGGAACTGGTGCGTACTGCTAATGAAAAGGGTGCAGCTATAGCAGCAGTTAAGGCGAAGGATACAATCAAGTACGCGGAAGATGGTACTGTCAAAGAAACTTTGGCTCGTGAAAAGCTGTGGCTCGTACAAACGCCTCAGGCATTTCAATATGAATTGTTGAAAGAAGCATCGGACTCGGCTATTGCAGAAGGTTTCCTTGGCACGGATGAATCCATGTTAGTGGAACGACTTGGCCACGAAGTCCAAGTGGTGGAAAGTTCATATGATAATGTAAAAATGACGACTCAGGAAGATCTTGCTATAGGTGAAATCTTACTGGCTAGAAGAAAGTAGGAGGAATAATTACATGTTTCGAATTGGACAAGGTTTTGATGTACATGCATTTGAAGAAGGTAGACCACTCATTATTGGTGGTATCACCATTCCGCACTCAAAAGGGTTGATTGGTCACTCCGATGCGGATGTGCTACTACACACAGTAACAGATGCTGCACTAGGTGCGATTGGAAAAGTGGATATTGGTACACATTTCCCTGATACGGACGACGCGTTTAAAGACGCTGATTCTGCTATTTTATTGGAGAATGTATGGGCGATGGTAAAAGAAGAAGGCTACCGTTTAGGTAATATTGATTGTACGATTATTGCGCAACGTCCAAAAATGGCACCGTATATTGGAGACATCCGTGAACGCGTGGCGGAATTGCTCGAAGCAGATCTGTCGCAAGTGAATGTGAAAGCTACGACTACGGAACGTCTAGGCTTCCCTGGGCGTGAAGAAGGAATCGCAGCAATGGCAACGATTTTACTGATGAAAAACCAGTAACTTTCAAAACGTCCTTTAGAGTGCTAAAATAGATAGGAAATTATATAAGAACGTAATCAATTCGAAACGGAGAGGTAACTATTATGACACAAGAAGTACGTGTGCGTTATGCACCGAGTCCAACAGGCCAACTACATATTGGGGGCGCGCGGACCGCGTTATTCAACTATTTGTTTGCTCGTCACTATGACGGGAAATTTATTGTTCGTATTGAAGATACGGATACAGCGCGAAATATTGAGAGTGGCGAACTTTCACAACTTGAAAACCTGACGTGGCTCGGTATCCATCATGACGAATCCATTGATATTGGCGGAGAATACGGCCCATACCGTCAAATGGAACGTCTGGACTTGTATAAAAAGTATGCAGACGAAATGCTTGAAAATGGGCATGCCTACAAATGTTTCTGTACACCTGAAGAGCTAGAAGCAAAGCGTGACGCTCAGAAAGAAGCGGGAATCGCAGCACCTATGTATGATGGTACTTGTCGTCATTTAACAGCAGAACAAGTAGCGGAAAATGAAGCTGCAGGGAAGTCATACAATATTCGTATGCGCGTTCCTGAAAATACTACGTATGCGATCGATGACCTTGTGCGCGGTGAAGTAACATTCGAATCAAAAGACATCGGTGACTGGGTTATGATTAAGACGAATGGTATTCCAACTTATAACTTTGCTGTAGTAGTCGACGATCATTTGATGAAAATCTCCCATGTTTTCCGTGGAGAAGAGCATTTGACGAATACACCAAAGCAACTAATGGTATTTGACGTATTCGGTTGGGACCACCCACGATTTGGTCATATGACGCTGATTGTCAATGAAGAACGCAAAAAGCTTTCAAAACGTGATGAATCAATCATTCAGTTCATTGCTCAATACAAAGATTTAGGCTATTTGCCGGAAGCAATGTTTAATTTCTTCTCTTTGCTTGGTTGGTCGCCTGTCGGAGAAGAAGAGATTTTCTCTCATGACGAACTCGTAGAACAATTTGATGAGTCTCGTTTGTCGAAGTCACCTTCCATGTTCGATACGGATAAGCTAACGTGGATGAATAACCAATATATAAAAAAGCTGTCTTTAGAAGAAGTAATTGAATTAACATTGCCACATCTACAAGCAGCAGGATTGGTTTCAGAAAATATGTCTGCTAAAGAAAAATCATGGGTTCACGATTTGATCGCGCTGTACCACGGTCAATTGAGCTTTGGTGCTGAAATCGTCGAGTTATCCGCCCAGTTCTTCCATGACACATTGGAATATGATGAAACAGCATCTGAAATTTTGGCGAGTGAACAAGTGCCTGAAGTGATGACGTCACTTAAGAAGCAACTAGAAGAATTGGAAACATTCGATGCACCGTCTATTAAAGCGGCAATTAAGGCAGTACAAAAAGAAACAGGACATAAAGGTAAGAACTTATTCATGCCTGTGCGTGTCGTGGCAACTGGTCAGACATCAGGTCCTGAACTACCGGATGCTATTGCGCTAATTGGTAAAGAAAAGATTATTCAACGTGTTGAAAGATTTGCAAAATAAACAATATTGACATTTCGGTGAATTTCTGTAAAATGAACCTAATATACATTTGTCATATGAAAAGCGTCGAAAAGGAAAGTACGTAGTGGATGCTCTATAGAGAGGGTCATCTAGGCTGGAAATGACCTGAGTCTTTCACTATCGAAATGCACCTTTGAGCGATGAGCCGAAATTATTAGTAGGCCATACGTATAGTCTGCGTTAAAGACATTAAGCGGGGGACAATTACGTTCTCAAGCGGAGTGGAACCACGCATTAATTGCGTCTCTGTCATCATGAGTGACAGGGGCGCTTTTTTTATCTTGAGAAATTTTTCTATAGTGGAAATCGCCGTCATGTGAAAGAAGAAAAAGGGGGAAGTTCATTGTTCAAACGTATGAAAGAGGATATTCGATGTATTTTCGATCAAGACCCGGCAGCCCGCAGTACGGTTGAAGTAATTTTAACGTATTCGGGGTTGCATGCAATTTGGATGCACCGTATTGCGCATGTGTTTTATAAGCGTAATCTTCGGTTTTTGGCTCGTGTAGTGTCGCAAGTTAGCAGGTTTTTCACGGGTATTGAAATTCATCCTGGAGCTGTAATAGGCAGACGTCTTTTCATTGATCATGGGATGGGTGTAGTCATAGGAGAAACATGTGAAATTGGCGATGACGTAACACTGTATCAAGGAGTTACATTGGGTGGAACAGGAAAAGAAGGCGGTAAGCGACATCCGACGCTCTGTGATAATGTATTGGTTGCGTCAGGTGCCAAAGTACTTGGTTCCATTACGATTGGGGAGAACAGTAAAGTAGGTGCGGGTTCGGTCATCTTAAAAGAAGTGCCGCCGAACTCTACAGTAGTTGGTATACCAGGGAAAATCGTTATTTCAAATGGTATACGTGTAAAGAATAAACTAGATCATTCCACGCAAGATCCGATTGCGGATGAAATCAAACGATTAGAAAAGCAAATTCAGGAGTTGAAGCTGCGTACTGAGCAGTTGGAAACCGTGAATGAAAAAAAGGGAGATTTACATGAGCATTCAACTTTATAATACATTGACACGTAAGAAAGAAAAGTTTGTTCCAATAGAAGAAGGAAAGGTCAAAATGTATGTCTGTGGACCAACCGTTTATAACTATATTCATATCGGAAATGCCCGTCCTGTGATTGCATTTGATACGATTCGTCGCTACTTGGAATATCGTGGCTATGAAGTCAATTACGTCTCAAACTTTACGGACGTAGACGATAAAATCATTAAAGCAGCAAATGAATTAAACGAAGAGGTCGGAGATTTAACCGAACGTTTCATTGCGGCCTATCACGAAGATGTCAGTGCTCTCGGCTGTGAAGTAGCGACAGCGCATCCTAGAGTAACTGAGCACATTGATGACATTGTGGAATTTATTCAGGTTCTCATTGCCAAAGGATTTGCTTACGAATCTCGTGGGGATGTCTATTTCCGTACACGTAAATTCGAAGGCTACGGAAAACTTTCACATCAATCCATCGATGAGTTAAAAGTGGGTGCGCGGGTGGAAGAAAATGCAATCAAAACAGATCCTCTTGACTTTGCGCTTTGGAAATCAGCGAAAGAGGGGGAAGTCTCGTGGGATAGTCCTTGGGGCAAAGGTCGTCCTGGCTGGCATATCGAATGTTCGGTAATGGCCAAACAGCTTCTTGGGGACACGATCGATATTCATGCAGGTGGGCAAGACTTAACATTCCCGCATCATGAGAATGAAATCGCGCAGTCTGAAGCGGCTACCGGCAAAACTTTCGCCAACTACTGGATGCATAACGGTTATATCAATATTGATAACGAAAAAATGTCGAAATCCTTAGGGAATTTTATTTTGGTACATGATATTCGTAAGCAAATAGACCCAAAGGTACTGCGTTTCTTCATGCTTTCTGTACACTATCGTCATCCAGTCAACTTTGCACAGGATCTTGTAGAAAGCGCGTCGAATGGATTGGAACGTATTCAGACTGCGTACAGCAACTTGCAGCATCGTGTAACGATTTCGGCGGATCTAGCAGAAAATTCCGAGTCATGGTTAGATAAGATTAACGAACAAATTAACGCATTTGAAAAATCGATGGACGATGACTTCAACACGGCTAATGCGATTGCAGCCATTTTTGAACTATCCAAACATGCGAACGTATACTTGCTCGAGAAAAATACAGACCGTCACGTACTTCAGCAATTCATCGATGCGTTGGATCAATTAATGGGTGTACTTGGATTGCCATTTGATAATGCGGATGAATTAGTGGATGACGAAGTAGATGCTTTGATCCAGGAACGTCTTGATGCTCGGAAGAATCGTGATTTTGCACGGGCGGATGAAATTCGTGATGAACTAAAAGCACAGGGAATCATTTTAGAAGATACAGCGCAAGGCACTCGCTGGAAAAGAGGGTAACAGTGTGGAGAATTTACGTGAAATAGACGTTAAACAACTCAATGCACTTGCTCTTGCTTATATGGGCGATGCTGTATATGAAACGGCGATCAGAGAGCATTTGCTACGCCACGGACGTGTGAAACCGCAAATCTTGCATAAGGAAGCTACGCGCTTTGTCTCTGCAAAGGCACAGGCGCGAATCATCTTAACGATGAGAGATCGACAAATTCTCACGGAAGAAGAATTAGCGGTGATGCGTCGTGGTCGCAATGCGAAAGCGGGATCCGTCCCTAAAAACACTGATGTTACTACGTATAATTATAGCTCTGCATTCGAAGCAGTTCTCGGGTATGTACATTTATTGGATCGGCAAGAACGTCTGGCTGAACTAATAGAGACGGCGATTCGACTGGTGGAGCATCCTGAGGAGGAGAAAGCATGACGGAGCTAGAGGTTGAAATGATTGGTGGAAGAAACCCTGTTGTGGAAGCACTGCGTTCGGGCAGACAGCTGAATAAAATCTGGGTAGCAGAAGGCGTCAATAAGAAAAGTATCGGTGAAATAATGAAGCTTGCTAAAGAAGCAGGAGTAGTTGTGCAGACAGCACCGAAGCAGAAATTAGATGGTATGACGGATCTGAGTCACCAAGGAATTCTTGCTTCGGTTGCTGCTTATGATTACGCGGAGCTTGAAGACTTATTCGTAATCGCTAAAGAGAGGCAGGAAGATCCGTTCTTCATCATTCTGGATGAGCTAGAAGATCCGCATAATTTGGGTTCTATCTTACGAACAGCGGATGCTTCGGGTGTTCATGGCATCATCATTCCGAAGAGACGCGCTGTTGGGTTGACAGGTGTGGTGGCGAAAGCGTCAACAGGTGCGATTGAACATATACCGGTAGTGCGAGTGAATAATTTATCTCAAACTGTGGACGAGCTCAAGAAACAAGGGGTTTGGATTGCGGGAACAGATGCTTCCAACTCCACGGATTATCGCCATATGGATGCCACGTTGCCTTTAGCTGTCATTATTGGCAGTGAAGGAAAAGGAATGTCACGCATTTTACGAGAGAGATGCGATTTCCTTTATAGTTTACCGATGGTTGGAAAAGTTACGTCTTTAAATGCTTCGGTAGCGGCGGCATTGTTGATGTATGAAGTTCTACGAAAGCGTCAATCCGCTCAGGCTACGTCATGAAGAAAGATGTGCTGCTCGTTGATGGATACAACATCATCGGTGCGTGGCCTGAACTGCAGCAACTGAAACAAGAAGATTTTGCGCAAGCGCGTGATCGACTTATTGAGAGGATGGCGGAATTCCAGGCTAACCGGGGATGGCGTGTCATCGTGATATTCGATGCCCACCTAGTACCGGGTATCGAAAAGCGGAAAAAACAATACCGTGTGGAAGTTGTCTTTACAAGAGAGAACGAAACGGCGGATGAACGGATTGAAAAATTGGTATCCGAATTATCCAATCGCTTGACGCAAATTCATGTAGCTACTTCCGATCTTGTGGAACAATGGGTAGTGTTTGCCCAAGGTGCACTTCGCATCTCTGCACGAGAGTTGGAAATTGCCATGAAAGAAGTAGATCGTGTAATTGCGCAAAGGTTAAAAGAATCATTAGAACAAAGGCCTCTATCAAAGATTCCTCTGACGGATGAAGTGGCAGCGGAATTTGAAAAAATGAGACGTGGTGGAAAATGAGTAGTTGACGTGAAAAAATACCACGTCTATACTGACATATAAATCCAATTAGTACTCTGGGGTGGAGAGGTTGGTGCGGGACATGGAAAAAGTGAAGAGTAAAAATAGGTTTTCTAAACTATCTGATGAAGAAATGGTGGAGTTGATCCATCTGGGGAATTCGGATGTATTGGATTTTTTAATTACCAAATTTCAGCCTATTGTCCGGATGAAAGCAAGAACATATTTCATTATTGGTGGAGATCGTGAAGATATCATGCAAGAAGGAATGATCGGACTCTATAAAGCGATACGTGATTTCCGTCCTGATAGATTAAGCTCTTTTAAAGTCTTTGCTGAGCTGTGTATTACGCGACAAATTATTACAGCTATTAAAACTGCCACGCGTCAAAAACATATTCCGCTTAATACGTCTATTTCGTTGGACAAGCCAATGTATGATGAAGATCAAGAGCGAACGTTGCTCGATATCATAGCGGGCTCTACATTAGATGACCCTGAAGATTTGATAATTCATAAAGAAAACTTCACATTCATGGAAAAAGAGATGAATAAAGTGCTGAGTGGATTGGAAAGAGAAGTATTAACATTGTACTTAGAAGGTCAATCCTATCGCGAAATTTCTGAAGTGCTGAATCGTCAAGTGAAATCAATAGATAATGCTTTACAACGGATCAAACGCAAACTGGAACACTCGATGGCGATGGATCTGGTACGTTAAACAAATCGAATGTAAATTGACATGTCGTTGGTTAAATGGTACTCTTTAGCAAGACTATTGTCTTGAATTAGGTGAATTAAATGACGAAAAAAATAACTTTAAGCTGTGAGATATGTGGTTCGCGAAACTATTCTTTACCCGCTAGTAACAACGGTCGCGAGGGAAGAATGAGTATAAAGAAGTTTTGCAGTCATTGCAATGCGCATACATTGCATAAGCAAACCATTTGACCAGTTACATAGAGTTTGAGTCAGAACGCTATGTCATTCGGAAGGGTTGGAGAAGAATGGGCAAGATTACGGATTTTTTGAAAAAAGTCGTTTCGGAAATGCGGAAAGTTAGCTGGCCGAAACGTAAAGAATTAACGAAGTATACCGTAGTCGTTATTTCGACGGTTATTTTCATGGCGGTTTATTTCTTCGTAGTGGATCTAGGTATCTCCGGAGTAATGAAATGGTACACTAATCTGTAATAAATAAAGTATGAATAGCGTGAGAATATCCCGTTTTGATGAATGAACGGGTTTTTTCAGCTTTAATTTAAGGGAGGGACGGACGCATAGTCCTCAATGTCATGGAAATGGATAAAAATTGGTACGTTGTGCACACGTACTCAGGGTATGAGAACAAAGTAAAGGCTAATCTTGAAAAACGTGTCGAGACAATGGGCATGTCAGACAAAATATTCCGTGTCGTCATTCCAGAAGAAGAAGAGACGGATATTAAAGACGGTAAAAAGAAAACAGTTATGCGTAAAACGTTTCCAGGCTATGTCTTGGTAGAATTGATCATGACGGATGACTCTTGGTACGTTGTGCGCAATACGCCGGGTGTTACTGGGTTTATTGGTTCTTCGGGTGGTGGAGCGAAACCTACTCCATTATTGCCGGAAGAAGTAGAATTCATCCTAAAACAAATGGGTGTAAAAGAACAGCGCGTAGATATCGATTTCGGAGTAGGCGAAAGTGTGACGGTGCTTGAAGGGCCGTTTGCTCACTTTGAAGGTAAGGTGGAAGAGACTGAAATGGACAAAGGTAAAGTTGTCGTAAGCGTCGACATGTTCGGACGCGAAACGAAGATGGAGCTTTCGTTCGACCAAGTAGAAAAAATGGATTGATGGATAATGGGGATTTTCCACTTGCCAAATCTGTGTAATGGTGGTATCATTTCAAAGGTCAGACTTAGTCTGTACGGATTAACCAATTCTACCGACATTGTCGGCAGGCACATATTTGAGTGGGAGGGGCAACCCAATGACCACATCACGGACTTAAGGAGGTGTGTCTCGTGGCTAAAAAAGTTACTAAAGTAGTGAAATTGCAAATTCCAGCTGGTAAAGCAAATCCAGCACCACCGGTAGGGCCGGCATTAGGTCAAGCAGGTGTTAACATTATGGGATTCTGTAAAGAATTTAACGCTCGTACAGCAGATCAAGCTGGTCTAATTATTCCAGTTGAAATCTCAGTATTCGAGGACCGTTCATTTACATTCATCACAAAAACTCCGCCAGCAGCAGTATTGCTGAAGGTTGCAGCAAACGTTCAAAAGGGTTCAGGTGAGCCTAATAAAAACAAAGTTGCTACAGTTAAGCGTGATAAAGTTAGAGAAATCGCAGAACAAAAGATGCCAGACTTAAACGCGGCGTCAGTTGAAGCGGCGATGGCAATGGTCGAAGGTACTGCTCGCAGTATGGGATTCAAAATCGAAGACTGATTTTGTTTTTTCATAATAAAGCAATTGTTTGAAGGTGAGGGCTGCGGTCGATTGAGATTCGCAGCCTTCATTAAGTGGGAGGTTTAATCCGTTAAAACCACAAATGAGGAGGAAAATTCTGATGGCTAAAAGAGGTAAAAAATTCGTAGATGCAGCGAAGCTTGTAGATCGCACAGCTACATACACTGCGCAAGAAGCAATTGAACTTGCTAAAAAGACAACTACTACTAATTTTGATGCAACAGTTGAAGTGGCTTTCCGTCTTGGTATTGATACACGTAAAAACGATCAGCAAATCCGTGGAGCAGTAGTGCTTCCAAACGGTACTGGTAAAACTCAACGCGTATTAGTATTCGCTAAAGGTGATAAAGTTAAAGAAGCAGAAGCTGCAGGCGCAGACTACGTAGGCGACGCAGAACTAATTGCTAAAATTCAACAAGGTTGGTTCGATTTCGACGTAATCGTTGCTACACCTGACATGATGGGTGAGGTTGGTAAGATTGGTCGCGTTCTTGGACCAAAAGGTCTTATGCCGAACCCGAAAACAGGCACAGTAACATTCGACGTAACGAAAGCTGTTGAAGAAATCAAAGCAGGTAAAGTTGAATACCGTGCGGACAAAGCTGGAATTATCCACGCGCCAATCGGGAAAGTATCTTTTGACAACGAGAAGTTGGAAGAAAACTTCTTGACTATCTTTGATACGATTCAAAAAGCTAAACCAGCATCATCAAAAGGAACATTCATGAAATCAGTAAACGTTACGACAACTATGGGTCCTGCTGTTAAAGTAGATCCGTCAAGCGTTACTGTTAAAAAATAATTGACAAGCACAAAGTGATCTGTTAAGATTACGCTTGTTATGATGATAACCATTTGTACCGAAGACAGCAGGTGTGGCTTGCCACTTAATGCTCCTGCCGAGGACAAGACGCTCTTTTTTAAAGATGACGACTTTTCTGCCCTCATGTCTTAGACATTGAGGGCTTTTTATATCGGTATAAGTGACCCTAATTACCAGGAGGTGTCAACATGAGCAAAATTTTAGAAGCTAAACAAGCAGTAGTTTCAGAAGTTGCTGAGAAGTTACAAGGAGCAGCATCTGTAGTAGTTGTCGATTACCGTGGTCTTACGGTTGCACAAGTTACAGAATTGCGTAAACAACTTCGTGAAGCAGGCATCGAGTTCAAAGTTTATAAAAACTCTATGGTTCGTCGTGCGGCGGTAGTTGCAGGACTAGAAGGCTTGAACGAAAACCTTACAGGTCCAAACGCTATAGCTTTCTCTACAGAAGAAGTAATAGAGCCAGCTAAAATCTTAAACGAGTTTGCTAAAAAGAATGAAAAGCTTGAAATTAAAGCGGGTGTGATCGAAGGAAACGTTGCATCAGCTGAAGAAATGAAAGCATTGGCTACTCTACCATCTCGCGATGGTCTACTATCTATGCTACTCAGCGTTCTTCAAGCGCCAGTACGAAACTTTGCACTTGCTACAAAAGCAGTTGCAGAACAAAAAGAAGAGCAAGGTGCTTAATTTCGCATTTTGACAGTGACCGGAACAAATTGGCCGGTTAAATACAACATTCCAGGAGGAACTTAAAATGACTAATGCACAAATTTTAGACGCAATTAAAGAAATGACAATTCTTGAACTAAACGACCTTGTTAAAGCAATCGAAGAAGAATTCGGCGTAACAGCAGCAGCACCAGTTGCAGCAGCTGGTGCAGTTGCAGAAGCAGCTGAAGAGCAAACTGAATTCGACGTAATCCTTGCATCAGCTGGAGATCAAAAGATCAAAGTTATCAAAGCTGTTCGTGAAATCACTGGCCTAGGCTTGAAAGAAGCTAAAGCTCTTGTAGACGAAGCTCCTAAAGCTGTTAAAGAAGCAGCATCTAAAGAAGAAGCAGAAGAAATGAAGGCTAAACTTGAAGAAGTTGGCGCATCTATAGAAATTAAGTAATTTCTATTTCCCTGAGAAAAGCCCGTCTATTTGACGGGCTTTTTTCTTCATATACAGATATTGTAACTCTACGCAGGAGGTGTATGTATGGGAGAGCATTATTATTCAAAAAGTCCTCAAGCTTCAAGTGCCCCCAAGCAATGGAGAGCTGAGATTCGTAATAAAGTATTCTCTTTCACAACAGATGCTGGTGTATTCAGTAAAGGCAGCATAGATGAAGGATCAAAATTACTCGCCGAAACGTTTAAAGAGCCAACCATCGGGGGAGACTTGTTGGAAATAGGTTGCGGCTATGGGCCAATCGCGTTGTCTATTGCATCGGATTTCCCAGAACGGCTTGTCCATATGGTGGACGTTAATGAGCGAGCGTTGGCTCTTTCTAGAACAAATGCCCAACAAAACAAGATCACTAATGTACAAATTTATGAAAGTAGTGGAGTCAATCAAGTTCAATCAAATGATTTTGCTGCGATTATAACAAATCCTCCTATTAGAGCAGGTAAGCGTACGGTGTTTTCGTTCTACGACGGCGCTTATGCGAAATTGGCTTCAGGAGGGGAATTATGGGTTGTCATTCAAAAGAAGCAAGGAGCTCCGTCTACGGTAGGTCACTTGAAGAAGTTGTTTGGTAATGTGGATACGGTTGCCAAGAAAAAAGGCTACTTTATTTTGGTAGCTAAAAAAGATTGACAGGAACTACATCGTGTAGTAGCATTATTAAATGCATAAATATTTATATTGCAGCTGTATGCCCTTTTGTGTGATGTGTTAGAGAAAAAGGCATATTGATGTTTGGATAAAGATTGTGAAATCGAAAATGAGCTCTTGTCGGAACTCGTTTTCTTTTTGTTTTTTCGAAGTCACAGCGGAATTTCTGATTTTGCAAAAAACTAATATTGTCTTAATGAGGGGTGAATGAGTTGACAGGTCATTTAGTTCAGTATGGTCAACATCGTCAGCGTAGAAGTTTCGCGCGAATCAAAGAAGTACTCGATCTGCCGAATTTGATTGAAATTCAAACGGCGTCTTACGAGTGGTTCTTAGAAGAAGGGTTACGTGAAATGTTCCGGGATATTTCGCCTATCCAGGATTTCACAGGTAACTTATCTTTGGAATTTATCGATTACAAACTGGGTGAACCAAAATATCCAGTAGACGAATCAAAAGAGCGCGATGTGACATATGCCGCACCACTTCGTGTAAAAGTACGTCTTCATAATCAAGAAACCGGCGATGTGAAGGAACAGGACGTTTTCATGGGAGACTTCCCGCTTATGACTGAAAACGGAACGTTCATTATTAACGGAGCGGAGCGTGTTATCGTTTCGCAGCTCGTTCGTTCGCCAAGTGTTTACTATAATGATAAGACGGACAAAAACGGTAAGCGTGGATTTGGCGCTACTGTTATTCCGAACCGTGGAGCGTGGCTGGAGTATGAAACAGATGCAAAAGACGTAGTACATGTCCGTATCGACCGTACTCGTAAGTTGCCAATCACTGTTTTATTACGTGCATTAGGCTTCTCTACTGATCAAGAAATTATCGATTTAATCGGTGACAATGAATATTTACGGAATTCATTAGAAAAAGATAATACCGAGACTTCAGAAAAAGCGATGCTTGAAATCTATGAGCGACTTCGTCCAGGTGAGCCACCAACACTAGACAGCGCAAGAAGTCTTTTGTATTCACGATTCTTCGATCCGAAGCGCTATGATCTAGCGAATGTCGGTCGTTATAAAATGAATAAAAAGCTTCACTTGCAAAATCGACTGTTCAATCAAACAGCTGCTGAAACACTTGTCGACCCTGAAACAGGCGAGATTTTAGTGGAAAAAGATCAGCTAATCGACCGACGTACATTGGATAAATTACTACCGTTTTTATCTCAAGGTATCAATACTGAGTCGATCGAACATGTAGGGTCTATATTGGAAGAACCAATGGTGATCCAGACGCTAAAGATTTACGCACCGAAAAGTGAAGAGAAACAAGTGATTAATGTTATTTCCAACGCTGAAGTAGACGAGTCTATTAAGCATATTACCCCTTCAGATATCGTTGCATCTATCAGCTATTTCTTTAACCTCTTGCATGGTGTAGGAAACACGGATGATATTGACCATCTTGGTAATCGTCGTTTGCGTTCTGTTGGTGAATTACTTCAAAACCAATTCCGTATCGGTCTTTCCCGTATGGAACGTGTGGTTAAAGAGAGAATGTCCATCAATGACACGCAATCTATAGTACCTCAACAATTGATCAATATCCGTCCTGTTATTGCATCAATTAAAGAGTTTTTTGGAAGTTCACAGCTTTCTCAGTTCATGGACCAAACAAATCCACTGGCTGAATTGACGCATAAGCGTCGTCTATCTGCACTGGGACCTGGTGGTTTGACTCGTGAACGAGCAGGAATGGAAGTTCGTGACGTTCACTACTCTCACTATGGTCGTATGTGTCCAATTGAAACGCCAGAGGGGCCGAACATTGGACTGATTAACTCGTTGTCTACATTTGCAAAAGTGAATAAATTTGGTTTCATTGAAACACCATATCGTAAAGTAGATCCTGAAACGGGTCGCGTTACCTCGCAAATTGATTATCTAACAGCAGATATTGAAGATAACTATGTAGTGGCACAAGCAAACGCACTGCTTGAAGAAGACGGATCATTTACTAATGAAGGCGTGGTAGGACGTTTCCAAGGGGATAACACTGTATTCCGCCGCGAACAAATGGACTATATGGACGTCTCACCTAAGCAAGTTGTGTCAGCAGCTACTGCATGTATTCCATTCTTAGAAAATGATGACTCTAACCGTGCGTTGATGGGTGCGAACATGCAACGTCAAGCAGTTCCTTTATTAAATCCTGAAGCACCACTTGTTGGTACAGGTATGGAACATATTTCTGCACGTGATTCAGGAGCGGCTGTTGTTTCTAAATACCACGGTATCGTAGAACACGTAGAAGCGAAGGAAATTCGTATTCGCCGTATTGAAGAAGTGGGCGGAAAAGAAGTCAAAGGTGACCTTGTCGTTTGTCGTTTGTCCAAATTCATTCGTTCGAACCAGGGAACTTGCTATAACCAACGTCCGATTGTCAAAGTTGGCGATCGTGTAAAACCGCTTGATATTCTTGCGGACGGACCGTCGATGGAACAGGGAGAACTTGCGCTTGGCCGTAACGTTCTAACTGCATTCATGACATGGGATGGCTATAACTATGAAGATGCGATTATCATGAGTGAGCGTCTGGTAAAAGATGATGTATTCACATCTGTTCATATTGAAGAATATGAGTCGGAAGCACGTGATACAAAGCTTGGGCCAGAAGAAATCACGCGTGATATTCCAAACGTCGGAGAAGATGCATTGCGCAACTTGGACGACAGAGGAATTATCCGTATCGGTGCAGAAGTTCGCGATGGCGATATCTTGGTCGGTAAAGTAACGCCTAAGGGAGTTACAGAATTGACTGCTGAAGAACGTCTTCTACACGCAATCTTTGGGGAAAAAGCACGCGAAGTTCGCGATACATCATTACGTGTACCTCACGGGGCAGGCGGAATCGTTCTGGATGTTAAAGTCTTTAACCGTGAAGATGGCGATGAGTTATCACCAGGAGTTAACCAGTTGGTACGGGTATATATCGTACAGAAGCGTAAAATCTCTGTCGGAGATAAGATGGCAGGACGCCACGGTAACAAGGGTGTTATTTCCCGTATCTTACCTGAGTCAGAAATGCCGTTCCTTCCAGACGGTACACCGATCGACGTCATGTTGAATCCACTTGGTGTTCCATCACGTATGAATATCGGACAGGTCCTTGAAATGCACCTTGGCATGGCTGCACGTAGTCTAGGTATTCACACTGCTTCTCCTGTATTTGACGGTGCGAACGAGGAAGATGTTTGGGCTACAATGGAAGAAGCTGGTATGAACCGTGACGGTAAAACTATGCTATACGATGGCCGTTCAGGTGAACCATTTGATAACCGCGTATCAGTCGGAGTTATGTACTTGATCAAACTTGCCCACATGGTAGATGATAAATTGCACGCGCGTTCTACTGGACCATACTCACTCGTTACACAGCAGCCACTTGGCGGTAAAGCACAGTTCGGTGGACAGCGTTTCGGGGAAATGGAAGTATGGGCACTAGAAGCTTATGGTGCCGCTTATACATTGCAAGAAATCTTAACAGTCAAATCTGATGACGTCGTAGGTCGTGTGAAAACATATGAAGCGATTGTCAAAGGCGATAGCGTACCTCAACCAGGGGTGCCGGAATCATTCAAAGTACTAATCAAAGAACTTCAGAGTTTAGGATTAGACGTGAAAATGTTGACGGAAGACTTTGAGGAAATTGAGCTTCGTGATCTAGACGATGAAGAAGACTTGCAACCAACTGACGCATTGAACTTGATGAAAGAAGATCAACCGATCGCCTAAAATAAAAGCGAAAAGCGCCGATTAGCCTAGACAGGCGTTGGAAGGATAGCAACGAAAGGGGCACTTTCCTTTCGAAGGTATCCTGAAACGACCCGAGAGGCTGGCGCTTGTAGCTAGATGTGACCTAAGGCGAAAAGCGCCGCTTAGCCTCGACAGGCGTTGGAAGGATAGCAGCGAAAGGGGCACTTTCCTTTCGAAGGTATCCTGAAACGACCCGAGAGGCTGGCGCTTGTAGCTAGATGTCACCTAAAGCGAAAAGCGCTGATCTGAAATATAAAAAAACAAACAAAAATGAATAGAAGAGGGCTTCGAGCACCCTCTTCTATTCTATTCAGTAAGACGAACGTCTTACGTGAATGCACTACTACAAGTTAAGTTGACTGATAAGCCGTTATGGCGATTAGACTAAAGGGAGGTTGGCTCCTTGATAGATGTTAATAATTTTGAGTATATGAAAATTGGCCTTGCTTCACCTGACAAGATTCGTTCTTGGTCGTATGGAGAAGTGAAAAAACCTGAAACTATTAATTACCGTACACTAAAACCGGAGAAAGACGGATTGTTCTGCGAGAGAATATTCGGTCCAACGAAAGACTGGGAATGTCACTGTGGTAAATATAAGCGAGTTCGTTATAAGGGCGTCGTCTGTGATCGTTGTGGAGTAGAAGTAACGCGTCAAAAAGTACGTCGTGAACGAATGGGTCACATCGAGCTTGCAGCACCTGTAACGCATATTTGGTACTTCAAAGGAATTCCTAGCCGTATGGGCTTGATTCTGGACATGACACCACGTGCGTTGGAAGAGATTATCTACTTCGCGTCTTACGTAGTTGTCGAACCGGCAGATACGCCACTTGAGCGCAAGCAATTGCTTTCTGAAAAAGAATACCGCCTATACCGTGAAAAGTACGGCTCTAAATTCCAAGCTGCAATGGGAGCGGAAGCAATCGAGCAACTACTTCGCGCAATCGACTTGGATAAAGAAACAGATTCATTAAAAGAAGAGTTGAAAACAGTACAAGGTCAGCGTCGTACACGCGCAATCCGACGTCTGGAAGTTGTGGAATCGTTCCGTAACTCCGGAAACCGTCCGGAATGGATGGTATTGGAAGTACTTCCTGTCATTCCTCCTGAATTGCGTCCAATGGTACAGCTAGATGGTGGACGTTTTGCAACATCTGATTTGAATGATCTTTATCGTAGGGTTATTAACCGGAACAACCGCCTAAAGCGACTATTGGATCTGGGAGCGCCTGGCATCATCGTTCAGAACGAGAAGCGTATGCTTCAAGAGGCAGTCGATGCACTTGTAGACAATGGCCGTCGTGGAAGACCTGTAACGGGTCCGGGTAACCGTCCATTGAAATCCCTTTCTCATATGCTAAAAGGTAAGCAAGGGCGTTTCCGTCAGAACTTACTTGGTAAACGTGTAGACTATTCTGGTCGTTCGGTTATCGTAGTAGGCCCTAACTTGAAAATGTACCAATGTGGTCTGCCTAAGGAAATGGCGATCGAGCTATTTAAGCCGTTCGTTATGAAAGAATTAGTAGAACGCAACTTGGCACATAACATTAAGAGTGCGAAACGTAAGATTGAACGTCTTCATTCTGAAGTATGGGATGTACTAGAAGACGTCATCAAAGAACACCCAGTACTTCTTAACCGGGCACCGACACTTCACCGTCTGGGAATCCAGGCGTTCGAACCGATACTGGTTGAAGGACGCGCTATTACGTTGCACCCGCTCGTATGTACAGCATATAACGCTGACTTCGATGGTGACCAAATGGCTGTTCACGTACCGCTATCTGCTGAAGCACAAGCTGAAGCGCGTCTATTGATGCTAGCTGCTCAAAATATTTTGAACCCGAAAGACGGGAAACCGGTTGTTACTCCTTCACAGGATATGGTACTTGGAAACTATTACTTAACAGTCGAGCGTAAAAACGCAGCTGGAGAAGGCTCTGTGTTCAGTGATCCGAATGAAGCGTTAATCGCCTATCAAACAGGGCACGTTCACTTGCATTCCCGCATCGCGGTTCAGGCTGGCAGTATTAACAATCCAACGTTTACGGATAAGCAAAATAGTCAGCTGTTGTTAACGACGGTAGGTAAAATCATTTTCAACGAGATTTTACCGGAAACGTTCCCGTACATTAACGAACCGACGAATGAAAATTTACAAGTGGAAACGCCTGGGAAGTATTTCATAGACGGTACAGTTAATGTTAAGGAACACTTGCAAGAAGCGGAATTAATCACTCCATTCAAAAAAGCAATCCTTGGGGAAATTATCGCGGAAATCTTCCGTCGCTTCCACATTACAGAAACTTCTAGAATGTTGGATAGAATGAAAAACCTAGGATTTAAATATTCTACTCGCGCTGGAATCACGATCGGTATTTCCGATATTGTGGTCTTGCCGAATAAAGAAGAGATTCTTCATGAAGCGCAAGGGAAAGTTGATAAAGTCACGCAACAGTTCCGACGCGGTTTGATTACCGAAGAAGAGCGATATGATCGTGTCATCTCTTATTGGAGCCATGCGAAAGACGTCATCCAGAATAAGCTAATGGATTCATTGGATATTGAAAACCCAATCTTCATGATGAGTGACTCTGGAGCACGTGGTAACGCATCAAACTTTACACAACTTGCTGGTATGCGTGGACTAATGGCCAACCCGGCTGGACGGATTATCGAGCTTCCAATTAAGTCTTCTTTCCGTGAAGGACTGACGGTACTCGAGTACTTTATCTCGACACACGGTGCGCGTAAAGGTCTTGCCGATACAGCACTGAAGACAGCTGACTCAGGTTACTTGACTCGTCGTCTCGTAGACGTAGCGCAAGACGTTATTGTTCGTGAAGAAGATTGCGGAACAGACCGCGGTCTAGCCATCACTGCATTAACCGAAGGAAATGAAATGATCGAAACATTGTTTGAGCGGATTGAAGGTCGTCATACGAAGAAGACGATTAAGCATCCTGAAACAGGTGAAGTCATTCTGGCGAAAAACGGTTTAATTACTGCGGACATAGCGAACGTAGTAATTCAAGCCGGTATCGAAGAAGTGACGATTCGCTCTGCGTTTACATGTAATACGAAACACGGCGTATGTAAAAAATGTTACGGCATCAACTTAGCTACTGGAGAAACGGTAGAAGTTGGAGAAGCAGTGGGAATCATTGCAGCACAATCTATCGGAGAACCAGGAACACAGTTAACGATGCGTACATTCCACACAGGTGGAGTAGCCGGAGATGATATTACACAAGGTCTTCCACGTATTCAGGAGATTTTCGAATCCCGGAATCCGAAAGGTGTAGCGGTTATTTCTGAAATTGCAGGTACTGTTATTGAAATTGATGAAATCCGTGAAGGCATGAAAGAGATTACTATTGAAGGTGAAGTCGAAACACGTAAATACCCTACGTTGTACAATGCGCGTTTAAGCGTAGAAGTAGGCGATATGGTTGAGCGTGGACAAACGATTACAGAAGGTTCTATTGACCCTAAACAATTAATCGTAATAAAAGACGTTTCCACTGTACAAGAGTATCTGTTGAAAGAAGTTCAAAAAGTTTATCGAATGCAAGGTGTAGAAATTGGTGATAAGCACGTTGAAGTAATGGTACGCCAAATGCTTCGTAAAGTCCGGGTGATTGAAGCGGGAGATACTGATCTTCTTCCAGGTTCATTACTGGATATCCACCAATTCTCTGAAGCGAACGCAAAAGTGTTGTTAGCAGGTAAAGTCCCGGCTACTTCACGTCCGGTAATTCTCGGAATTACGAAAGCTTCACTTGAAACTGAATCATTCTTGTCGGCCGCATCGTTCCAAGAAACAACTAGAGTTCTTACTGATGCAGCGATTAAAGGTAAAACAGATGAGTTGCTAGGACTGAAAGAAAACGTCATTATTGGTAAATTGGTCCCTGCAGGTACTGGAATGCAGAGATACCGCCAAATTACAATGCAACGTGATGAAGTAGAAGAGACTATTACAGCAGAATAAAAATAAACGGGACATCGTTCCCGTTTATTTCTTAAATTTGTTGACAAGTCACTGTTGAGATGATAATATACAAAAGGTTGATAGTTGTTGACCGTTAACTTTTCAAAAAGAAAAAACGTTCTTTTGAATAAGTGCAAGGCGATAAGCAATCATCATTATAAAATTACAGTAAGCAGAGATCTCTGGAGTTACTGTCACCCGTTTTTGTGTGTGCACGCACAAGAACTTTGTTTTTACTTAAAAATGAACCACCTGGGTGTGTGGTATTATAAAAAACTCGGAAGGAGGAACAACCTGATGCCTACAATTAATCAATTAGTCCGTAAACCTCGTAAATCGAAGTCGGAAAACTCTAAGTCACCGGCTCTAGGAAAAAGCTATAACAGCTTTAAAAAGTCTATGACAAACGTGAACTCACCACAAAAAAGAGGTGTTTGTACACGTGTTGGTACTATGACTCCTAAGAAGCCGAACTCGGCACTACGTAAGTATGCTCGTGTTCGTTTAACTAATACATTGGAAGTAAACGCATATATTCCAGGTGAAGGCCACAACTTGCAAGAACACAGTGTGGTACTAATCCGCGGAGGACGCGTAAAAGACTTACCGGGTGTTCGTTACCATATCGTACGTGGAGCACTTGATACAGCTGGAGTTACTGGCCGTATGCAAAGCCGTTCGATGTATGGAGCTAAAAAGCCTAAAGTTAAGAAGTAATACAAAACTAACAATATTGAAAGGAGGAACTAATTATGCCTCGTAAAGGTCCTGTAACAAAACGTGATGTACTACCTGATCCGATTTATAATTCCAAGCTTGTAAGCCGCCTTATCAACAAAATGATGGTAGACGGTAAGAAAGGTACTTCTCAAAAGATTCTTTATGGAGCGTTCGAAATTGTTAAAGAACGTTCTGGACAAGAGCCAATTGAAGTATTCGAAGCAGCTTTAAATAATGTAATGCCAGTTCTTGAAGTGCGCGCTCGCCGTGTAGGTGGAGCTAACTATCAAGTACCGGTTGAAGTACGCCCTGAACGTCGTTCTACTCTAGGCCTTCGTTACCTTGTAAACTATTCACGTACACGTGGAGAGAAAACAATGGAGGAACGTCTAGCGAACGAAATTCTTGATGCATCAAACAACACAGGTGCTTCTGTTAAACGCCGTGAAGAAATGCATAAAATGGCTGAAGCCAACAGAGCATTCGCTCACTATCGCTGGTAAGGTCGGATAAACAATAGCAGTAATCCGAAACGGAAGGAGATTACAAAATGGCTAGAGAGTTCTCACTAGAGAATACTCGTAACATTGGTATCATGGCTCACATTGACGCTGGTAAGACAACGACAACAGAGCGGATCCTTTTTTACACAGGTAAAATCCACAAGATTGGTGAAACGCACGAAGGTGCATCACAAATGGACTGGATGGAGCAAGAGCAAGAACGCGGAATTACGATTACTTCTGCTGCTACAACAGCAGCATGGAAAGGTCACCGCGTAAACATCATTGATACACCTGGACACGTAGACTTCACAGTTGAAGTTGAACGTTCACTTCGTGTATTGGATGGTGCTGTAGCGGTACTTGATGCACAATCAGGGGTTGAACCGCAAACAGAGACAGTTTGGCGCCAGGCGACAAACTACAAAGTACCACGTCTCGTATTCGTAAACAAAATGGATAAGACAGGTGCTGATTTCCTTTATTCAGTAGGAACACTACGTGAACGCCTACAAGCGAATGCACACCCTATTCAATTGCCGATCGGTGCGGAAGATAACTTCTCAGGAATTATCGACTTAATCGAAATGAAGGCAACTATGTATCCAAACGATCTAGGAACAGATATTACAGTGGAAGAAATTCCTGCTGAACATCTTGAACTAGCTAAAAAATACCGTGAGAGCCTAATTGAAGCTATTGTAGATTTCGATGAAGATCTTATGGAAAAATATCTTGGCGGCGAAGAGCTTACAACAGAAGAAATTACAACAGCTATTCGTAAAGCTACGTTGGCTGTAGAATTCTACCCTGTTGTTTGTGGTACTGCTTTCAAAAACAAAGGTGTACAACTAGTACTAGATGCGGTAGTAGACTACTTACCATCACCACTTGATGTACCACCTATGATGGGCTTTAACCCAGAAACTGAACAAGATGAAGTGCGTGAGTCAACTGATGAAGCACCATTCTCCGCTTTGGCATTTAAAGTTATGACTGATCCTTACGTAGGGAAGCTTACATTCTTCCGTATCTACTCAGGAATTCTTCAAGCGGGTTCTTATGTAACAAACTCTACAAAAGGCAAGCGTGAGCGCGTAGGACGTATCCTACAAATGCACGCAAACAGCCGTGAAGAGATTTCTGAAGTTCACGCGGGTGAAATTGCTGCTGCTGTTGGTTTGAAAGATACAACTACTGGAGACACATTATGTGACGAGAAACAATTGATCATTCTTGAATCAATGGAATTCCCTGAGCCAGTTATCTCTGTAGCAATCGAACCAAAAACAAAAGCAGACCAAGATAAAATGGGTCAAGCTCTTGGTAAGTTACAAGAAGAAGATCCAACATTCCGTGCGCACACAGATCAAGAAACAGGAGAAGTAATCATCGCAGGTATGGGTGAGCTTCACTTGGATATTATCGTCGACCGTCTACGTCGTGAATTTAAAGTGGAAGCAAACGTGGGTGCACCACAAGTTTCTTACCGCGAAACATTCCGTCAGTCAGCTGAAGTCGAAGGTAAATTCGTTCGTCAATCAGGTGGACGTGGACAGTTTGGTCACGTATGGATCGAATTTGGTCCAAACGAAGAAGGTAAAGGTTTCGAATTCGTGAATAATGTTGTTGGTGGATCTGTTCCTCGTGAATACATCCCAGCAGTTGAAGCAGGAGTTCGTGATTCATTAGATAACGGTATTTTAGCTGGATATCCTTTAATTGATGTCAAAGCACGCCTGTTTGACGGATCTTACCATGACGTTGACTCCAACGAGATGGCATTTAAGATCGCTGCGTCAATGGCTTTGAAAAATGCTGCATCGAAATGTAATCCTGTAATTCTTGAACCGACAATGAGAGTAGAAGTTATCATTCCGGAAGAGTACATGGGCGATATCATGGGTGACATTACATCACGCCGTGGCCGTGTAGAAGGTATGGAAGCTCGTGGTAACGCACAAGTAGTTCGTGCCATGGTTCCACTTGCTGAAATGTTCGGTTATGCAACATCTCTACGTTCAAACACGCAAGGACGAGGAGTATTCTCAATGGTGTTTGATCACTATGAAGAGCTTCCAAAATCTATTGCTGAAGAAGTAATCAAGAAAAACAAAGGTGAATAATCAAGTTCATCCTTGTTTCCTATAAGTAATACTTGTAAGATATGGATAGTCGAGGGGACGCTTTCGGCTTCCATGCTAAAAAACTAAACTTGTTCAAATTAAGGGAGGACCTCTAAAATGGCTAAAGAAAAATTCGACCGCTCCAAGGAGCACGCAAACGTAGGAACAATTGGTCACGTTGACCATGGTAAAACAACTTTGACTGCTGCAATCGCAACAGTTCTTTCTAAAGCACAAGGTGGAGAAGCAAAGTCATACGCTGACGTTGATAACGCACCTGAAGAAAAAGAGCGTGGAATTACAATCAGTACTTCACACGTAGAATACGAAACTGACAAGCGTCACTACGCACACGTTGACTGCCCGGGTCACGCTGACTATGTTAAAAACATGATCACTGGTGCTGCACAAATGGACGGCGGAATCCTAGTAGTATCTGCTGCTGACGGCCCGATGCCACAAACACGTGAGCACATCCTTCTTTCTCGTCAAGTAGGTGTTCCTTACCTAGTTGTCTTCATGAACAAATGTGACATGGTAGATGACGAAGAACTACTTGAATTAGTAGAGATGGAAATTCGCGAACTTCTTTCTGAGTATGACTTCCCTGGTGATGACATTCCAGTAATCAAAGGTTCAGCTCTTAAAGCTCTTGAAGGAGAGCCTGAGTGGGAAGAAAAAATCATCGAACTTATGCAAGCTGTAGATGACTATATCCCAACTCCAACACGCGACACTGAAAAGCCATTCATGATGCCAGTTGAGGACGTATTCTCAATCACAGGCCGTGGTACAGTAGCAACAGGACGTGTTGAGCGTGGAGTAGTTAAAGTCGGAGATGTTGTTGACATCATCGGTCTTGCTGAAGAACCAAAATCTACAACTGTAACAGGTGTAGAAATGTTCCGTAAGCTTCTTGACTATGCAGAAGCTGGCGATAACATCGGAGCTCTTCTTCGTGGTGTAGCTCGTGAAGATATTGAGCGTGGACAAGTTCTTGCTAAGCCAGGTACAATCACTCCACACACTCAGTTCAAATCTGAAGTTTATGTTCTATCAAAAGAAGAAGGTGGACGTCACACTCCATTCTTCTCAAACTACCGTCCTCAGTTCTACTTCCGTACAACTGACGTAACAGGTATCATTCAACTTCCTGAAGGCGTAGAAATGGTTATGCCTGGGGATAACGTTGAAATGACAGTTGAACTTATTTCTCCTATCGCGATTGAAGAAGGTACTAAATTCTCAATCCGTGAAGGTGGACGTACAGTTGGAGCTGGCGTTGTAGCAACAATCACAAAATAATTTGTTTGGATCCCGCCCTTGAGGCGGGATTTTTTGATTCTCGTTAGACTAAAGTTAACGACATATATCGAAAAGTGTTTCAAAACGTTTTATAGGGAATTGTGAACAAAGTTTTATAAGTGGATTTCAAATCACGTGCAAATCGCGAGGAAAGATGGTAGGATAGTAAACGGATTAAAAGTTAAACTAATTTCTTCAAAAGGGTTGCACAATCCTTTTATATTATGTATAATGTTGAATGTTGGTCTTTGACTGCGATGAAGCGAGAGGTTACCGATACACCCGGCCGCTTTGCCATGGCGCGTGTAAGGAAAATTTTCGTGGAGAATTGTCTAGAAAATAGGCGAAAGGGAGGGAAAGTAATGGCAAAACAAAAGATTCGTATTAGATTAAAAGCTTACGATCACAGAATGATCGATCAGTCAGCTGAAAAGATTGTTGAAACGGCTAAACGTTCTGGAGCTAGTGTTTCAGGTCCAATTCCGTTGCCAACTGAAAGATCAGTTTACACGGTATTGCGTTCTGTTCACGTATATAAAGATTCACGTGAGCAATTTGAAATGCGTACACACAAACGTTTAATTGATATCGTGAATCCAACGCCACAAACGGTGGATGCACTTATGAAGCTTGATCTACCGTCAGGCGTCGACATCGAAATTAAACTATAAAACATAAAATTAAACAATATTACAGGAGGTGTGACTAATGACCAAAGGAATCTTAGGAAGAAAAGTCGGAATGACGCAAGTATTTGCTGAAAACGGCGATCTAATCCCAGTAACAGTGATTGAAGCTGCTCCAAACGTTGTTCTTCAAAAGAAGACAATAGAAACAGACGGCTACGAGTCAATCCAACTAGGATTTGATGATAAACGTGAAAAGCTTTCAAACAAGCCTGAACAAGGCCACGTAGCAAAAGCTAACACTGCACCTAAGCGCTTCATTCGCGAAGTTCGCGGAGCTGACGTTAGTGCATACGAAGTTGGTCAGGAAGTCAAAGTCGATACATTCGCAGAAGGCGAAGTAGTAGACATTACAGGAGTTTCAAAAGGTAAAGGATTCCAAGGTGTTATTAAGCGCCACGGTTACTCACGTGGACCAATGACTCACGGATCACGTTTCCATCGCGCGCCAGGTTCACTTGGAGCAGTCGATGCACAACGCGTATTCAAAGGAAAAAAACTACCTGGACGTACTGGTGGCAAAACAGTAACGATCCAAAACGTTGAAATAGTTCGAGTTGACGCTGAGCGCAACTTGTTATTAGTAAAAGGTAACGTTCCTGGAGCTCGTAAATCACTTGTACAAGTGAAAAGTGCTATCAAAGGAAACTGAGTAAAACAGAAAGGAGGAAACAGGAATGCCTAAAGTATCTGTAGTAAGTCAAACAGGTTCTGCTGTCGGCGACATCGAACTAAACGATGCGATTTTTGGAATCGAGCCGAATGAAGCAGTATTATTCGAAGCAATTGTTCAACAACAAGCCTCTTTACGCCAAGGTAACCACAAGGTTAAAACTCGCGCGGAAGTAGCAGGCGGCGGTCGTAAACCGTGGCGTCAAAAGGGTACAGGTCGTGCTCGTCAAGGTTCAATCAGATCACCACAATGGCGTGGAGGCGGTATCGTATTCGGTCCATCACCGCGTAGTTACAGCTATAAAATGCCTAAGAAAGTTCGCCGTTTAGCACTTCTATCCGCTCTTTCTACGAAAGTAGCAGCTGAAGAACTAATCGTTCTAGAAAACTTAGCATTTGATGCACCAAAAACAAAAGGCTTTGTTAAAGTGCTTGAAGACCTTTCAATCACTAAGAAAGCATTATTTGTTACAGCTGATCTAGAAGAATCGGTAGCATTGTCTGCCCGTAATATTCCAGGAATCAGCGTCATTTCAGCGAATGGTATTAATGTTCTTGACCTAGTCGGACATGACCAGCTAGTTATGACAAAAGCAGCAATAGAAAAAGTCGAGGAGGTGCTTGGTTAATGGAAGCACGTGATATTCTGAAACGTCCGGTCATTACCGAGCGTTCTTCTGAACAAATGGAAGACTTAAGAAAATATACATTCGAAGTTGATACACGCGCGAACAAAACGCATGTGAAACAAGCTATTGAAGAAATCTTCGGTGTTAAAGTTGAAAAAGTTAACGTTATGAACTACAAAGGTAAGTTCAAGCGTATGGGGAAACATGCTGGTTATACAAACAAACGCCGTAAGGCAATTGTTACATTAACTACTGATTCCAAAGATATCGAACTTTTTGAAGTGTAATTAACTCATACTAAATGAAGGAGGGAACACAAAATGGCGATTAAGAAGTACAAAGCTACCTCCAACGGACGTCGTAACATGACTTCTTCTGATTTTGCTGAGATTACAGCTAGCAAACCAGAAAAATCATTGCTTGCACCAGTCAAGCGTAAAGGCGGACGTAACAACCAAGGTAGAATGACAGTTCGTCACCAAGGTGGAGGACATAAGCGCCAATACCGTGTCATCGATTTCCAACGTCGGAAAGATGGCATTCCAGGACGCGTTGCTACGATCGAATATGATCCAAACCGTTCAGCAAACATCGCATTAATCAACTATGCAGATGGTGAAAAGAAATACATCCTTGCTCCTAAAGGATTGACAGTAGGTTCCACAATCATCTCAGGACCTGAAGCGGACATCCGTGTAGGAAATGCTCTACCATTAGAGAACATCCCTATGGGGTCTACGATTCACAATATTGAAATGAAGCCAGGCAAAGGCGGACAATTAGTTCGTTCAGCAGGAACTTCAGCTCAGTTACTAGGACGCGAAGGCAAATACGTCATCATTCGTCTACAATCAGGAGAAGTTCGTATGATTCTTGCTACTTGCCGTGCTACAATCGGTCAAGTTGGTAACGAGCAACACGAATTGATCAACATTGGTAAAGCAGGTCGTTCACGTTGGTTAGGCAAACGTCCAACTGTTCGTGGATCTGTAATGAACCCTAACGATCACCCACACGGTGGTGGTGAAGGACGTACACCAATCGGTCGTCCAAGTCCTGTTACTCCTTGGGGTAAACCAACTCTTGGATTCAAGACACGCACGAAGAACAATAAATCAGATAAACTTATCGTTCGCCGTCGTAAAAAATAATGTTATTGCACTGCGGTTCAGTAGATGGACCGTAGTACATACTCGGAAGGAGGTTCCAGAATGGGCCGCAGCTTGAAAAAAGGACCTTTTGCAGATGACCATTTACTAAAAAAGGTTGACGCACAAAAAAACTCAGAAAAGAAACAGGTTATTAAAACATGGTCACGCCGTTCAACAATCTTCCCGACTTTCATCGGATTAACGATTGCAGTATATGATGGGCGTAAACACGTTCCTGTTTATGTAACAGAAGATATGGTAGGTCACAAACTAGGTGAATTCATACCTACACGCACATACAGAGGCCATGGTGCCGACGATAAGAAAACAAAACGCTAATTTGAGAGGAGGTTATCCTGATGCAACAAGCTAAAGCATCTGTACGCACAGTCCGTATTGCTTCTCGCAAAGTTCGTTTGGTCGTTGATCTTATTCGCGGCAAGAATATAGGTGAAGCTATGGCTATTCTACGACTTACGCCTAAAGCGGCATCTCCAGTCGTGGAAAAATTATTGAAATCAGCAATTGCAAACGCTGAACATAACTACGAAATGGATACTGAGAACTTAATCGTCAGTGAAGTATTCGTAGATGAAGGACCAACAATGAAACGTTTCCGTCCGCGCGCACAAGGTCGTGCAAGTGCGATTAACAAACGTACAAGCCACATCACATTAGTGGTATCTGAAAAGAAGGAGGGGTAATTAGTGGGCCAAAAAGTACATCCTAATGGACTCCGTGTAGGCGTCATCCGTGACTGGGACTCAAAATGGTACGCGGAAAAAGACTATGCGTCCTTACTACATGAAGACTTAAAGATTCGTGAATACATCGAAAAGCGTCTTATCGAAGCTTCAGTTTCAAAAGTTGAAATTGAGCGTGCTGCTAAGCGTGTTAATATTACAATCCACACTGCAAAGCCAGGTATGGTTATCGGTAAAGGTGGTTCCGAAGTAGAAACACTTCGTAAGCAACTTAACGAAATCACAGGCAAGCGTGTACACATCAACATCGTAGAAATCAAACGCGCTGATTTGGATGCGAGATTAGTCGCAGAATCAATCGCTCGTCAATTAGAAAGTCGTGTATCATTCCGTCGTGCACAGAAACAAGCAATTCAACGTACTATTCGTTCTGGCGCAAAAGGAATTAAAACACAAGTGTCTGGTCGTCTCGGCGGTGCTGATATCGCTCGTGCAGAACACTACAGTGAAGGAACTGTCCCTCTTCATACATTACGTGCAGATATAGATTATGCACATGCTGAAGCTGATACTACTTATGGTAAGCTTGGCGTAAAGGTATGGATTTATCGTGGTGAAGTCCTTCCAGTAAAAGTTAAGAAGAACTCTGGGGAAGGAGGCAAATAATATGTTAATGCCTAAACGTGTAAAACATCGTCGTGTATTCCGTGGGAAAATGCGTGGTGAAACAAAAGGTGGCGCTACAGTTCAATTTGGTGAGTATGGTCTTCAAGCTCTAGAAGCAAGTTGGATCACAAACCGTCAGATTGAATCTGCTCGTATTGCTATGACTCGTTACATGAAACGTGGCGGTAAAGTATGGATCAATATTTTCCCGCACAAACCATATACTAAAAAGCCTCTAGAAGTCCGGATGGGTTCCGGTAAAGGTGCTGTAGAAGGCTGGGTTGCAGTTGTGAAACCTGGTAGAGTAATGTTCGAAATTGCAGGTGTTTCAGAAGAGGTTGCTCGTGAGGCACTTAGACTTGCATCGCACAAACTTCCTGTAACAAGCAAGTTTGTAAAACGACAAGAAATTGGTGGTGAGTCTAATGAAAGCTAATGAAATTCGTGACTTAACAACTGCAGAGATCGAGCAAAAAGTGAAATCACTTAAAGAAGAGCTTTTCAACCTTCGCTTCCAGTTAGCGACAGGTCAATTAGAAAACACTGCACGCATCCGTGAAGTACGCAAATCGATTGCGCGCATGAAAACTGTAATACGACAAAGAGAAATCAGTGCAAATAACTGATGAAGGAGGTTGCAGCCATGACTGAGCGTAACCAGCGCAAAGTATACACAGGCCGTGTGGTTTCCGATAAAATGGATAAAACCGTAACGGTAATGGTAGAAACATACAAAAAACATTCTTTATACGGTAAGCGTGTAAAGTACTCTAAGAAACTTAAAGTTCATGATGAGCTAAACGAAGCGAAAATCGGCGATGTTGTTCGTATTATGGAAACTCGTCCATTATCGGCAACTAAGCGTTTCCGTCTTCTAGAAGTCGTTGAAAAAGCGATCATCATCTAATAGGTTTTTAACCCAGATTTCGGAAGGAGGTAACCTCGATGATTCAACAGGAAAGTAGAATGAAAGTTGCTGACAACTCTGGTGCACGCGAAGTACTAACAATTAAAGTACTAGGCGGATCAGGTCGTAAAGTAGCTAACATCGGTGACGTAGTTGTTGTTACGGTTAAGAAGGCAACACCAGGTGGCGTTGTTAAGAAGGGTGACGTCGTTAAAGCCGTCATTGTTCGTACGAAAAGTGGTGTTCGTCGTAAAGACGGTTCATACATTACATTCGATGAGAATGCTTGCGTTATTATTCGTGATGATAAAGGGCCACGTGGAACACGTATTTTCGGACCAGTTGCTCGCGAACTACGCGACAGTAACTTCATGAAAATTATTTCACTTGCTCCAGAAGTTCTTTAATTCTAATGACAGAGCCAGTCAAGGAGGTGCGATAAATGCACGTTAAAAAAGGCGACAAAGTAATGGTGATCTCTGGGAAAGATAAAGGTAAAACAGGTGTGATCCTAACTGCTTATCCGAAAAAAGACCGTGTGCTTGTTGAAGGTATTAATATCGTCAAAAAACACACAAAGCCGAACCAAGAAAATCCACAGGGCGGAATTGTAAGCCAAGAGTCTACAATTCATGTCTCAAACGTGATGGTAATCGATCCTAAAACAGGCGAGCCGACTCGTGTAGGTTATAAAATGGAAGACGGTAAAAAAGTACGTATTGCAAAAAAATCCGGTGAATCACTGGATAAGTAAGTATTGCATGAAGGGAGGTCCGACTGATGAGTCGTTTGAAAGAGAAGTTTTCTAAAGAAATCACACCTGCTCTAATGAGCAAGTTTGAATATACATCTGTTATGCAGGTTCCTAAAGTAGACAAAATCGTTATCAACATGGGTGTTGGTGATGCTGTCCAAAATACAAAAGCACTTGATGCAGCTGTAGAGGATCTTGCAACTATTTCAGGTCAAAAACCAGTCATTACTAAAGCGAAAAAATCTATCGCAGGATTCCGTTTACGTGAAGGTATGCCGATCGGAGCAAAAGTAACGCTTCGCGGTGAGCGCATGTATGAGTTTCTCGATAAATTAGTTTCAATCTCATTACCACGTGTACGTGACTTCCGTGGCGTTTCTAAAAAAGCGTTTGACGGTCGCGGTAACTATACTCTTGGTGTGAAAGAGCAACTTATTTTCCCTGAAATTGACTTCGATAAAGTATCAAAAGTACGAGGGATGGATATCGTCATCGTGACGACAGCTAACACTGATGAAGAAGCACGTGAGTTGCTTGCACAGTGTGGCATGCCATTCCAAAAGTAAAATAATAGGGAGGCGAAAACGTGGCTAAGAAATCTATGATCGCTAAACAGAAACGTACGCCAAAGTACAAAGTACAAGAATATACACGCTGCGAACGTTGTGGTCGTCCACATTCAGTATATCGCAAATTTAAACTTTGCCGTATTTGTTTCCGCGAACTTGCATACAAGGGACAACTTCCTGGCGTTAAAAAAGCCAGCTGGTAAACCCCTAATTAGGGAAGGAGGTTAATTCAAATGACAATGAGTGATCCGATTGCAGATATGCTTACACGCATCCGTAATGCGAACATGGTTCGCCACGAGAAGCTTGAGGTACCTGCTTCAAACGTAAAGAAAGAAATCGCCGAGATCTTAAAACGAGAAGGTTTCGTTCGTGATGTGGAATACGTGGAAGATAACAAACAAGGCATCATCCGCATTTTCCTAAAATACGGTCAGGATAACGAACGCGTTATCAATGGCTTAAAACGTATTTCTAAACCAGGACTTCGTGTATATGCTAAATCAAACGAAGTACCTAAAGTACTTAACGGCTTAGGTGTTGCACTAGTTTCTACATCAAACGGTGTATTAACAGACAAAGAAGCCCGCGCTAAACAAGTCGGCGGAGAAGTCGTCGCTTACGTTTGGTAATTAGCTACAATTGAATGGAGGTGCAATAGAATGTCCCGTATTGGTAATCGTCAGATCGAAGTTCCTGAAAGTGTTACTGTAACAATTTCAGATGCAAACTTCGCTACTGTTAAAGGTCCGAAAGGTGAACTTTCGAGACAATTAGATAAAGAAATTACGATCACTCAAGAAGGCAATGTAATTACATTTACTCGTCCTTCTGAATCAAAAGCTCACCGTTCAATTCACGGTACTACACGCTCTGTTCTTAACAACATGGTAGTGGGAGTATCTACAGGATTTGAACGCACACTTGAATTGGTTGGGGTTGGATATCGTGCTTCTATGCAAGGGAAGAAACTTGTATTGAACGTAGGTTACTCACACCCAGTAGAGTTCACACCAGAAGAAGGTGTAGAAGTTGAAGTTCCAGCGAACACGAAAATAATCGTTCGCGGATACAACAAAGAACACGTAGGTGCTCTTGCTTCTAACATCCGTCAAGTACGTCCGCCAGAGCCGTATAAAGGCAAAGGTATTCGTTATGAAGGCGAAATCGTTCGTCGTAAAGAAGGTAAAACAGGTAAATAATACCGCTTGAGGTATTTGGAAGGAGTGACTCCGATGATCACGAAACAAGATAAAAACGCTGTCCGTAAAAAGCGTCACGCACGTGTGCGTACGAAAATCAGCGGAACTGCAGAGCGTCCACGTCTAAACGTTTACCGTTCAAACAAACACATCTATGCACAATTGATTGATGATTTGAATGGCGTAACAATCGTTAGCGCTTCTACAAGAGATAACGATGTTGAGGCTGGATCTACAGGTAACACTGAATCTGCAGCTAAAGTCGGCGAGCTTATTGCAAAGAAAGCTGTTGAAAAAGACGTTAAAGCGGTTGTATTCGACCGCGGCGGATATCTTTTCCACGGCCGTGTAAAAGCATTAGCTGACGCTGCACGCGAAAATGGTCTGGAATTTTAATTAAGAGGGAGGGACATATTTCATGCGTCGTAATGATCAGAACAAAAGTGAGTTTGAAGAACGCGTAGTAACGATCAACCGCGTTGCGAAAGTTGTAAAAGGTGGACGTCGTTTCCGCTTCACTGCACTTGTCGTAGTCGGAGATAAAAACGGTCGTGTCGGTTTTGGTACTGGTAAAGCACAAGAAGTTCCAGATGCAATCCGTAAAGCAATTGAAGATGCGAAGAAAAACTTGATTGTAGTGCCAATGGTCAAAGGTACAACTCCACATGAAGTAATCGGACGCTTTGGTGCAGGACAAATCCTCATCAAACCAGCTGCTCCGGGTACTGGTGTTATCGCAGGTGGACCTGTCCGTGCGGTACTTGAACTTGCAGGCGTCACGGATATACTTTCTAAATCTCTTGGATCAAGCACACCGATCAACATGGTACGTGCAACAATCGAAGGGTTGCAGAATTTGAAACGCGCAGAAGACATTGCCAAATTGCGTGGTAAATCCGTAGAAGAACTGTTAGGTTAAGGGGGGAAATACAATGACGAACAAACTTGAAGTCACCCTTACGAAAAGTGTTATTGGTTCAAAGCCAACACAGCGTAAAACAATTGAAGCACTAGGCCTTCGAAAGTTAAATCAAACAGTTGAGCATCAAAGCAACGATGCCATCCGTGGTATGATTACAAAAGTTAGCCACTTGGTAACCGTTAAAGAAATTTAAGTACTATTTTACAATAAGGAGGTGCCGATAAGATGAAATTACATGAGCTAAAACCAGCTGAGGGATCTCGCAGAAACCGCAAACGTGTTGGTCGTGGGATTGGATCTGGAACAGGTAAGACTTCTGGTAGAGGTCATGACGGCCAAAACGCTCGTTCAGGCGGCGGTGTACGTCTTGGTTTCGAAGGTGGACAAATTCCTCTTTTCCAACGACTTCCTAAGCGCGGGTTCACGAACATCAATCGTAAAGATTATGCTATCGTTAACCTCGACACATTAAATCGTTTCGAAGAAGGCACGGAAGTAACGCCGGAATTGTTAATTGAAACTGGTGTTGTAAGCAACGCCAAATCTGGTATCAAGATTCTGGGTAACGGAACACTTGATAAGAAGATCACAGTACGTGCTAACAAATTCTCCGCTTCTGCAAAAGAAGCAATTGAAAAAGCAGGCGGGCAAACAGAGGTGGTATAATGTTTCAGACAATCTCTAATTTCATGCGTGTGAAGGAGATCCGGTCTAAAATAATTTTCACCCTCCTAGTGCTCATCGTTTTTAGACTAGGGACATTTGTTCCGGTTCCAAACGTTGATGCAACTGCTTTACAACAATCAGATAACCAGTTTATCGGATTCTTGAACACATTTGGTGGGGGAGCACTATCCAACTTCTCGATCTTTGCAATGGGGATTATGCCGTATATCACGGCATCCATCATTGTACAACTCTTGCAGATGGATGTTGTTCCAAAGTTTACTGAGTGGTCAAAACAAGGTGACGTCGGAAGACGTAAACTTGCACAATTCACAAGATATTTCACGATCGTTCTAGCCTTTATTCAAGCACTTGCCATGTCGTTTGGTTTCAACCAAACATTTGGCGGTACACTGATTCAAGACAATAGCGTATCTACGTATATCACAATTGCAATTGTGTTGACTGCCGGTACTGCTTTCCTTCTATGGCTTGGTGAACAAATTACTGCAAAAGGTGTTGGAAATGGTATTTCCATCATTATCTTTGCAGGGATTGTTGCCGGCATTCCAAATGCAGTTAACCAGTTGTATGTAACGCAAATTCAAGACGCTGGAGATGCACTATTTATTAGAATTGCAACGATGGTCTTACTGCTGATCGTGATCGTAGCCATAGTGGTCGGGGTTATTTACTTCCAAGAAGCATTGAGGAAAATTCCGATTCAATATGCGAAACGTGTCTCAGGACGCAATCAGTCTGTTGCAAGTCAACAAACACACTTACCTTTGAAATTAAATGCTGCAGGAGTTATCCCGGTAATCTTTGCGGTGGCATTCTTTATAACGCCACAACAAATCGCTCCATTTTTCGGTGAGAACAGTGTAACTAAAACTATTATTCGGATCTTCGATTATACGAATCCGATTGGTATGATTTTGTATGTAACACTTATTATCGCGTTTACGTATTTCTATGCATTCATTCAAGTGAATCCAGAAAATATGGCAGACAATCTGAAAAAACAAGGTGCATACATTCCAGGAATTCGTCCAGGAGCAAACACTCAAAAGTACTTAACAAGTACTCTGTATAGACTGACGTTCGTCGGCTCGATTTTCCTTGCTGTCGTAGCGGTTATGCCGATCTTCTTCATCAACTTGGCGAATTTGCCTCAATCCGCTCAAATCGGCGGAACGAGCTTGCTCATCGTAGTAGGGGTTGCACTTGAATCAATGAAGCAATTAGAATCACAATTAGTGAAGAGACATTACAGAGGCTTTATGAAATAAAAAGCAATAGCCTGACCTATTGTAAACAAATGGAGGGCAAGGACGTATGAATATCGTATTAATGGGTCTGCCTGGTGCTGGTAAAGGCACACAAGCAGACAAAATTGTCGAGAAATACGGAATCCCTCATATTTCTACAGGCGATATGTTCCGAGCTGCCATCAAAGATGGCACGGAACTTGGAGTTAAAGCAAAATCGTTCATGGATCAAGGAGCATTAGTTCCTGATGAAGTTACCATTGGTATCGTGCGTGAACGTTTAAGCAAACCGGATTGTGACAAAGGATTCTTGCTTGATGGTTTCCCTAGAACGGTCCCACAAGCTGAAGCACTAGATGCTTTACTTGAGGATTTAGGAAAAAGCATTGAGTACGTATTGGATATCGAAGTCGATACGGAAGAATTGGTGGCAAGGTTATCTGGCCGTCGAATTTGTAAAGTATGTGGCACATCGTATCACTTGATCTTCAACCCGCCAAAGGTAGAAGATGTGTGTGATAAAGATGGCGGAGAACTTTACCAACGTGCAGATGACAATCCGGATACTGTCATGAATCGTCTGGAAGTAAATATGAATCAGACAGCTCCTTTACTCGACTTTTATGGCGAAAAAGGTGTACTGACTAAAATTAATGGCCAACAGGATATTAATCTTGTATTCAAGGACTTAGATGCAGTTTTGCAACAAGGTAAAAAGTAATCAATCCTTTTCGGGCACATCTTCTTCATTGTTCGGAAGGTAATGGATGAAATCGAACTGCAAAAGCATTAGGTTCCTGTTATAAGATCAATGAGAGTTTATCATTAATTCCTTGGTAGTTCCGACATGCATTCTATTGCCAATGGCAGTATAATATATAATTGGCACTGCAACGAGGGCAATAAAGGATCTCATTCGTGATTTATGCGAAACAGCGAAATGTGGCAGACGTCTTTCGAACATCACTCATGCTAACTGGACATATGTTGAAGGAAGCCTTTTGAAGGCAACTGATGCCGCTCGATGGTGAAAGCCTTTATTGGGATATAGAAGGGAGACAGGATTGATGGCGAAGGACGACGTAATTGAGGTAGAAGGAACTGTTCTTGAAACGTTGCCGAATGCGATGTTTAAAGTGGAGTTAGAAAACGGACATACTGTGCTTGCACACGTGTCAGGTAAAATTCGTATGCACTTTATTCGTATTCTGCCAGGCGACAAGGTGACATTAGAACTTTCACCTTACGATTTAACACGTGGTCGTATCACATACCGTTTCAAATAAACTTTTGCACTCCCGAAATACTGAAGGAGGTTGGGTAAGATGAAAGTAAGACCATCTGTAAAACCGATCTGCGAAAAATGTAAAGTTATTCGTAGACGCGGCCGAGTAATGGTAATCTGTGAAAATCCAAAGCACAAACAAAGACAAGGCTAAAACACAAGGAGGTGCACAACTTATATGGCACGTATTGCTGGTGTAGACGTTCCGCGCGATAAGCGCGTTGTCATTTCATTGACATATATATTCGGTATTGGTAAAACAACTGCACAATCAATTTTAACTGCAGCTGATATTTCTCAAGAAACTCGCGTTCGTGATTTAACTGACGCTGAGCTTGATAAGATTCGTGAACAAATTGACGGCTTGAAAGTAGAAGGAGATCTTCGTCGTGAAACTTCTCTAAACATCAAGCGTTTGATGGAAATCGGTAGTAACCGTGGTATCCGTCACCGTCGTGGATTGCCTGTTCGTGGACAAAACACGAAAAACAATGCACGTACGCGTAAGGGTCCTAAACGCACAATGGCTAACAAGAAAAAATAATTAGGTAAAGGAGGGTTCTTTCCAACATGGCACGTAAACAACAAACTCGTAAACGTCGTGTAAAAAAGAATATTGAGACTGGTATTGCACATATCCGTTCAACGTTCAATAACACTATCGTAACTATCACGGATAGCCACGGTAATGCACTTTCATGGTCTAGCGCTGGTGCACTTGGCTTTAGAGGTTCCCGTAAATCCACTCCATTTGCTGCACAAATGGCTGCTGAAACTGCAGCGAAAACAGCAATGGAACACGGTTTAAAATCATTGGAAGTAACAGTTAAAGGCCCAGGTGCTGGTCGTGAAGCGGCTATCCGTTCACTACAAGCTGCTGGTCTTGAAGTTACTGCAATCAGAGACGTAACTCCGGTTCCGCATAATGGTTGTCGCCCGCCAAAACGTCGTCGCGTATAATCGGTTTGAATCTATTGGATTAAGAAAGACATTTTTTGTTAATACTGTTGAAATAGACTATCTATTATCAGTGAATTCAATAAGGTTAAACCATTATAGAGACGTTTTGAGGAGGGTAAATAAATGATCGAGATTGAGAAACCAAAGATTGAAACAGTAACGATCGGTGAAGATTCACAGTTCGGTAAGTTTATTATCGAACCATTAGAGCGTGGATATGGAAACACCCTAGGGAATTCCTTGCGCCGCATTCTCTTGTCTTCATTACCAGGAGCTGCTGTGACATCTATTCAAATCGATGGTGTACTTCATGAATTCGCTACAATTGAAGGTGTCGTCGAAGACGTATCTACAGTTATTTTGAATGTGAAGAAACTAGCTCTCAAAATTTACTCAGACGATGAGAAAGTTATTGAGATCGATGTGAAAGGTGAAGGCGTCGTGACGGCTGCAGACATCACACATGATAGTGATGTTGAAGTATTAAATCCAGATCTCCCGATTGCTACTCTCGGTAAAAATGGACATTTACGTATGCGTATGTATGCTGTACGTGGACGAGGATATGTTCCTTCCGATCAAAACAAACGTGAGGATCTAGCGATTGGTGTAATTCCAATCGACTCGATTTACACTCCTGTATCACGCGTTAACTTCCAAGTTGAAAACACTCGCGTCGGACAAAGTACCAACTTTGATAAGTTGACACTCGATGTATGGACAGATGGAAGCATTGGTCCTAAAGAGGCAGTATCACTTGGAGCTAAAATTCTTACAGAGCATTTGAATATATTCGTTGGTATGACTGACGAAGCACAAACTGCAGAAATCATGGTAGAAAAAGAAGAAGACCAAAAAGAAAAAGTTTTGGAAATGACAATTGAAGAACTTGATCTTTCTGTCCGATCTTATAACTGCTTGAAGCGTGCAGGCATCAATACGGTTTTAGAGCTTGCTAACAAGTCTGAAGACGAAATGATGAAAGTGCGAAACTTAGGCCGTAAATCACTTGAAGAAGTGAAAGCTAAATTGGATGAGCTAAACCTTGAGTTACGCTCTGAAGAATAACTGACATATATTGAAGGAGGGTAACTTCAAATGGGATACAGAAAACTTGGACGCACAAGTTCACAACGTAAAGCAATGCTTCGCGACTTAACGACAGATCTTATCATTCATGAGCGCATCCAAACAACTGAAACACGTGCGAAAGAATTACGTAAAGTTGTTGAAAAGATGATCACTCTTGGAAAACGTGGAGATCTTCATGCACGTCGTCAAGCGGCTGAATATATCCGTCGTGAAAAGGTAACTGTTGAAAACGGAGAAGGCGAAGAAGCAACAGTGTTTGCACTTCAAAAACTTTTTGATACAGTAGCACCACGTTATGCAGATCGCCAAGGCGGTTATACACGTATAATGAAAATGGGACCTCGCCGTGGCGATGGCGCACCAGTAGTTATTATCGAACTGGTGTAATTCCAACACTTCGAGGGTGTGTCTGTCACGCACAGCACACCCTCTTATTACAAGTACGAGATTTATACGACATAAAAGCTGAGTGTTATGATCCGCGAGTAATCGACTGGTCTAGCTCTACGTACCTCATCTGAGATGTCGGCATGAGCACCCGGCATTTTCGTTTTCAAAGGCGCATTCCTTAGATGAGGTACGCGCTTTTTTTTTATACATAAGAATAACTGAGTACATAGAGTTTATATTGATCCATAACATCACCTAAGAGGAGGAATCTAAATGAAGGAAATAGCGTCGATGCACCATGTGGAGTTTTCTTACGATATGGAGGAAGAAGAATCTTCGCCTATGTCAACTAAGGCATTGAATAATGCGTCTTTCACTTTGTATGAAGGAGAATGGCTGGCAGTTGTAGGGCATAACGGTTCTGGTAAGTCGACGCTAGCAAAGCTGTTGATTGGTTTGATGTTTCCTTCATCAGGTGAAGTACATCTCTTCTCGGAACGACTATCAGAAGAGAATCTTTGGGAAACACGTTCGCGTATGGGCATTGTCTTTCAAAACCCGGATAATCAGTTTGTCGGATCTACTGTGCAAGATGATGTAGCCTTTGCATTAGAAAACAATGGCGTACCATACGACATGATGGTAAAACGTGTTCAAGAGGCTTTGGAACAGGTGAAGATGAAGGATTACATTAATCACGAGCCACATCATCTCTCAGGTGGTCAGAAGCAGCGTGTAGCGATTGCAGGTGCGTTAGCTATGCATCCTGAGCTACTTATTTTGGATGAAGCCACTTCTATGCTGGATCCCCAGGGACGTGAAGAAGTAATCGAGATCGTCAAGAAGTTACGATCTGAAATTAACTTGACTGTGTTATCCATTACGCATGATTTAGAGGAAGTATTATTGGCAGATCGTATATTGGTAATGAATGAAGGACAAGTATTGATGGTAGGTACACCGCAGGAAATTTTCCAACAAGGTACTGAACTTGAAAAAGTAGGACTTGATCTGCCATTTGCTTTACGTGTTTCTGAGTTATTAAGAGCCACTGGCGTAGAGTTGCAAGGTAATCATATGACAGAAGAAGAGTTGGTGAATGAATTGTGGACATTTCACTTCAGCAAGTAGGATACTTATACGCTAAAGATTCACCGTTTGAGAAACGTGCTTTGCAGGACGTGACAGCTACGATCCCTTCAGGTTCTTATACATCAATCATTGGTCATACGGGTTCAGGGAAATCGACTTTATTGCTTCATTTGAATGGGTTGCTAAAGCCGTCTGAAGGTATTGTCCAAATAGGTGACACGATGATTACTGCCCAGACTAAAGGTAAGAAGATGAAGGAAGTTCGAAACCAAGTAGGGATTGTCTTTCAGTTTCCTGAACACCAGTTATTTGAAGAAACAGTTGAAAAAGATATCATGTTCGGACCTATAAATTTTGGTGTGCCGAAAGAGGAAGCAAGAGCTCGAGCACATGAATTAGTGAAGCTTTTAGGTCTGCCGGAGGATGTGCTGCAGAAGTCTCCTTTTGAACTGTCAGGAGGTCAAATGCGGCGTGTTGCGATTGCGGGTGTCCTAGCATTCAAACCATCTGTCTTAGTCCTTGACGAGCCTACAGCGGGCTTGGATCCTAAAGGTCGTAAAGAGATTATGGAGTTATTCCATCATTTGCATAAGACAGAAAGTCTAACGACGATCCTTGTGACACATAGTATGGAAGATGCGGCACGCTACAGTGATCGAATCCTTGTGATGCATGAGGGGACGGCTGTGATGGAAGGGACGCCTGAAGAAATATATAGTTTGGAAGATAAGCTTCATTCATTTCGACTCAGCGTCCCGCGTTCCGTGCGTTTTCAGCGTCAGATCGAAAAGATGAGTGGACAGCGTTTTGATCGCATTGCACTTACGGAAGATACATTGGCACAAGAGTTAGCAAAAGCTATTGCGAGAAAAGGGGAGCGGCCATGTTAGAAAAAATGATTATTGGCCGTTTTATTCCAGGTACATCCATTGTGCATCGTATGGACCCCCGTTCCAAGTTGCTCTTTGTGTTTCTGTTTGTAGTAGCGGTGTTCTTGTCCAATAACGTTGTGTCTTATGCCATTTTGCTTGGCTTCACAGCGTTTGCCATTGCACTCGCTCGAATTAGACCATATTTTTTGATCAACGGGTTAAAACCGGTCATTTTTTTAATCATTTTTACTCTTCTATTACATATCTTCTTTACACGTGAAGGACCCGTTATATTTGAATGGAAGTTTATCAAAATTTATGAAGAGGGTTTGCGAATGGGTATATTTATATCCATCCGATTTTTGGTTCTCGTTTTGATTACGACAGTATTGACATTAACAACTTCACCAATCTCGATTACGGATGGATTGGAAACGTTGCTCAATCCTTTTAAAAAGCTGAAATTGCCAGTACATGAGTTGGCATTGATGATGTCGATATCTCTTCGCTTTATTCCAACTTTAATGGATGAAACGGATAAAATTTTAAAAGCACAACTAGCAAGAGGATCTGATTTAAGTACCGGTTCCATCAAAGAGCGGGTGCAGGCAGTCATTCCATTGCTTGTACCACTATTTGTCAGTGCATTTAAGCGTGCAGAAGATTTAGCGATCGCTATGGAAGTTCGTGGCTACCGTGGTGGAGAAGGTCGCACAAGGTTCCGTCAGTTGTCTTGGCACATGAGGGATACTGCTGTTCTGATCACATTTGTGCTATTGGTAGGTGTATTGCTGTGGGTGAGGAAGTGAGTAAATTGAAACGAATGAAAGCGACTGTTTCGTATGACGGGACGCATTTTGCTGGATATCAATCGCAGCCAACCATGCGGACAGTTCAAGCGGAGATAGATAAGGCGCTTGTTAAATTGCATAAAGACCCGACATCACACGCGGTAGCAAGCGGACGAACCGATGCTGGTGTCCATGCGTTAGGTCAGGTCATTCATTTTGACACACCTCTAGATTTAGGTGATCGCTGGCTGATGGCATTGAATGTGCTGCTACCTAAGGACATACGTATAACTGCGATTGAACAGGTGTCTAAAGATTTCCATGCCCGTTACGGTGCAAAAGGTAAAACGTATCGATATAAATGGTCCTATGGAGAATTGCAAAGTCCATTCGAGCGTAATTTTGCTGTTCATTTAGGTAGGTGGAATCCGGATGTAGAACGAATGAATGCAGGTGCTGCCTATTTAATCGGCACACACGATTTTACAAGTTTCTGTTCGGCGAAGACCGCTACCTCGAATAAAGTCCGTACGATCCGGAAACTAACACTTGAACGGCATCAGGACGAACTAATTCTTGAAGTGGAAGGAGATGGATTTCTTTACAATATGGTTCGTACGATTGCCGGTGCTTTGCTGGCAGTTGGCATTGGATGGGACGAGCCCGAAGATATCCAAAAAATACTCGAGGCAAAAGATCGCCAAAGAGCAGGGAAAACTGCGGCGGCACACGGTTTGTACTTGCTAGAAGTCACTTATTGAAGTCATGGCAACTAATCCTGGCGTATACATAAAAACGCTTGACTTTATTGGCAATAAAGGATAACATGATAAATGGTATTTCAATAACCCCACAAACAAGCCCCGGAAGTTTATTTGTGTTTAGGGATAGAGAAAACAAGGGAACAGATTTGATATTTTAGGAGGAAATACAATATGCGCACAACATTCATGGCTAAAGGTCACGAAGTCGAACGTAAATGGCTAGTTGTCGACGCTGAAGGACAAACGCTTGGTCGTCTTGCTTCAGAAGTTGCAACTCTTTTACGCGGTAAACATAAACCAACGTTTACACCACATGTTGATACAGGCGATCACGTCATCATCATCAACGCTGAAAAAATCCAATTGACTGGTAACAAGTTGAAAGATAAAATGTACTACCGTCACTCTGGTTACACAGGTAGCATCAAGTCACGTACTGCTCTTGAAATGCGTACGAACTACCCTGTAAAAATGCTTGAACTTGCGATTAAAGGAATGCTTCCAAACGGTCCTCTAGGTCGTCAAACAATCAAGAAATTACACGTATTTGCTGGTCCAGAACATCAGCATGCAGCACAAAAACCAGAAGCTTTCGAGCTTCGCGGTTAATTAAGAGGAGGAAACCCACTTGGCACAAGTACAATATATCGGCACTGGCCGTCGTAAAAGTTCAGTAGCTCGTGTACGTCTAATTCCTGGCGAAGGCAAAATTGTCGTCAATAATCGTGACGTAGAAGACTACGTACCATTCGAAACACTTCGTGAAATCATTAAACAACCACTAGTTACAACGGAAACACTTGGAAGCTACGATATCCACGTTAACGTTAACGGTGGAGGTTACACAGGTCAAGCAGGTGCAATCCGTCACGGCGTTGCTCGTGCATTGCTTACTGTAGATCCTGATTTCCGTGCAGCACTTAAATCAGCAGGATTCCTAACACGTGATCCACGTATGAAGGAACGTAAGAAACCAGGTCTTCGCGGCGCTCGTCGTGCACCTCAGTTCTCAAAACGTTAATTTGTTTTTTCAAAAGTTCTTCTCATTATTTAATGAGAAGGGCTTTTTTTGTGTTTAGCTTGAGCAGTACTTTTCTAAGTAGATATCTCGCCAGCTCTTTATGTAAGCGGGAACACTTGAATCTTCGCCGAGAAACTGTACAATAAATTAGTAGCAGTAACTCCAATTCACTTTCTAAAAAGAAAGTAAACCACCCTTCATTCCCAGTTGTTTTAGCTAGTTGAGAGGCTCACGGATCACCCCCTGATATTATGAGTCTTTAACGAATCAACTGCGACTAGACCATTTATTAAACAACTCGTTACCTTATGATATGATTCGAATTTAGAGACAACTTGACCGAAAAACTATTTTGGCCGCTAACAATAGTTTATTTGTCGGCGAAGTGTTATGTGGACAACGTTTATGTTAACTTGCATTTGGGTAAACTGTGACAAGTTGGACCTCTCTATACACACACGCTTTATCAATGGAATTATATGAATGAATCAAAATATGTAAAGCAATCAAAAGAGGATAAAAAGTTAATATAATTTTTACACTTTATAGAATATTACATTTTTAATTGGAGAAGTGTATTACTGCAATATATTATTTATTTTAGGAGGTTGAACAATGCGATTACTACCGCGTGAAATTGATAAGTTAATGATCGTTGTTGCTGCAGACGTTGCCAGAAGACGGAGGGAACGAGGGCTTAAATTGAATCACCCTGAAGCAATGGCTCTTATTACATATGAGGTGATGGAAGGTGCCAGAGACGGGAAAACAGTTGCGGAACTTATGGCTTATGGTGCGACGATTTTAACTCGTGAAGATGTAATGGATGGGATTCCTGAAATGATTGATGACATTCAAGTAGAAGCAACATTCCCTGATGGGACGAAGTTAGTCACAGTGCATAACCCGATAAGATAGATTGTTTATGAATAGAAGGGAGACGTAACGATGATACCAGGCGAATACATTTTAAAAGATGAACCAATCATTTGTAATGAAGGTGCAGAAAATATACATGTACAAGTTATTAATCATGGGGACAGACCCATCCAAATTGGTTCCCATTATCATTTTTATGAAGTGAATCTTGCGTTAAAGTTTGATCGGGATGTGACGTATGGTAAACGTTTAAATATTCCTGCAGGCGCTGCTGTTCGTTTTGAGCCGGGCGATGAAAAAGAAGTACAGCTAATTGACTATGCTGGAGAAAGAGAAGTGTACGGATTTCACAATAAAGTAGACGGAGCATTGGAAGGCGGGAATACAAAATGAGTTTTAAAATGGATAGAGAGCAATATGCTCAAATGTACGGACCGACAACCGGAGACTCTGTCCGACTAGCAGATACAGATTTATTTATCCAAATCGAAAAAGACTACACGAAATATGGCGAAGAAGTTGTGTTCGGTGGCGGGAAAGTCATTCGCGATGGAATGGGCCAACACCCGTACATAACGCGCGAAGAAGATGAACGCGTACCTGATACAGTTATTACAAATGTTGTCGTGCTGGACTATACAGGAATATATAAAGCCGATCTAGCAATTCGAGACGGCAAAATTTCGGGTATCGGCAAAGCGGGTAATCCGCTTGTACAAGACAAAGTGGATATTATTATTGGAACGTCCACTGAAGTTATTTCGGGTGAAGGTAAAATCATTACTGCCGGTGCAATTGATACGCACGTGCACTTTATTAATCCGGCACAAGTAGATGTCGCACTTACTGCGGGAACGACAACACTAATCGGTGGTGGAGCTGGACCAGGAGATGGTTCTAGAGCCACGACTGCCACACCAGGTGCTTGGCATCTTCATTCCATGCTGAAGGCTTTGGATGGACAACCGATCAATATCGGATTAACAGGGAAAGGGCATGCAGCAGCAGGAGGCCCATTAGCTGAACAAATAATTGCCGGTGCGATTGGTTTGAAAGTTCATGAAGATTGGGGCGCGACACCGTCTGTTCTCGATCATGCATTACGCATTGCTGATGAATATGACGTGCAAGTCGCACTTCACGCGGATACATTAAACGAATCCGGATTTTTTGAAGATACGATCAAAGCCATTGATGGTCGCGGTATCCATATGTACCATACAGAGGGTGCAGGAGGCGGACATGCTCCGGATTTGATTAAATCGGCAGGCATGATGAACGTGTTGCCGGCTTCTACCAATCCGACATTGCCGTATACAATTAATACGATTGATGAGCATTTGGATATGGTGATGGTAGCGCATAACTTAAATCCTTCCGTGCCAGAAGATATCGCATTTGCAGATTCACGTATTCGCAATGAAACGATTGCAGCGGAAGATATTTTACAAGACCTAGGTGTCTTTAGTATGACAAGCTCAGATTCTCAGGCGATGGGCCGGATCGGAGAAGTTGCACTTCGCACATGGCAAGTAGCTCACAAAATGAAAAAACAGCTTGGAGTTATGGAGGGCGATAGTGAGTATTCGGATAATAATCGGGTAAAGCGCTATGTCGCTAAATATACGATTAATCCTGCTATTGCTCACGGCATATCGGAGTATATCGGTTCAATTGAAGTCGGGAAAATGGCCGACCTTGTCCTATGGGATCCAAAATTCTTTGGCGTTAAACCGGAAATGATATTGAAAAATGGAATGGCAGTCTTTAGCTTAATGGGAGATGCCAATGCGACGATCCCGACGCCACAACCAATGATTTATCGTCCGATGTATGCAACACTCGGTAAGGCATTGTCGCAAAGTTCTATTACATTTGTTTCCCAAATTGCATATGATCAAGGAATAAAAGAGAAGCTTGGACTTGAAAAAGTGGTACTGCCTGTTCGTAATATACGCAGTCTCACGAAAAAAGATATGAAATTAAATACAGCTACACCCCACATTGATGTAGATCCACAAACGTATGAAGTGAAAATTGACGGAAAACTTATAACGTGTGATCCGATTGACGTAGTACCTATGGGGCAACGCTATTTCTTATTCTGAGGTGAAGAAAATGATTGTAGAAGAAGTCTTAATGAACGTTAGAGATTTAGATCCAAGTAAGTATGAGAGCCTTCATAAAGAGAAAGTGTACTTAGAAAGTGCGCATTTAATGAAAAGGATCCAACGTGTGGAAACTGATCACGGGCGTGAAATTGGAATTCGATTAAAAAAACCGCGTGATTTGGAAGTGGGAGACATTCTTTTTATGGATGATAAGAATGTTATTTTGATTGACGTACTTTCTGACGATTTAATTATTATTAGCCCGCGCACGATGCTTGAAATGGGAACGATTGCTCATCAGCTCGGAAATCGTCATTTACCTGCGCAGTTTGAGGATGAGGACATGCTCGTTCAGTATGATTATTTAGTCGAGGAATTGCTACAAGAAATGGGTATTCCGTTCAAGCGTGAAGAACGAAAAGTTGCGAAGGCTTTCCGTCATATCGGACATAGCCATGACTAATAACGCACTGTCCTTGTTACAGCTATGCGATTCAAGTTTTCCGATCGGCTCTTTTAGCCAGTCATTTGGACTGGAAACGTATATCCAAAACGACAAGGTCACCGATGCCAATACGTTTTCTGAGTGGTTGAATGTCTATCTGCATGAACAGCTTGCTTATGCAGATGGCTTGGCCGTAAGACTCGTTTATGATGCGCTTGATGTGGATGATCTTGATAAGATTTGGGAATTGGATCGCATATTGACTGTACAGAATCTTGCCCGTGAATCACGTGATGGAACACAACGTATGGGTGACAGAATGTTAGACATTGCCGAATCCATTTACAAAATACCAGTGTTATCTATCTACGCGCAGAAAATTCGTGACAAACAAGCTTTCGGACATCCGGCTATTGTTTTTACAATGATCGGACATCACCTTCAAGTAGAAAAGACTACAACGATTTTATATTATTTATATTCGACGGTTGTTAGTCTCGTACAAAATGCCGTGCGGGCCATCCCGCTTGGACAAACTGCGGGACAGAAGATTATTTATACGTTTCAACAACAACTTCAGCAAACAACAGACAAAATTATGGAATTAGATCAAGAAGAGTTTGGAGTCGTATCGCCAGGACTCGAGCTTTCACAAATGCAGCACGAACGTGTTGGGATACGTATTTTTAGTTCGTAATGAACACAATGAAATTGAGAATAAGGATGTGCTTAGAATGGGACCAATTAAAATAGGTGTTGGTGGACCAGTTGGTGCAGGAAAAACTATGCTGGTCGAAAAGATTACACGCGCTTTAGAGGGCGAAGTAAGTATGGCTGTCATTACAAATGATATATATACGAAAGAAGATGCCAAGTTTTTAGTTGCCAACGGTATTCTTCCAGAAGACCGCATTGTCGGGGTGGAAACAGGAGGCTGTCCACATACGGCAATTCGGGAAGATGCATCGATGAACTTTGCGGCGATTAATGAATTGCAGGAAAAGCATCCCGACGTAGAGTTGATTTTTGTAGAGAGTGGCGGCGATAATCTAGCGGCTACATTCAGTCCGGAACTCGTAGACTTTTCCATTTATATAATTGACGTGGCGCAGGGTGAAAAAATCCCGCGCAAAGGCGGACAAGGAATGATTAAATCTGACTTGTTTATTATAAACAAAACAGATTTGGCGCCATATGTCGGGGCAAGTCTTGAAGTCATGGAGTCTGACACAAAAGTATTCCGAGGAAATAAGCCTTTCTTTTTCACTAATTTAAAAGACGATCAAGGGCTAGATGAAGTAGTAGAGTGGGTCAGGAAACATGCTTTGTTAAAAGGACTAGGACAAGATGTCTGAATGGACAGGCGTTCTTGACCTTGTCATGGAAAACCGCTTAGGACGCTCCGTGGCAAAAAGTGTCTACTTCCAGGGTGCATTTAAAGTGATGCGCCCTGTCTATTTCAATAAGAATAGTTATCCATGCTATTATTTATTAAATCCTGGCGGTGGCTATTTAGATGGAGATCGGTATCAAATGAAAGTCACGCTTGGTGAACGAGCGATGCTGACGTTGACGACCCAGTCGTCGACGAAAGTATATAGAACGCCCACCAAGCCAGTGTACCAAGAGACGATCTTTCATATGAAAAAAGACAGTTATCTAGAGTACTTGCCGGATGCACTTATTGCATACAAAGATGCCAGTTGTTATCAAAAAAACAGTATATACATGGAAAAAGGCGCAACATTGCTATATTCCGATATACTGACTCCCGGATGGTCGCCGGAAGGAGAAAAGTTCAGCTACGATATGCTCCGTTTGAAAACGGAGATTTATATGGAAAATCAACTTGTTGCCTTTGACCATATTAAACTTCATCCAGCATCTCAGCATATGAATGAGTTAGGTTTTATGGAAGGATACACACATTTAGGTTCCTTAATTGTCGTTGGAGAAAAGACAAGCGATGCTTTATTGGATCGATTGTATGAAACGATTCAACAAGAGGCTGGAGAATTTACATTTGGATTATCTAAACTTGCTGTTCCTGGCTTCACCATCCGTATATTAGCAAACTATACACAGGTCATAGAACGAATTATTTCAGTGTGCCATCACGTGATTAGCGACGAATGGTATCAAACAAAACCAAGTTTTTTAAGGAAGTACTAGACAGGGCCCGACAATTCTAAAGAGTTGTTGGGCTTTTCCTGTTAATTTTGCTGTTTATATATAAATTATTATATGATTAGTAGTTCGCGCATTGGAGTGTGTTCGAACAGCTTAGATACCAGTCCAATAAAATAGTTAGAGTGTCATTTCAAATGATTGAAACACAGAAATTAGGGTATCATTAAACATATGAGTAATAACACTTTATAGGCTGGAACCAGTCGTCAATCCAAGTGGAATTACAGGTGTTTTAGGTGTATAGGCTCAACATTCGTGCTTATTATGAATGTCTTTAAAAAGACCGTTACCCAAGTGTGAATTTGGCATGCTGACTTGTAATGAGCAAAGGGGCAATAGACTGAACGGCTTTTAATCTGGCCGTGAACATCATTTTTCCACTGAATTTTGCGTTTATAACAAGTGCCTTAGAACAGTGATTGGTTTGACAACAACTTATTGCTTAGATATATGTAAATTTTATTTATATTTGAAAAGGATCCTTATAAGTAAACTTGAACGATGGAAAAATCTAACTTTGTGCCAAATAGCTTGAATTAGTAGTGATGGATGAAGTAAGATGAATTATTCTATAAAAAAGAGACTTGTTACTATTTTTGGAGGTGTTTCCTGTGGTAGACGACTTTGAAGCGGAAAAAGTTTTTGAAGACAGGCAGTACGAGCGAATTCAGTTTAAGCTCATCATAGAAGGTCGTAATTATAAGGGTGACTATCATGATGGTGAAATCCAATGGCTTCATCCACATCCGAAGCAAGACGTCGGTGAAGAAGAGGTAATTGCCATAGAGAATAAAGTGTTGGAATTGTTATCTGAGCAAGGGATTCGAAATGAAGCAGATGATATTGAAATCGAACGTTCGATTAGCAGAAATCAAACTCGGCCACTTCAGTTATTTAAATTAAAGATCCAGGGTGAAGAGTTTAAAGGAACATTTATTAACGGTGAAATCGAATGGTTTCATCCTAAACCAAGACGTAAACTAAAAGAAGAGCGCGTGAAAAAAATAGAAGAAGATGTTCAGAAAAAGCTTAAAGAACATCTAGAATAAAGATTTGAAACTGCGTGACTCTCACTAAAAATAAACTTATTCGGTTAAATGCCATCAACTTGAGGACTGTTGCCATTCACTGTGTTGTATGTTGGGCCGTTTATAATCTTAATTCGTTTGACTTTTCTGACAAGATATGCCTATAATGGATATACAAATGAAATAGTTGTTACCGCTAGGGGTGCTCTGTGGAGCTGAGAGAAGCATATTGCTTTAACCCTTTAACTTGATCCGGTTCATACCGGCGTAAGGAAGTGGTGCAGATGTTACGTAGCTTATTTCTGGCTCTGTGATGTCTCTCCGCCACTTCTGGTCAAGAAGTGGTTTTTTCATTTACTACGTAAAAGGGGAGAGTATACATGAAGTTCACTGAGCGCTTATTAGAGAAGACATTACCAATTTGGAGACAGAATCATAGTCATCCATTTGTCCAAGAAATTGGAAATGGTACGTTGGATGAGGAGAAGTTTCGATTTTATATGGTGCAAGACTATTTGTATTTAATTGACTACGCGAAAGTGTTTGCTGTAGGCACGATGAAGGCTACCGATGTAGAGATGATGGGGAAATTTGCAGCGTTACTTAACGGTACACTAAACACGGAAATGGATCTACATCGTAAGTATGCAGCTCGCTTTGGTATTACAGAAGAAGAGCTAGAGAATGCCAAGCCGTCACCCATTGTCCTAGCGTATACGCACTATATGTTGCATGTTAGTCAAAACGGTTCTTTAGCGGAAGTAGTCGCTGCATTATTGCCGTGTGCGTGGAGCTACTGGGAGATCGGCAAAGAGCTTTCTGAGTTGCCAGGTGCGTTGGATCATCCGTTGTACGGTGACTGGATTCGCATGTATTCATCGGAAGACTTCGGGGAGTTGGCTACTTGGTGCTTAGACTTAATGGATGAAACAGCAAAAGGTAAGCCTGAATCGGAATTAGCGAAGTTAGAGGAGATTTTCCTTAATACGACTCGTTATGAGTATATGTTCTGGGACATGGCGTATACGAAACAAATGTGGCCTGGTGTGAAGGAAGAACAGACAATAAAAATTTAATATACAAGAGACATCTAACTATTTTAGTTGGATGTTTTTTTATTTAGAATTGAATGGTTATAATCAGCGCATGCTATTCTTAAAAGGAGGTGTGCGCCATCTTTGCGAAAATAGGCTTGGCACTTGGAGTTTTATTGACAAGTGGGTCGGGCACTAGTGATGCGCCAGTTGCTGCACTTAGTAAAGTGGAAGTACCGGCATACGCCAAATGGTCAAGGCTTGCTATCAAGCAAACGATGCTCAAGTATCCTCATGCAGATATCAAGGATTATTTGCATATCGCAACTGACTCAAAGAAAGTTACAAACACGGAAAAGTTCCAGCTTTGGTTAAAAGAGGAAGAACGGGAATTCGGTGTGCTAGTGACTGTCACCTATTCAGCAGAAACGGGTAAATTTATTCGCATCGATTTTCAAGAAATACCTATTAATTAAAACAACACCCCTATGCCATCTAACATGGCCTAGGGGAGTTGTTTTATTCGGGAGCTTTTTGATAAAAGAAAATGTAAGTCTTGATGTCGTTGGTGAACCACTTGTGTAGACATGCATCCGAATAGTTTAGGTGAATTGCAGACTTCTTATTTAATCGGAAAGTAAACCGCGTATCATTTCTTGCCCCGCGTCTTTCGGATAGGATCGGTATAGATGACCTGATAAGCGAACCGGATCTCCGAAAAAATACCGTTCATATTGTGTTTGTCTTGTGCCGAACGAACTCATCGTCAAATCCCAAGCCAAACGAAACAGTTGTACACGTTCTACCGCGGTTTTTGTAGCTCCTTGCAGGTACTTTGCGAGATCAGGTTGAATAGCCGAATGGAAATCCTTATCGGTGGGTAACGCAATCATTCCACTTGCTCCGATTAGCTGAATGATCTCACTGAAACGCGGGTAGACTTTCGGGAAAACATTGCTGGCTACTTGAAGTGGTATTGCACTTGGACACATATACCCCCATTGATCGAGTGCTGCATCAGCTTCCGATTTATCTCGCAGTGCTTTCATTGTTTCGAGTCCAATAATTATTTCAGACAGTTTTTCTTGAATGTGGAGATATTCCGCTATATTAATCGTTTGAACGAGCTGCTCTGCTAAATTCAGCATGAACTCCGTTTTGACGATCTGTCTCGTAATGACTTGATGTGTGGCGAATGGATGGAACGAACTCATGGAAAAAAACTCTGAAGCTACTTCGGCATTGTGATGAAAGAATACACGCTCCCATGGGACGAGAACATTATCGAAAACCACTACAGCATCCATCTCTTCAAACCTTGAACTCAGTGGGTAATTAAATGTGGAACTCCCTCCTACAAATGATTCTCTACAAAGAAAACGCAAACCTTCTGTTCCGGAGGGAATGGAAAAGGCGAAAGCTTCATCAGGATCCCCAAGAAATGAAGGCGTGCTAAATACCAATACTTCATCTGTCACGCCGCCCTGTGTTGCAAGTAGCTTAGCTCCTTTAATGATAAGTCCTTTCGATGTCTTACCTACAATCTTCGCAGAGACTGGTTCATCTGACATATTAAAGGCACTTTGAGATCGATTAGTCTGCGGTGTGATGAAGGTGTGAGTAAAAGATAGGTCCTCTTCTCGTGCTCGTTCATACAGCGCTTGAATATGTTCGGGAAAGCAGTTTTCCTTGCCGAGCAAGTGAGGCGAAGAAGAGGCAAAGCTCATGATTACCGTATTAAGGTAATCGGGACTTCTACCAAGTAAGCCGCAAGAAAGTCTTGCCCATTCTTCTGTCATGACTCTGCGATTCTGCAAATCTGTTTTGGTCTTAGGTTGTAAGTAAGAAATTCCAATTCGCTCATTTGTGACTGGCGAAACATATGTCATAAGAGATCTATGTGCAGGTGACAGTTGTAAATCATATAGGGAAGCCTTCGTTTCGATAAGCCCTTTAAAAGCGGGGTGTTCAGAGATAGGTCCTTTCAATTGTTGCCCATCCAGCCAAATCTCCGCGTTTTGCTCATTCATTCTACGTACAAACTCCTTGCCGTTTATAGCACCCATACTATTCCTCCTGATTTTTCTAGTTGGTATAGTATATTATGACATCGTCTTGAATGATCAAAATAGTTCTCGTACTGAACAATAGTTTTGATACAATACAGAAAGAGTACATAGGGAATTTATCCGGATAAGTGAAAGGCGTGTATATAATGAATGAAGAATTGGTAATGAAGTATATCGTGGCGTGCACAAATCTATATGGGATTGTGCCTGTTGAAAAAGTGGTTGAGATCTACAATAATCAAAACAAAGAAGAGATTTCATTGGATGAAGTGGAAAGATTTTTGCAATCAGAGCAAGTGAAAGAAAAACTAGAGGAGAGCTTCGTTTATATTCAATCAAACGAATTTGTAGCTGAAGCGACTAGCGAAGAGGATGAAAAGGACAACCTAAAACGAAATGCAGCTGGAAAGCCATATTACATACCTGGAAAAGAAGAATTACTGCGATTCATTGATGAAGAGTACTTTCAAGAAACGCGAGAGCAGGTAAAAGTAAAGAATATGTTAAGAGAAGACTTCGGCGATCAATTGAATGTAGAGGAAGAAGTCTCTGAACTAGTATATAATTTGCAAGTAAGTGGCGGCGACTTCATGATGGAACTTTCATTATTTGTATCCGGACTGGAACTGCCTATTAAAGAATCCGAGCGCTATATCCCTGCGATTGTTGAATTGGCGGACACGACCAGATTATGGGAAAACCGAGGGCATACTATGAAAGAATTACAACAACACTAATTAGTTCATTTCAATAGACAATGCTTAACTCAGCAAGATAGAATAAGGGTACATTAAACACTTTGGAGGATATCATTCATGACTTTAAAAGAATTAACTGCAAAAGAAGTGCAAGAGCAACTAGAAAGCGGTAAAGAGCTCAATATCATCGATGTACGTGAAGATGACGAAATAGCAGAAGGCATCATTCCGGGTGCACAACACATCGCACTTGGCAACCTACCCGTTGTAATGCATGACTTAAATGCTGAAACACCTTACATTCTCGTATGCCGTTCAGGCGGCAGAAGTGGCCGTGCGCAGGAGCTTATGGCAGACGAAGGATTCGATGTAACAAACATGGTGGGCGGCATGTTAGCATGGGAAGGCGAAACAAAATAATAAGCGAAACCAAAGCTGTCGTAAGAAGTGAAAAACTTCTTGCGACAGCTTTTTATATATGCGTTCCACCGTAGAGTGTCGCATTTCTACCTAGTTACGTAGTGTGCGTGCACCTCTAGTGCAACGGTGTCTTCACTCTTACAAATCCATAGCATAAGCCCATGGTACACTTCACTATCTCCTACTCTAAACAGCTTCTCATATACTACGTAGACATAACCTCAAAAGTCCAAGCGTATAGTGAAAGAAAAAGGCGGTGTCTGTATGAAAAAGTGGCTTGTAGCAGGGTTGCTAATAATTTTCTCGTTAGGTGGAGTGTTATACGGCGTCAAAGCATCTGATCGTGGCTTCTTTCTGCCCTCAGAACTTGGTGGGGTAAGCATCCTCATTGATCCTGGGCATGGTGGGGAAGATGGGGGTGCTTCAGCAGGTGAACTCATTGAAAAAGATATTACTTTAAACATCTCCCATGAAGTGAGTAAACTATTAAAGAAAAAAGGGGCAACTGTAGAAATGACGAGGGAGAAAAGTGGCGATGCGGTCGCGGAACATGCACCATCCGAGAAGTTTACCTCGTTGAGAAGTAGAAAGTTCGCAGACCTGAAACTACGTGAAAGCATGGCCGTCGATTCGAAGCCCGACATGTTTATCAGCGTACACGTTAACGCAATTCCAGAAGAACGCTGGAGAGGAGCACAAGTATTTTATCATCCAGGCGGCCATCCAGAGGGTAAGCAACTAGCGACGTCGATCCAAAACGAATTGCGTGATCAGTTGAAAAATACAGAGCGAGAAGCCATGAAAATCACAGGGGTCTACTTATTGAAAAAAGTACCAGTGCCAGCTGTATTGGTAGAAACAGGCTTCCTGTCCAATCCAGAGGAAAGAAAACTATTGGCAAATAAATCATATCAGAAAAAAGTGGCTGCAGCGATTGTGGATGGAATTGTGAAATACCAACTTGCTGAAGAACAATGAAGCATATGACGTTTTAGTGAATAGGGAATATGATATACTGAAAGGGAGTGAATGAATTCAGTAAGGAGTGTTGAATGTGATTAATGAACAACAAGTCCGTGAACTGATTGGCGCATTGGAAGATCCGTTTTTACATAAAACATTGGCAGAAACGAATGGTATTGTGGGTGTAACCATTAAACCTGAAAAAGAACACGTCAGTGTTAAAATCGCGATTGCGAAAGTGAATACCGGAGAGCAATTGACGCTACAATCAAAAATAGTTGAAACGTTGAAAGAAGCAGGAGCCGACTCGGTGGGCATTCGATTTGAAGAGCTGCCTAAAGAAGTGTTAGAGCAATTCCGGGGTACAGTTACGGAAGCGGAAACACAAGATATCTTATCCCCTTTATCTAATATCGAGTTTATCTCGATTGCATCTGGTAAAGGCGGTGTAGGAAAATCTACAGTCTCTGTCAACTTAGCAGTAGCTTTAGCTAGACGCGGCAAAAAAGTTGGTTTGATTGATGCAGATATTTATGGATTCAGTGTTCCGGATATGATGGGTATTACAGCTATGCCTGAAGTCCGGGAGGATCGTATCATGCCAGTAGAACGTTTTGGTGTCAAAGTGATATCAATGGGCTTCTTTGTTGAAGACAACGCACCTGTCGTATGGCGTGGACCTATGCTTGGGAAAGTGTTGGATCAATTCTTCCGCGACGTGGACTGGGGCGAGTTGGATTACTTATTGCTCGACTTACCACCAGGAACAGGTGACGTGGCGCTTGATATTCACCAAATGATTCCAGCATCTAAAGAAATTGTCGTTACTACTCCACACCCAACTGCAGCATTCGTTGCAGCACGTGCAGGGGCGATGGCATTACAGACTGAACATGAGTTACTCGGTGTGATTGAAAACATGTCTTGGTTCTCATCGCAAGCAACAGGCGAGAAAGAGTATGTCTTTGGACAAGGCGGCGGTGTTCGTCTTTCTGAAGAACTTCGTACGGAATTATTAGGACAAATTCCTCTCGGCCAACCTGACTGGAACGAAACGGATTTTGCACCTTCCGTCTACGCAGAAGATCATCCGATAGGAAAAATCTATTTAGACGTTGCCGATACAGTAATTAAAAAAACAGAAAAGTAAAATGTAACAGACGAAGAAAGGATTATTTTCCTTCTTCGTCTGTTTTTTCTTCTTTAGCGTCACCCTTAGCGGATTCCTCACCAGCACCTTTTCCTGCCTTCATAATCAGTTCTTGCCACTTTGCTTGCATGAGAGGACTATTGATTGTATCCTCTATGGCCTTCTCCATTTCCTTCTTGAGCGTTGCTGAATTCACGATATTCTCCATTTGCTTCATCATGTCTGGTTGACCAAAAAACTTCTCCATTTCTTTTTGAAAAGAAGCATCTCCCATCAAATCTTTCATAATATCCGCTTGTTGCTTTTTCATGCTTTTTGCGATGGATTCAGTGAATTTAGGATCTTCAAAAGTTGTTTTCCAAAAAAGTTCTCCTTCTTTAGAAAGTAATACATTCTCAATGCTCTGCTTGACTTCGGGCTGTTCAAGTACTAATAACTCCCTGAACTCAGGATCAGTCATCAATTTACGGAGTGCTTTTTTTCCGTCTTCCGTTTGGATTGCATCCGTCATCATCTTTTTCATCTCATCATAGCTTGGCGCCGCCTGATGACCTCCGCTGCAACCCGTAAGGAATAGAAGGAATAGAAATAGAACTGCAAATTTTTTCATTCCACTCAACCTTCCACTTGTATTTTCATTTATTGTTCACAATATAAGAAGGAATATGCATGAATCGTTCAATGAAATAGATTTTTTTGTCGATCGTTGATACACTAGGATGGACATGATAAAAAGGGGAACAGTACTGTGACAATACGAAATTGGGTTAAATTTTTCTTACGCGCAATGGCAATTGGCGGAGCAATCACAGCGGTTGTCGGTCTAATTGTACGTTGGGATTTTTTCTATGGATACTTACAGGCAGGCGAGATATGGCAATTTCTTGGTGCTTTTTTATGGATGATTTTCTTAGGATTTACAATGAGTGTGATTGCGCAGATGGGCTTCTTCGCCTACTTAACCGTCCATCAGTTCGGCGTAAATATATTCCGTACGCTAACATTATGGAATTGGGTGCAAATGCTGATCATAGTAGTGGTACTGTTTGATTTAGTCTTTTTCCGTTTTCAATTAACGAAAGAAGATACAAGTCGTACATTTTTGTATATTTTCTTACTCATCACCTTAATTGCAGTATCAGTAGTGACAGCGTACTTTAAAGCACAGTGGACAAAAAAACATGCATTAATTTCAGCATTATTCTTCATGATTGTGATCACGACGCTTGAATGGTTACCGGCACTAATGGTCACTTCAGGTAACAAAGATGAATGGGTAACCATTCTTTTATTTCCGCTTCTCGCAGTGAATGCGTATCAGTTATTAATATTGCCTAAATACAACAAACAATCCGATGTTGATAAAGAAAAGCTAGATCAACGCAGAACGGAAAGAAAAAATGCGAAGGAACAAGCGGGTAAATCCAAAAAAAACTGACAGGAGATTTTTCTCCCGTCAGTTTTTTTATTGTGGAATTTTTTTTGTTTTTACAGTTGACCGAAATAACAGGTCCTCTACGGATTGAAAAGTACGGCTGGCAATTAATCGCTGAATCTCAGTTGTAGCTACGTGTTCGTTACGGGCATATGGAACGGCAATAATTTCACCCTTTGAAGCTTTCGGTAATGCGCCGCCAGACCACTGGACAGTAGATCCAAGGGCGTTGATTTCTGCTTCGCTTAATTCTTGCAGCAGCGCTAAGGGGAATTCTTCATCTGTCGTACGGAACCAAAGAGGTCGCTTGCTAAACAATTCTTCAAACGTTTGAAGTTGCTCGCTCAACAGATTGGGATCGTTTTCATACTGTTGACCCTCTGTACCGAGTAATGCGACAGGTAGAGAACGCTGTTTAATTTGCTCTGTAATATGAGGGAAGCGTGAAGCCCAGTCACTATCGATAAATAATAAAGGATAGGGCTGCGACAATTTTTCAAGAAGTTCCTCCACTTCTTTATCACCGAATGAAATATTGATGGTCAATGCCGAACCTTGTGTACCTTTCACTATCACTGCAGGTTGTTCGGTCAATCGGAAAACCGCCTTCAAGGTAGAAGAAGGCTTGGCCAATTGAGGGATGAAAGCTAGGAATAGTGCAGTCAATACAAGAAGGAAGAGAAGTTTTTTGATCATGCCAATCTCCTTAACTATGTGAAGTCTAAACTATTGTATGAAAAACCCTTGACGTATATGACTAAGCCCACTATAATTAAAAAAGCTTGAGTGATTTAAAAGTATTTGTTGCAGAGAGTTAGCAAACATGCTATAATGGTTTTTGTCGTCAAACGTACTACATATAATATTATTCCGCAGTAGCTCAGTGGTAGAGCAATCGGCTGTTAACCGATCGGTCGTAAGTTCGAGTCTTACCTGCGGAGCCATTTTTTATGCTTCCATAGCTCAGCAGGTAGAGTGCTTCCATGGTAAGGAAGAAGTCGCCGGTTCGAGTCCGGCTGGAAGCTCCATGAACACTTTTATGGCCCCTTGGTCAAGCGGTTAAGACACCGCCCTTTCACGGCGGTATCACGGGTTCGAATCCCGTAGGGGTCACCATTTAATTTTTAAAAGTAAAGCAGCAATTGCGAAGGTACTTCAATTAAGAACGCCACATCCTGTGGCAACATCGAAGTCAGCACATCCTGTGCAAGCGAAGCGAGTAGTGCAAGGAAGCAAGTGAGAGAAAGAAGGAGCGTACTCAGGTACGTGACTGATTGAGCGAATGAAGCCTGACGCAGCAATGCGAAGCTTATCGCAATTTTAACACGGTGGGGTAGCGAAGTGGCTAAACGCGGCGGACTGTAAATCCGCTCCCTCCGGGTTCGGCGGTTCGAATCCGTCCCCCACCACCATGTTTGTTTTACCTGTAGAAAAGAATAACCAGCTATTCGTTGGGGTATAGCCAAGCGGTAAGGCAACGGACTTTGACTCCGTCACTCGTTGGTTCGAATCCAGCTACCCCAGCCATTTTACTAACGTACGTACAATTCTATATTTAAAATATACAAACCTTTTATTTTTTGAAAAATAGAGGGTTTTTTTGTTGAATAAAATACTTAAATATATAGAACAATTTGAATAATCATGTATAATAATCTGTAACACATATAGGTATTTAAACTTGTATGCATGACGAAAAATAACCAGATATAGGGATTGTGATATAGCTATGCAAGAATTTCTAAACGGCATGAATGCACTTGTTGAGTCTAGTAGTGAAAAAGAATTGCAAAAGGTTCTTAGTGATATTGCCTATACATTAGAACAGGCAGCTATCGTCGCAATCACCGACTCAAAAGGAACGATTCAATATGCCAACGAACACTTCGAAAAAATTTCAAAATACTCAAAAGAAGAATTAATTGGTGCTAATCAACGCATTGTCAACTCGGGTCATCATGATGCAGCATTCTTTAAAGAGATGTGGGCAACGATTGGGGCGGGCAAGACTTGGCGTGGCGATATATGTAATCGTGCCAAGGATGGAACAACTTACTGGGTAGACACAACGATCGTCGCATTTTTAAATCATAAAGGAAAACCCTATCAATATATCGCAATTCGCTATGACATTTCCGAGAGAAAGAAAATGGAACTAGAAATCCGAAAAAATGCAGATCTTTACGAAATTATTACAGATAATGCATCTGACTATATTGCCGTCATTGATCGGCACGGGAAATTCTACTATGTTTCACCATCCTTTCAGAAGCTTCTTGGGCATTCAGTGGACGAACTACTTTCCAATTCATTCTATTCATATATTTATAAGCAAAACCGCCAAAAGGTAGAAAAGAAAATTTTGCAATTTGGGAGATATCAGTACCAAGCACTCAATTTGGAGTATCCTTTTCTAGATAGTAAAAATAGATTGCACTTCATGGAGGCAAAGATTGATAAAGTGAGGGAATCAGTTGAATATGAAGACAAACTACTAGTCGTCATGCGTGATGTCACAGAACGTGTGAAATCAGACGAGAAAATCAAATACCTTGTCTACAATGACCCATTGACTTCCTTAATGAATCGAAATTCATTTAGGGAACAGATGGCGCTAGCATTTGAAAGAGCACGTACCCGCAAGCAAATATTTGCTCTCGTTCATATGAATATTGATCGACTACGCTATGCAAATGATTTACTTGGGCATGAAGCAGGAGACTATTTATTGGCGATGGTTGGAGAAAGGCTGAAAGAGAGAACAGGTCCTGAAAGCCTGTTAGCGCGTATTGCGGGAGATGAATTTGCCTTCATCATACCCGGATTGCTAGACGCAGAAGAGTTTTATAATCATGCGGAAGATATTCGTACTTTCTTAGAAAAGCCTATCCAAGTTGGAAAACAAACCTACACATTGTCTATAAGTTGTGGTGTTTCTATGTATCCTGAACACGCCGATCACCCTTCTGATTTGATCACTAAAGCCACATTGGCGTTAAGTAAGGTCAAGATACGTGGTGGCGGGGATACTGTACTGTACAAGCCCGGTACTTCAAAGATGTCGTTAGAGCGAATTTTGTTGGAAAATGAATTACGTAAAAGTGTGCAACAACAACACTTTTATCTTGAGTATCAGCCGAAAGTGTTATTGGATACTGGCGAATTGACAGGCGTAGAAGCGCTTGTACGTTGGAATCATCCAGATTTAGGAGTGATTCCTCCTAATAAATTCATTCCGCTAGCCGAGGAAACAAAAATTATCGTACCGCTAGGTGAATGGATTTTACGTGAAGTGTGTAAGCGCGCAGAGATAGAGGTGGCAGCTGGTGAAACCTGCCGATTCGCTGTAAATGTCTCCACAGTCCAAATGAAAGAAGAGGGCTTTGTTGACACTGTCTTGAATATTATTAAAGAATACCATGTACCACCTGAGATGCTAGAGTTGGAACTGACAGAAAGTTCATTTATCGATACGGAAGGTATGAAAGAATCCATTCAAAGACTTCGAAGTGAAGGTATTACTGTTGCGATTGACGACTTCGGAACCGGTTATAGTACGTTTAGTTATATTAAAGAACTCCCAGCCGATACGTTGAAAATTGATATGGCATTTGTGAGGGATGTATTGGAAAATGAGAACAGTCAAGCTATTATCAAAGCAATTGTAACTCTTGCTGATACCGCAGGGTTAAACGTAGTGGCAGAAGGAATAGAATTACCAGAGCAGGCAAAAATGCTCTACAACTTAGGGTGCCGCGAAGGTCAGGGCTATTATTACGGTCGACCCATGTCACTAGAAAACGCGAAAGAGATAAGAGAATACGGTTCTACTTAAAAATATAAATATCAGGTTGGAGGATTAGTTATGCGCGAACTAGACATTTCTTTAATAGGAGTGCCCGTAGATCTTGGCCAGAGCCGACGTGGAGTGGATATGGGACCAAGTGCAATTCGATATGCAGGAGCGATAGAGCGTCTACAAGCTTTGGGTCATCACGTAACGGACGAAGGTAATATTTCTGTTTCTCCTGTTCACGATTTATCGTGTAATGAAGCGGGATTGAAGAATTTAACAGAGGTGACAGAAGCGACCGAAGAGCTTGCTGCGACAGTTTCGGCTATTGTAAAGAACAAGAAGTTTCCATTAGTGCTTGGTGGAGACCATAGTATCGCAATAGGCACACTTGCAGGGTTGGCGGAACACTATACAAATCTTGGTGTTATTTGGTACGATGCGCATGCAGATATGAATACAAGCGAAACCTCTCCGTCAGGAAATATCCACGGTATGCCACTCGCGGTCAGCATTGGGCTGGGACATGAGCAATTAGTGAATGTGCATAATAAAGGAGCGAAAATCAATCCTGAAAACGTAGTAATTATCGGAGCGCGCTCAGTGGATCCTGGTGAACGACAATTAATTAAAGAAAAAGGCGTAAAAGTGTTTACTATGCATGAAATTGATTGTTATGGTATGTCAGCAGTGATACAGCAAACGCTTAAATATTTTGCTTCAAGACAAGTAGATGGTGTTCATTTGTCATTAGACTTGGACGGTTTAGATCCGTTGTATACCCCGGGAGTTGGAACACCGGTACCAGGTGGGATCACCTACCGTGAAAGTCATCTGGCGATGGAATTGCTAGAAGATGCAAATGTCATTACATCCGCGGAGTTTGTTGAGGTAAACCCTATACTGGATGAGTACAATAAGACGGCTGATGTGGCAGTTGGACTGATGGGTTCGTTATTTGGTGAAAAGCTACTATAATTTGTGGAAGTGATTAAAGCCTGCGGGTTTTGATCACTTTTTTCTATTAAGGAAATTACTACCACAGATAGCTGAAATAATGATAAAGTAGAGATGGACATAATAAATAAAAAAAGTGAAACTAAATGAAGTTTCTAACGTATATAAAGGGACAGCCGCATAGGAGCGGAGAGTGAAGCCTATTGGACGAATTAATTAACAAACGAGTAAAAGAAGTTTTACATGGTAATCAGGAAGCTTTTGAGGAAATCGTCATCCATTTTCAGCACCGTCTATATCAAGTATGTTACCGAATGTTGAACAATGCAGCAGAGGCGGAAGATATTGCACAAGAAGCCTTTGTGCGAGCCTATGTAAACTTGGAAACCTATGATCAAAAGCGAAAATTTTCTACTTGGTTGTACCGTATTGCGACCAATTTATGTATTGACCGCATTCGTAAGAAAAAACCTGATTACTACTTGGATGCTACGGTGCCAGGAACGGAAGGCTTGGATATGTATTCGCAAATCGCAACGGATCATCAGTTACCGGAAGAAGAAGTAGAGAAGATGGAAATGAAAGATCGTGTTCAATACGAAGTAAACAGGCTGCCCGATAAATACCGTACGATTATTATTTTGCGATATATGGAAGACCTACAGTTGCAGGAAATCGCCGACATTTTGGAGATGCCACTTGGTACGGTAAAAACACGAGTGCATCGAGGAAGAGAAGCGCTTCGACAACAAATGGGTAGTATGTAGGAGGTTGGATTCATGGAAAAATGTCCTAAACATGTTGTCCATTATATGCATGCGTTTTTAGATGGTGAAATCACCAATGATGAAGAGCAGATTATGAACGACCATCTGAAGTTATGTGAAGAGTGTAGAGAAATATTTGAGGAACTAGAGCAAACTGTTACTTTATTTAAGGGTGTCGATGTAGTGGAAGCGCCCGCTGGATTTGTTGATGGCGTGACGGCAAGATTGCCGAAACAGATGATCAAGAAAGGTCCGAATAAGTGGTTTCGTCAGCATCCATTTATGGTGGCGGCTGCGATGTTTTTACTACTGATGAGTGCATCTTTTTTCTCGAGTTTTGAAAATGAGCAGCAGTTTTCATTTACAAAACAGCCTAATTTAGTTGTTGAAGGGGAAACGGTGGTTGTACCGGCAGGCGAAACGGTTGTAGGAGACCTAGTCGTGAAGAATGGGGACCTTCGAATTGAAGGAGAAGTGGATGGCAATGTCACAGTCATTAAAGGTTCCAAGTATATGGCTTCAACGGCCGTTATAACGGGATCAAGTGAAGAAATCAATGAGATATTTGATTGGCTATGGTATAAGATGAAATCTGTTGCAAAAGATATTATTCCTGCGTCGAAGGAACAAAAGCTTGAAAATGAATGACGAAATAGATTGTAAAGTGATGCGGCTTCCGAGCTTACGCATCACTTTTTTGATTTACATTCAGATGTTCAATACCTTTTAGTTGGGCATGTTAGTTGGGAATTATGTTATACTAGATGTATAAGAATTTTTTAAAAGGTAGGGGAAGCACATGCCGGGTTTGGAGCAAGTAACAACATTAGCACCAATAGAAATACTGAAAAATATTGTGGATGTGCTTCTTGTTTGGTTCGTACTCTATAAATTAATTACTATTATTAAAGGAACAAAAGCTGTTCAATTATTGAAAGGTATTTTTGTGATTTTAATCGGTCGCTATATTACGGAATGGCTCGGCTTGAAGACCCTCCAATGGATGATGGAGGAAGTACTTCGATTCGGTTTTTTGGCTGCAATCATCATATTCCAGCCTGAATTACGTAGAGCATTGGAGCAACTAGGACGGGGGAGGCTCTTTGCGCGGACTGCTATGCAGGAGGAAGAAGAACGTGACCGCTTGATTGAGGCATTCGTCAAATCCGTTAGCTATATGGCGAAGCGACGAATTGGTGCGTTAATCACAATTGAGAAAGAAACAGGTCTTAGTGAATATATCGAAACAGGTACCCCTATGAATTCACATATTACTTCCGAACTTCTTATCAATATTTTCATTCCAAACACACCACTGCATGACGGTGCAGTCATTGTGACGAAAAACCGTATTGCTGCTGCGGGTTGTTATTTACCATTGTCGGAAAGTGCATTTATTTCCAAAGAGCTCGGTACACGACATCGTGCTGCGCTTGGTATCAGTGAGGTCACTGATTCGGTAACCATCATTGTTTCAGAAGAAACCGGTGCCATCAGTCTAGCTGTAGAAGGGGAAATCAATCGTAAATTAGATATCGAGGAGTTCGAAAAACTATTACGTATTTCCTGGTTCGGTAACACAACAGGACAAACAGATACTTCTCTATGGAAGTGGGGGAAGAGAAAAAATGGATAAATTCATGGATAGCCCCTGGTTTTTACGACTGACTGCTCTTTTTTTAGCCATTATGCTGTTTTTATCAGTAAAAGCTGAGGATCAATCTAGTCGTAATACAATAGGCGATATGTTTGATCTCATGCAAGATGTACCTGTGGAAGTATATTACGATACGGAGAATTTGGTAGTAACCGGAGTACCTGACATGGTCAATATGACAATTGAAGGGCCGGCCCAAATTGTACAGACTACTAAGTTGTTAAAGGATTTCACATTGAAATTGGATTTGCAAAATTTGACACTCGGTGAACATAATGTACGTATACAAGCAGAAAATTTATCAGATAAACTAGATGTTCGACTTGACCCTGCAACAGTGACTATTAACATTGAGGAAAAGGTAACTCAATCATTTCGTGTCGATCCAGAGATGAATACTAGATTGCTAGCAGACGGCTATGAAGTGAAAAGCATGGGAGTCCAACCTTCCTCGATTAATGTTACAGGTGCGAAAAGTGTTGTGGATGCGATTAGTTTCGTAAAAGTTTCTATTACAAGTGACGGTAGCCTTGATAAACCTTTTGAGCAAAAATCTCGTGTTCGCGTATTAGATCGCGACTTGAATAAGCTCTCCGTTGCATTGGATCCGGAAGAAGTCACGGTCAAAGTGGATGTTCAGGAATATAGTCGTGAAATTCCGTTGAAGTTGCAACAAAAGGGTCAATCACCGACTGGAATAACTATTGAAAGTGCTGTACCCGAGAGTCAATCAGTCCGCATTCACGGACCAAAGAGTACAGTGGATGCAATCAAAGAAATTCCAGTAGAACTGGATATCACTAAAATAACTAAATCCGGAAAAGTGGAAGTAGATGTAAAGAAACCTGAAGGAATTACTAAAGTGACACCTGCCAAATTAAAAGTTCAGGTGAAAGTTTCAGGTGAAACTTCTAACGTATCGAAAAAGACAGATGATAGTAAAGAATCGTAAAGCTCGTACCAAACGTGATCTACTAAGATCAGATCGAAAGGAAGAATACAACATGACACAGTATTTTGGAACAGATGGCGTCAGAGGTGTAGCGAACAAGGAACTTACACCTGAACTGGCATTTAAATTAGGCAGAATCGGTGGATATTTATTCACTAAAGATACAGAAGAAAAAGCAGAAGTGCTAGTGGGAAGAGATACACGGATTTCTGGTTTAATGCTTGAAAATGCCTTAATAGCAGGCCTATTATCTGTTGGTGTGGAAGTTATGAAGTTAGGCGTAATTAGTACACCAGGCGTAGCCTATTTAACACGTGTCATGAACGCGCAAGCAGGCGTTATGATTTCAGCATCACATAATCCGGTTGAGGATAATGGAATTAAGTTCTTCGGAGATACCGGCTTTAAATTAACTGATGCACAAGAAGAGGAATTCGAAAAATTATTAAATGCAGAAGAAGATACATTACCTCGTCCGGTAGGTGGAAGTGTTGGAACCATTACGGAATACTTCGAAGGCGGTCAGAAATATATTCAATACCTGAAACAAATTGTCGATGAGGACTTCGAAAATATCCATGTAGCGCTCGATTGCGCACATGGAGCGACTTCTGTCTTGGCAACCCATGTATTTGCAGACTTGGATGCAGACTTGACTACAATGGGTGCTTCTCCAAACGGCTTGAATATCAATGATGGCGTCGGATCTACACATCCTGAAACACTTGCAGCACTTGTAGTAGAAAAGAGTGCAGATATCGGTCTAGCATTTGATGGTGATGGCGATCGTCTTATCGCAGTTGATGAAAAAGGAAATATTGTCGACGGTGACCAAATTATGTTCATCGTAGCTCGATATTTACATAGCAAAGGCAGATTAAAATCAGATACTATTGTCTCTACTGTGATGAGTAATCTGGGCTTCTATAAAGCGCTAGAGGAATTTGGCATGAAGAGTGTTCAAACAGCTGTAGGTGATCGGTACGTTGTAGAAGAGATGCGTAAGAATCATTATAATCTTGGTGGTGAGCAATCAGGCCACATTATCTTCATGGATTACAATACAACGGGTGATGGCTTACTGACGGCATTGCAACTTGTTAATATCATGCAGCAAACTGGTAAAAAATTATCGGAATTGGCTAGTGAAATGAAAGTGTATCCACAGAAACTAATTAATATTCGTGTAATGGATAAATATGCGGTCATGGATAATATGCGTATTGTCGGAGTTATTAACGAGGTAGAGAAAGAAATGAACGGTCAGGGAAGAGTACTAGTGCGTCCTTCGGGTACGGAGCCTCTTGTCCGCGTAATGGTCGAATCTGAAACAGAAGCACAGTGTGCAGACTATGCAGAACGGATTTCACAAGTAGTAAAAGAAGAAATGGGTCTAGAGTAAATATGCGTTTGAGCTGGTAATGGGAAACTCTATATTACCAGCTCTTTTTTTATAGAAGTAGAATACCGGGGAATCAGAAGTACAGGCCGAGCTGGGAATGCTTTCGCTGAACGGAGAGGAAAAAAGTGAGTCAAAAAAAATATCAAAATATGCTCGCACAACGAACAGAGAATATCTTTGAAGAGTGGAAAGCGCGTGGTAGTTTAACGGAAAGAGAGTTATATTATTTTCTTCATAAATTGAAGGGAACGTCCGGGACAATTGGATTACAACAGTTGTCTCTCTTTTGCACGTCACAGTTAGAGATTCTGACGTCTTCCAACGATCAGAAAATACCCGTTTCTTCATTAGAAAATTTGAAGAATCGTATTCGTTCGCATTTTGATAATACAGTTGCTGTGAAAAAAGAAGAATTTCAATTGCCTGATCGCTACGTCAATCGTCTTGACCAGGAAACGTTCGTTCTAATTATTGATCAAGACTTAGAGTTCGTATCCTATTTAAAAGAGCTGCTTGAGAAGCTTGGAGCTCAAGTAATTATTTCATTGAATGGGAAGCGTGGAATTGAACAGTTTTACTCTATGAGACCAAGTATTGTGATTATAGATGCAAAGTTGCCTGATATGACAGGCTTTGAGGTGTTGGATCAAATCGCAGAACCCGCGCGACAAAAAAATACGACTTTAGCCATCTCGAGTGAAGAAGTAACAAAAGAAATGCTAATTGAAACGTATCGTAGAGGCGCTATGGATTTGATACCTAAACCTTTTGATATGGATGTCTTTTTTCCTTATTTGTTCAATCGGCAAATGCGTCAGCATGCGGTCAGTAGCAGTATGATTACAGATAGTTTGACGGGTGTTGGGAATCGACGCTACTTTGATGAGACGATTAATACATTGGCGAAAAAAGCCGATCAATCTGAAGCGGTTTTTTCGCTGGTCATAATAGACTTGGATCACTTTAAACAAGTAAATGATCTGTATGGACATCCTGCAGGCGATGAAGTATTGCAGAGTTTTGGCAAAATCATTAAAGAAGAAAAGTTCGAAGGTGATTATGTATTCCGTTATGGCGGGGAAGAGTTTGCTTTATTATTTGATAACATCAAAGCAGAAGATACTGTGCATGCTGTTGAGCGAATTCGAGAAAAGTTCAATGACGCAATATTCACTTCAGGTGAAGGGACGTTTCAGGTGACCTTCTCGGCAGGCAGTGCGACATATGAAGGGAATACTGCCAACTTGATATCTGCTGCTGATCAGGCTCTTTATGAAGCAAAGCGTTCAGGGCGAAATCAAACTGTGATTTACGACCAGAGAAAACGAGTAGTAAAGAGAAAGTTGATCGTCATTATCGTTGACGACGACTCATTCATCAGGCAAATCCTTCAGCAAACGTTGCTGGAATTAAAGTCTTCGGATATTGATATTACAGTGAAGACATATGCTGATGGCCCTTCGTTTCTTGAAGATGACTGGTATAGCCCTGACGCCTATTTCATCGTACTACTTGATGGTGTCATGCCAAAAATGGACGGTCTTGAAGTATTAAGTCGATTAAAGAGTGACCATTCCAAAACAAACGTCACGGTATCCATGATGACAGCTAGAAAAAGTGCGAATGATATTAAGGCGGCACTCTGGCTTGGAGCAGACGACTATATAATTAAGCCATTCCAACCTTCAGAAGTCCTCGGAAGAATCGATAAATTAGCTAACCGGTTATTTGATAAAAGAGATTAGAAGGAGATGCCCACTTTGACACATGTAGGAAAAAAAGTGTTAGTTGTAGATGATGAAGATATTTTGCGCATGTTGCTCACAGACACTTTGGAATTTGAAGGATTTCAAGTGGAAGAGGCTGAAGACGGGGTAGAAGCTTTGGAAAAAATTCAAAGCCATCCATATGACGCCATTCTTTTGGATTATATGATGCCACGTATGACCGGTTTGGAATTATTAGAGCATCTACAACCGTTAAAACTAACAACACCTATCATTATGCTCACTGCGAAAGCGCAGCAAGCAGATCAGGATCTTGCTTTAGCTAAAGGGGCCTCTTATTTCGTACCCAAACCATTTAGTCCAAATGAACTAGCTGAATTAGTTAAATCATTATTTTAATTACTGTGCATATCTATAAAAAACAGAACGTCCTCTCCATTATGGAAAGGACGTTCTATTTAGTCGTTCTCTGGATATAAAATCAGTCCATCCGACCGTTCTATAGTCTCCATGATAATGGATGATAAATCGCTGAGAGGGTAAGGTTTCGTCAAAAATTCACTGACATGAAACTTCTCCATTAGTAACGGTTCTTTTTCCAATGAAGAGGATATAACAATAGGAATTGATTCAGTTTGAGTGTGATCTTTCATTTGGCTAATCAGATCCCAACCATTTTCACCTTCGTCTAACATTAGATCAACGACGACTGCGGTAGGTAGCCTTTTTTCTATACAGGCAAATGCTTTGTTCACCTTGGAATGATGAATGACTGAAAAACCATTGCTTGCTAGCTCTTCACCAAGTAATAAAGAAATATTCACATCATCTTCTACTATCACGACCAAAGGTTTATCAGAGTCAATTTTTTCTGTTGGTAATTGCTGTTTTAAAGGAAGAGCAAAGAAAATAGTCGTCCCTACATTTTCTTCAGAATCCACCCAAATCTGTCCATTATGATCTTGAATAATCTCTTTACAAATAGATAGACCGAGACCTGTACCACCAATTTTTCTACTGTAACTATTATCGAATCTATAGAACTTTTCAAATAGATGACCAATAGTATCTGAAGGAATTCCAATGCCTTCATCCGCTATGGAAACGGTAACTGCGTCCTGTTGATTTAACAGAGTGATATTCACGCTTCCGCCGTCAGGAGAAAACTTAATCGCATTTCCGATTAAATTCATGAATACTTGCAAAATACGATTATAGTCGGCTCTGATTAGAGATGAATAAGTCAGATCTTGCACGTTTATCGTATGGCGAGGTGATTGAATCAGTAAATTAGCCACAGCCTTTTCAGCCACTTCACTGATCGTTATATCTTCTACTGTGTACGATTGACGCCCAGATTCCATCCGCTGAAGATCTAAGAAGTCATTGATGAGCGCAGTTAGTCGGTTTGCTTCGCTATGAATAGTCTCAAGATAACGTTTCTTGCGTGTATCATCCATATCTTTATTTAGTAAAAGCTCAGAGAATCCGACGATACTCGATAAAGGTGTTCGTAATTCGTGACTGACAGTCGAAACCAATTCTGTTTTCATTTTATTGACTTCGTGCTCATGAGTTATATCACGATGTACGAAAATCGTACCGACTTTTTCATTTTGAATAATAATTGGGACACTATACACATTCATGACTCGAGATTCGTTAGAAGGTAATGAAAGTATATATTGGTTATTAATGAACTCCGTAGCTTCGGATTGGTTTGCTTCATCAAGAAATACTTTGTATTGAACCGGGTCATCGATTTGCTTTAGGAAAACCTCCGTCCACTCTTCTCGAGACCATATCTTGTGTTCTGTTTCAGGTTTCATGCCAAGTAAATCGAATAAGGCTGCATTATACTTATCATTCTCATCTCTGTTTGAGACGAATCGAATACCTTCATTGATACTATCCAGGATGTTTTGATTCAACTGACGTTCATGACTAATAAGTTCGTATTGCTCAATTCGATCCACCGCAATGGCAATTCGCTTAAGCAAACCATATAAATCTTTTTGGTCGTCATCCGAAAATGGCCTGCCGATACGTGAGAGGACGGAAACGACGCTTAATTCGTTTGCGACATTATAGACACCTGTCACAAAATCATAGACATATGTAATGTTGTCGGCTATGCCTTTTTCATATTCTGCTTCTCGTTTGATAATGAAATAGGGCTCTGTTTCAAGTCTGGTTTTTATATATTCTAACCGTTCTCGTTTAATTTCATCAAAAAACTCTTGTGAAATTCCCTTTAATGTATGAATTCCGCTTCTAGGAAGCCAAAGAAAACCCAAGTCGGATTGATATATTTGATTTAAATAGTCAGAAGTTTGGTCGCATACTTCTTGCTTATCCAGTGAGAATGATAAGATATGACTCAAACCATTGTAACGTTCCAAACGAAAACGTGAAAATCGAGCTTCCGATAAAGCGAATTCCATCTTAGTCTGGCGACTGAATAATTCATCTTGCTGTGTAATTAATTCTTCATTTTGGGAGAGGAGCTCCTGCTCATTCATTTGAATGCGTTCCATCATTTTATGAATGGATTGCGAAAGTGCACCGATTTCATTCTTTGTCTGAATAGGTTGGAATAGCACTGTACCTTCTGTTTCATACCGATCTGCCGCACGCGTAATATCTTCTATTGGCTTAACCACACGATGAATAACATTCCAAACCATATAGATTGGAATAAGCAAGAAGATGAAGCCAAATATGGTGATAATCAAAAAGAAATTTTTAGTTTGTTGCATCGTTTGATCATATGCATTTCTTTGCTTATCCTTTGAAGAATCTTCGTATACACTGGCATATTTAATGAAGCTATTAACGGTTAGGTTGGTACCACTATTTGCTAAGTTCCGTAAGCCGTCATAATCATTTTCTTCAACAAATTGAATGGCTTTTGGAAGGGTGACATTTTCGTATTCCGTTAAGAAGTTATCGATTTCGGCAATGATTTGTTGTTCTTCTGCATTTAGATGAAACGATTTAAATTCCTTGGAATGAGAATGAATGTCTTCGATTGCTTGATAAGCATAGTTTAGTTCTTCCTCTATTTGAAAAGCATAGTAACCACGGGTTCGAAAGAATAGATCTTGAATTGAATCGGATATTTCTTCCACTAGTTTTGACTTTGTATAAGAGTCTTGCTGTTGATCTTCTAGTTCATCCCAAGAGTTACTAGCATAGAAATACATACTAGCCATTCCGACAATCGTGATGACTATTGAAACGATAAATACTTTTATGTATTGTTGGCGAATTCCATTTTTCTGCACGATCCGATTGCCCCTTCCACTATCTCATCTACTTCTATTCTACCATTTGCCCTGACTCTATACGTATAGAATTTTCAGTTAAGAAATTATATCTTTAAGGTAAGATAGGATGAAATTACTACGTATGAATACTAGCCAAACTAAATGGCGTTTCAAGTGAAGATCATAGTAATCAGTGGACAAAGAAAAAGACAAGCCGATAAATGTTAGGCTTGTCCTCTAGTAAGTAATTCACATATTTACTCAAAAATATATTTCAGAGCTAAGACTGCTTGATCTACCGATTCTACGGTAACATGTGCTTTGCGGGATAGTTCCTTTAGTGGGTGGTGATGATTTTCCTGACGGATCAGAATGAGTGGCTTCCCGAAAGCGACTGCTGCGCTGGCATCCATCGCAGTATTCCACTGTTTGTACTGTTCGCCAAATAACGCCATGACGACATCTGATTTTTTCATTAAAATTTCCGTTCGTAAGTTATTAAGGCTAGAAGCTGCGGCATCTTTAAATATTTTATCCGGTTGTTCGCCTAGAATCTCTTCCCCAATATTGTCTGAGCGGTCATGGTCTTCCATGGGTCCGACAAAGTCGACAGGTAATTGTAAATCCTTTGCTTGTTGTTTGACTTCATCTCGCCAAGATGTGTGAATTTCCCCAGCTAAGTATACTGTTAATCGCATGAAAACCCCTCCTAGTTTGATAACCTTTATTGTATCATGCATTATTCCTTCCTTCATCAGATGTACTTGAAGAGAAAGAGTTCATAAATATGGTACACTAAATAAAAACGAGGAGAGTTGAGTATATGAATGGACAGAATAGAGCAGATGTAAAACCTGGATTACGAGTAGCCGTTATTTTAAAGAAAGATCAGCGAAGCGGCGTGAAAACAGAAGGTGTCGTAAAAGATTTATTGACCAATTCCAGTTTTCATCCGCACGGGATTAAAGTACGGCTTGAGGATGGACAAGTTGGACGCGTAGCAGAAATATTAGAGTAATACAAAAGAGAGGGAGTACCCTCTCTTTTGTATATATGATTATTCTCCATCGCGATACGTTACAGCTGTACCGGTTGCGATACACATCATCATACCTTCACGTACCATTTCGAAATCTAAATCTACACCGATGACAGCGTTCGCCCCCATAACATTCGCTTTCTGGGACATTTCATCAAGTGCTGTTTGACGTGCTTCAGTTAGTTTGCTTTCATAAGCAGCACTGCGTCCGCCTACAATATCAGTGACAGATGCAAAAATATCCCGTACGATATTTGCTCCCATAATGGTTTCGCCTGATACAATCCCGTGATACGTTTCAATTGTTCGGCCTTGCAACATGTTAGTTGTCGTGTGTAACATTTGATCTCCCCCTTTGGTTTGTATCTATACGTTAGGAAGGAGAGAATGGTTTCAAAATATATGTAACATGTGGAAATAAAGCGTTTTTGTTTTCTATGTCAAATGAAGTAATTTCCCGGGGAATTGTATCGAAAAAATAGTTATATTCTACGAGTCTCGAAATAAAGGTTCAAAGCGCGCTACCTATCAGGTAGTATGAGTACATAGATAGAAAAAAGGAGATGATTGTATGACAGAACAAATGTATCAGCTTATTTCCATAATCGTTTACATGGCGGCTATGCTGTTCATTGGTTGGTATGCGTTCAAACGTACATCGAACCTGACGGATTATATGCTTGGTGGACGTTCGCTCGGGCCGGCTGTTACAGCACTAAGTGCCGGAGCGTCCGATATGTCCGGTTGGCTGTTGATGGGACTGCCGGGTGCAATTTATTTAAGTGGATTAGGTGAAGCATGGCTCGCGATTGGCTTGACGGTAGGTGCTTATTTGAACTGGTTGTTTGTGGCGCCGCGTTTACGTGTCTACACACAAGTTTCGAATAACTCCATCACGATTCCGAGTTTCCTTGAGAATAGATTAAAAGATACTTCTCGTTTATTGCGGGTGGCTTCAGGTATCATTATTTTATCATTCTTCACGTTCTACGTATCCTCAGGTATGGTAGCAGGTGGGAAGTTCTTTCAAAGTTCATTCGGGTTAGAATATCATACAGGGCTCATCATTGTATCAGTAGTAGTGTTAGCGTATACATTGTTCGGTGGATTTTTGGCAGTAAGTTATACCGATTTCATCCAAGGATTGATTATGTTTTTAGCACTGATTTTAGTGCCTTCATTTGGTATTTTCATAACAGGTGGATTTTCAGAAACTGCAGCGAGTATAAGAGAAGTCGATCCTTCGCTCTTTAACTTTGTATCAGGTGTGAGTGTGGTAGGAATCATTTCCTCACTAGCATGGGGACTAGGTTACTTCGGCCAGCCGCATATTATCGTCCGCTTTATGGCGATCAGCTCTGTTAAAGAGACGAAAAGTGCCAGACGGATCGGTATTGGCTGGATGTTACTGAGTTTAATAGGTGCGATTGCTACTGCATTAATCGGTGTCGCGTATTTTCAGCAAAATGGCGCGGACTTGGCAGATCCGGAAACGGTCTTTATCGTTCTCGGACAGATCATATTCCATCCGTTGATTGCAGGCATCATGCTAGCAGCTGTATTGGCAGCTATTATGAGTACGATATCTTCTCAATTGATCGTGACATCATCTGCTTTGATTGAAGACTTATATAAAGCAGTTTTCAAAACAGACGCTTCGGATAGTCGCTATGTATTTTTAGGCCGCCTAGCCGTTCTGCTCGTGACGATTGTCGCCATGGTGCTGGCTTGGCCAAATAAAGAATCTGTCTTAAAATTGGTTTCATTCGCTTGGGCAGGTTTTGGTGGTGCATTCGGTCCCATTATTCTCTTGTCATTATACTGGAGAAAGTTAACGGCTAAAGGTGCACTATACGGTATGATCGCTGGTGCCATTACAGTCGGTGTTTGGGGTAACGTCAAGTTCTTATCGAGTTCACTATATGAAATCGTCCCAGGGTTCGCGATTTGTCTCCTTGTTGCGGTTGTAGTAAGTAAAGCAACGTATAAACACAACCCCATTATTGAAAAAGAATTCGATGAAACAATGGAGTTGCTTGAAAAAGAAAAGTAAGTAAAAAGAGCGATCCTGCACAGTGTGCAAGGGTCGCTCTTTTTCATTGTGCTTATAAAGCGTCAGTGACTTCATCGCCATCTGGTAGATACTCGTATAATCCAATTTCCTTCAAGCCCTTTTTAATTTTTGTCGTATAGCCAAGTTTTTCATTGGATAGGAAGGTAGCCTTGGAAATAATTAGTTGCTTCAGGGTAGGCAAGTAACTTGGATCGATTTGCTGCCAAAGTTGATAGGATTCAATCAAGTCTTCCAGTGTCAAATGTTTATAATCATCCCCCTCAAAAGTGGATTCTGGAGAAATCTTATACCAAATATCTCCGTTATCACGAATCCATTTATCTTTTTGATAGACAATGGCTCGCTGGATATTGCGTGCGGTTTGGAGATATCGCCAATCCCCGAACTCTTGGTAAGATAGGAGTAGAATATTCATACCACCGAGTGCATGGTTCATGGATGTATGGGTAGTAACTTTCTGTTTGATCGGAAAGTAATCCGCAATGTAATATGCATCGCTAGCTACTCTATTAATATTGCCTTTTTGTTGTTGGGAAACTAGCAGGTCAGCATAATTACGCAGTGGTTCATTTGCAGAAGGGATCCCGAACTCACCACCGATATTATAATAGAATAAAGCGATTTGTTCATTGAAACGCGTATCAATGAATGGTGCGTGAATATCATACAAATTTTTGAGATACGTACTGGTTACTTCTGTTTCCCAGTAGGCCTTGTCCTGCTTGAAGTTTTTCAAGTTGACGAAAGCATTATAGACTAGATTCTCAAAGTATCGTCCTTTATTCTCATGATAGAGTGTCAATGCACGATCTTCTTTCAGCATCAATAAAGTACGTCCGTAGTTTTGACCTGAAACGGGCATTGGTTCTGTCGAGTCAGCCAGTTTATTATACGAACCATCTGCAGTGTACCAATTATTTCGCTTCTTGTGATTCTGACTAGTTTCTCTCATCCACTTAAATATATCATTCTTTGAATTAAACAATGGTTCGTCCGAATCGACATACCAGTGATCAGCAATTTCCCCTGAATCGGCTTGAAGTGTGTAGGAGGATAATAGTGTTTTTCCAGCTAACGCATAGGTGAAGTTCTCTTGCTCTTCAAGAAGTTCACGCGAAACGCTTTGTTCGTCATTATCATAGCGGAGAGATAATTGTTTGGATAGATAAGCCTGTCCAATCATCCGCTCTTCTACTGAGCCATCTGTCTTAATGAAGCGCAACAATCCTGTTGGATAAGTTGTCATATCCGCATCGGTCAAATCCGTGTTTTCACGCATGAGTGGATAGCGATCATAACGGAATAAATTAAAACGTGCGATATCCTCTTCTTTTTGAAGTACTTCTACAGTAATAGCTGCGTCTGTTGGATTGTGTAGTTCCGAGAATACAAATACATCTCTATTAGGTAATTCACGAACAGTTAGTTTAATTTCTGCCCCATCTGTTCCAACTGCATACGTATACGTACTATCTCGTGAAAAGCCATAATTGATTTGTGTAAAGTCTTTATATTCAAATGCTTCCTCCGAGCGTAAATAAAGGGGGTGAGTACTGAATGGTACACTCCCTAAATGATTTCCGGGTACACTTTTACTATAGGCAACGGACTCTTCAGGAGCGGTAAGTGTGAATTGCTTCGGGTGTTTTATACGATTGGTTTCCACTAGTATCCGATGCAGTGCTTTTGAAAAGTATGCTCGCGATACGACCGAGTCTCCATAATGAAGATACTCCTCTACTTGAGGAAACGTATAAACAGGAATGTTTTGTAATGTAGCTCGATCCGAACTAGAAGGCCAACTAGTAGATAACACTTTAGCGAAGTCCTTTTCCATATCAAAGGCCGTAATGAGTGAATTCCATAGCTCTGTCTTCGTCAATGGTTCATCAAAGCCGAAAACTCCACGTTCGCTTGGTTGGATCCAGCCGTTTTCAACAGCAGTCAAAGCAAAACGTGCTTTATCTGATCCCCATGCGATATCTGAAAAACCATAAGATTTATCAATGAATTTTGATCCGAAGATTTTAGATAAAGATACAGCAGCTTGCCCCTTTGTTAGTGGTTCTTCAGGATGATATTGCATATCGAAATTGCCTGTGATGATTTTCATTTCATCCAGCTGCATGATTTCATTTTTTGCCCAGTGGTGATTAGGGACGTCTATATATTTTACGTCTGTCGTTTGTGCGCTGACAGACTGAATGGAACAAATGAAAAATAGTGCTGTTAAAATGATTGCGGTATTCCATTTTCTCACTTTCATGACCTCCAACTAATGTCGCTTCAATACTCTAGTATACCCCAAAAGAAATCATAACGACAACGGAGGAAGCAAAAGGGGACATATGATACAATCGGAATAGAATGACTACTATGAAATTGATAACAGAGGAGGTTTCTATATGAATAAAGAAGAGTTTTTGGAACGTTATGCAGTTGATCGAAAGGGTACGTACTCGCTGAAATGGGACAAGCTGGAGGAACGTTTCGGTGATGCAGACTTACTTGCGGCCTGGGTAGCAGATATGGAATTTAAGGCACCAGAGCAAGTGATCGAGGCGTTGAAAGAAAAAGTGGACTTTGGGGTGTTCGGTTATACATATGCACCTGAATCATATTTTGAAGCGTTCATTAATTGGGAACGTGAGCATCATGGTTATGAAGTGAAAGAGGAATGGATGCGTTTTTCAACAGGCGTCGTGACGGCGTTATACTGGTTTGTTAATGCATTTACGAAACCTCAGGATGCAGTGATGATTCTATCTCCGGTCTATTATCCTTTCGCCAACGCAGTGAAAGATACTGGCCGTACACTGATAAGCAGCGAACTCATTAATACGGCAGGCGTTTACACAATAGACTTTGAAGACTTTGAAAAGCAAATACTTGAGAATGACGTGAAATTATTCATTCATTGTACACCGCATAATCCCGTTGGTCGTGTGTGGACAGCAGAGGAAGCAGAGAAACTCTTGTCAATATGTGAAAAACATGACGTACTGGTTGTGTCGGATGAAATCCATCATGATATGACGTTTGGCGATCATACACATATACCATCTGCAATTGTCACTGGAGGGAAGTACTCTGAGCGTGTCATTACAGTAACTTCTGCTTCCAAAACATTCAACCTGGCGGGCTTGTTAACATCTCAGATTATCATTGAAAATGAAGCGTTGCTAGAGCAGTTCGATACATTTGTGAATTCCGTGAATCAAACAGAAGTGAATATGCTAGGTATGACGGCTGCAGAGGCGGCGTATAATCATGGGGCAGACTGGCTTGAAGGATTACGAGAAGTCGTGAAGTCGAATGAACGCTATGCAGTAGAACAGTTCGCAGAGCATGCGCCTAAGTTAATCGTTACGCCATTGGAAGGAACGTACCTATTGTGGATTGACTTGCGCGCACATATCCAGCCAGACAGTGTAAAAGAATTTGTGCAAGATACATGTAAACTGGCAATCGACTACGGAGAGTGGTTTGGGGAAAACTCGAAAGGCTTCATTCGTTTGAATCTTGGGACGAAACCGCATTATATTAAGCAGGCAGTGGATAGTATAATCGAACACTTGCCACAATGATAAGTTTGATAAAAAGATCACCGTATTGTCAATAAGACGTTGCGGTGATCTTTTATGCTGTTAAATAGTGTGATGGTCATCTGCTGGTAGAAAACCGAGCAAAGGCTGCAGTTCGTTCTCTAAGAAAGGCTTCGCCTGCAACATATTTCTGAATGCAACGTAACGATCAATTTGCTCTGGAGTTGGTTGCTTAGTAGTACGGTAAGCACGTATCAAGATGTTCTTCGGTGTGTGCTCCATATCGATGAACTCCACTAGTTGTGCTTCATAGCCAACTAATGTCAGCAACTCTGCGCGGATGGAATCGGTTGCTAGTGCAGCAAAACGTTCTTTTACTAGGCCATGCTGCAACATGATGTCGAGTGCCGGGGCTTGAACTTGTGAAAACAGTTCATGCTGACAGCAAGGAACCGATAGGATGACGGAAGCCCCCCAGTTGACTGCTTTAGCCAACGCCATATCCGTTGCCACGTCACATGCGTGAAGCGTGACGACCATATCGACTGCAGTATCGCCATCGTACTCATTGATATCGCCTACTAGAAATTCGAGTTGATCATATTGCAGATCACGTGCGATTTCCTGGCATTCTTCAATGACTTCTTTTTTAAGATCTAGTCCCGTTACCCGAATATCAAGGCCTTTTTCGATTCGCAAGTAATGATACAGTGCGAACGTCAAATAAGATTTACCCGATCCGAAATCGAGTATGCGAATCGGACGGTCTTTCGGCAAGTGGGAAAGTGTGTCATCAATCAGTTCGACGAAGCGATTGATTTGACGAAACTTATCATGTTTTTGATTTTTGACCTTACCTTCAGCTGTTTGAACGCCGAGACGAACAAGAAATGGATAAGGTGTCCCTTCATTCAAAGCGTAATTTTTCGTACGATTATGCGCGTAGTCAACGGTCTTTTCTGTATTAAGGAAAATTCGTTTAATCGAAACTTTCATCTTCTTGGATATTTGAATCTGCATCGTTTCATCTGATAAATCAATATGGAATTGCTTAAAGGTTTTCAAGGCATCGTGCAGAGGTTGCGCCACGTCTTCAAGTGCCACATTATCATGCTTGAGAACACGTTCATGCTGATATTCAAATTGAATGTAAAATTCACCTTTTAGTTCAAGCGGTTTTAATTTAATTCGCTTCACATCATTGGATTTCATTCGTGGACCACTAATGGTCGCACGGATGAATGTTCCATCTGTCATGCGTCGCTGGAGTAGTTCCAGCACGTCATCTACTGACATCGTTTGACACTCCTGTCTGTCTTCAGTTCAATAAGAATCCTTGCTTTTGTAAGAATGCCTGAAGATCCGTTCTTCTTGGTGATTCAAGGAAATCAGCCATTTCTTTTGTCCACATTGCATCACGCTGATTTGAGTCACGGCTCGCATAGTATTCTTTCATGGTTTCGTCATATGCTGGTAATAGTTCAGTATACTTTTCTTCGTTATACGTGTTTTCATGTAAAATGGCTTCTACAGGTAAACGTGGTTTGACTCCATTGGATTCATTTGGAACACCGATAGACAATCCGAATAGAGGCACAACACCTTTAGGCAATTCCAGTACTTCTGAAATTTCCTCCATCGCATTCCGTACGCCGCCGATATAGCAAATACCATAGCCTTTTGATTCGGCAGCAATGACGACATTTTGTGCGAAAAGACCGACATCGATCGCGCCAACTAATACATTTTCTGCTACTGTATAGTCAATTTCCTGACCATGTAAACGGGCAGCATGAGATAATCGGTTATAGTCCATACAGAATACTAATACTGCGCCGGCTGTATAGAATTGGCGACGGTTCTTGGATAGCTCAGCCAACTGGCCGCGTTTTTCAGTGTCCGTTACATACATTACCGTGCATGCTTGCACGAAATGAGAACTTGCTGCATGCTGACCTGCTTTCACTAGTTCCATAACTGTCTCTCTTGAAATCGGTTCATCTTTATAACGTCGAACCGATGAGTGAGACTTTAATAAATTGATTACCATACAATCCCTCCGCATTCGTTTTCGTCAGAACATATATCTTCCTGAAACTCTCCTTTTATCCTACACTATTCTGACCTTTCGGGAAACACTGAAGCTTATTTTGACTGTTGCTGATCTTATAGTATGTAAGGTTTTCTTTCATCATAGCTCCGTATCGTGTATTCATCATCCACACACATAACGGATGAGGCAAAACATAAAGGTCGGGGAATCCCGATTGGTAGGACAGGTTTGATATGATAGAAGGAAATCATCTATTTAGGAGGGCATGCTTACTATGAAACTCGACCACCTCGTCTATTTCACTCAGTATGATGTTCAAAGTATTGTCAATGAACAACGTGCAAAAGGTAATCCGGCAGTAGTTGGTGGACAACATGAAAACTGGGGAACAGCGAATGCGTTATTGTATACTGATAATGTCTATATCGAATGGCTGACAGTAGTAGATGAAAACAAAGCGAGAATAGCAGTAGAGGAGCAACCGCTTATTGCTCAATATTTTCATGATCAGCCATATGGTGACGGCTGGGCAACTGTCTGTTTTTCCGTCGAGGATATGGAACAATGGAAAGATGAACTCGATAATAAAGGTTTCACGACAACTAAAATTCTCAAAGCTTCACGAAAAACAGAAAATGGTGAGTTGCTTCGCTGGAAGATGCTGTTTATTGAACAAAGTGTCTCCAATGAATTGCCGTATCCATTCTTCATCGAATGGGAAGAACCCGAAGAAAAGCGACAAGCTGGTCTTGCTAAGACGGGTGCGCGAACGACTTTCCATCAGCAACAAAAAATTTCTGAATGTATTTTCCATGTGGAAGACCCGTTACGAGAATCCGGTGAATGGGCAATAGTATTATCACAGAAAGTCGGAGATGTACATGATATCCGAATCGGAGACGTTGTTTTGCGCTTTATAGAAAAAAATGACACAGCACAACGTTTGGCGGAGATTCATTTCATATCGAACGATTAGCAAATAGAACGAAGGGTAAACTATATATAAAGATGTCTGGAGGATGTTAGCATGGATGTGTTAATTGAAAAGGCCATAATAGTTGGCGTGCATGAGCAGAAGGATTTGCACTTTGAATATGCGATGGAAGAACTGAAGAATTTGGCAGAAGCCATCAATGTAGAAGTACTAGGTGAAGTGACACAGAATTTGGAACGGAAAAATCCTTCTAGTTATATTGGAAGAGGGAAGATCGATGAAATCCGTGATGTGTATGAAGAAAACGAAGCGAATTTAATAATCTTCAATGATGAATTATCACCTTCACAGTTACGAAATCTGGAAAGAGATCTAGAATGTAAAATCATTGACCGTACTATGCTAATACTGGATATTTTTGCGAGGCGGGCACGCAACCGAGAAGCGCAGATGCAAGTTGAATTAGCGCAACTGCAATATACACTGCCACGACTTATCGGACTACGTGCATCACTCAGCAGGCAAGGTGGCGGCACGGGAGGCGGCTTACAGAATAAAGGAGCCGGAGAAACGAAGCTTGAGCTTGATCGTCGGAAAATTGAAGATCAGATAGCGAAGCTTCGCCGTGAACTCGAGCATGTAAGTGATCAACGAGAAACGCAGCGAAAACAGCGTGTCAGAAGCGGTATACCTGTAGTGTCGATTGTAGGTTATACAAACGCTGGGAAATCCACGTTGATGAATCGATTGCTGCAATTTACGGATGTGGATGAATCTAAAGAAGTCCGTGAAAAAGATATGCTATTTGCAACGCTCGAAACCGCTGTAAGAAAGATCAAGCTGCATGATAAAAAAGAATTTATATTAACGGATACCGTAGGGTTCGTTTCCAAACTCCCACACCATCTTGTCCAAGCATTCCGTTCGACACTAGAAGAAGCCAAGAATGCCGACTTATTGTTGCATGTTGTGGACGTTTCCGACGAAGAACATGGTCATATGATGGACGTTACTAATGAAACGCTAGGAGATATTGGCGTGAAAAGCATTCCTACTATCAACATATATAATAAATCGGACTTGACTGAAATCTCCTATCCACGTATAAAAGATCAGAGTATTTGGATGTCGGCTGGCGAAGATAAAGGAATACCTGAATTACTAACATTGATCCAACAAAACTTATTCCGACAATATGTCACGTGTAAATTAATGATTCCATACGACCGTGGAGAAATCGTTGCACATCTCAATGAAAACGCGTCAATTAAAGATACAGCATATGAAGAAGAAGGTACTTTGATGACTGTAGAAATGCCAGCAAGTGAATATGAACGTCTACAAGAATTTATTCTAAATTGAATATAAAAAAGGGCTGCATGCGCAATGCATGCAGCCAAAACCTTTTATCTTTATAAGAAGAGAAAGGGGGTGGGATGCTTCTAGTTTGCCCGATAACTCGGAATCTAAACCTCTTGATGAATATTAAAAGTATTTAGTGTATTAACTTGTGGTTTTCCCATTGTGTTATGTTTAATATAAAAAGGTGAATCTGAGGAATTTTTCTTAATCAATCGTACAACTAAGCGAGAACAATATATAAGGAGTGATGAACAGTATGAAAAAATGGACAACCATTCTTACAGCAGGAACGCTAGCACTTGTCTTAAGTGCCTGTGGCCAAACTGCTGAACCTAAAGAAGATCCTATGACAGGGGAAAGAGAAGAAGTGGTCGTAAAAAGTGAACTGACAGCCGGTGAAGTAATGGAAAAAGCAAATGCGGCAGCTGAAACACAGCAGAGTATGCATTCTGATATGGAAATTATGCAAACGTTAGAAATGGGGGATGAAAAGCAAGACATTAATTCAACGATTGATATGGATATGATACTTGAACCGCTCGCTATGCGCCAAACCATGAATATGCAAGTTGGCGATGAAGAAATGGCGATAGAACAGTATATGACAGAAGAAGGTTTCTTCATGAAAGATCCACAATCAGGTGGTTGGATCAAACTACCGAATGAACTGTATGAGGAAGTCACTGGTCAAATGGCGGGAGTGACTGAATCACCAGTGGACTTCACTATGTATAAAGAATACGCAGAAGACTTTACATTTGAAGAGACTAACGATGAATACGTTTTGACATTGATAGGTTCTGGTGAAAAGTTTAGCGAGCTCATGCAGGAGATGTTAGAGAAGCACATGCCGGCAGGAGCAGATGAAGCCAAGTTGGAAGAAACAGATTTAAAAGTAGAAAAAGTCGATCTACACTTCACTATTGATAAAAAGACTTTCTTCACAAAAGACTTTGACATGGATATGGTCATGACAATGGACGAGCAAGGTCAGCAAGTTAAAGTCACGCAGAATATGAAGGGTACCATGACAAAGATCAATGAGATTGATGAAATCAAAGTACCGAAAGAAATATTGGATAGCGCCCAAGAAATGGACCAAGGAATGAATCAGCAGTAAATGAATACGCCGTTTTCCGTGTCATACGGAAAACGGTTTTTTCGTATAATCCCATACGTTTAAATAAATAACGGGGCATAAGTACCCAAATATGCATTTTTAAAAAAGTGTTGATAACGATTTTCATTTAGATATTGACATCATCTACAAAACGCTGTAAAGTTGTTGTTGAGCGAATGATAATCATTTTCATTTAAATGAGAAATGCTCAAATATTCGATATCGGAGTTCTTCATGAAGAAACGTTACTTAATTACAGCAGTTATACTTTTATCATTTCTTTCGCTGTTTGTTGGCGCAAGCCGAATCACACCAGCGGACCTATTGGACTGGCGGTCAGAAGCGACAGAAATTTTCATGATTAGTCGGTTCCCTCGATTAGTCGCGATATTACTTGCAGGTGCAGGGATGAGTATTGCAGGTTTGATTATGCAACAATTGAGCCGCAATAAATTTGTATCACCTACCACGGCAGGGACGTTGGATGCGACTAAACTTGGAATCTTAGTGTCTATGTTGATCTTTACCAACGCAACACTATTAGAAAAGATGGCGGTATCGTTTACATTCGCCTTACTTGGTACATTTTTGTTTATGCAAATTCTTGATCGTATTAAATTCAAAGATGCGATTTTCATTCCGCTTGTTGGATTGATGTTCGGGAATATCTTATCTTCCATCACCACATTTTTTGCATTTAAAGCAAACGTGATCCAGAATATGTCTGCTTGGCTTCAAGGAGATTTTTCCATGATCATGAAAGGCCGTTATGAGCTTTTGTATATTAGTATACCCGTGTTGATCATTACATATTTATATGCGAATCGATTTACAGTGGCAGGTATGGGAGAAGACTTTTCCAAGAACTTAGGACTCGCTTACAAGAGTATCGTCAATATTGGGTTGGTCTTAGTCGCATTAATAACGACAACGGTTGTATTGACAGTGGGACTGATTCCTTTCTTAGGGTTAATCATTCCGAACATCGTCTCAATCTTCAAAGGAGACCATTTACAAAAGACCTTGCCGCATACTGCATTGCTAGGCGCGATTTTCCTTCTTATATGTGACATTCTAGGCAGGGTTATTATTTTCCCGTATGAAATCTCGATCAGTTTAATGGTCGGTGTCATCGGAAGCGCAATCTTCCTGTTCTTGCTGTTTAGGGGGAAAGCCTATGCGTAACTCAACGAAGCTATTAATTTTGTTGGCATTTTCATTAGTCTTTTGCGGATTATATCTGTTTCAAGGTTTGAACGGCAGCTATGACTATGCACTTCCTAGAAGAGCAATCAAAGTGGTGGCGATGATTTTAACAGGTGTGGCAGTGGCATATTCCACAGTTATTTTCCAGACCATCACGCATAACCGCATTTTGACGCCAAGTATTATGGGATTAGATTCACTCTATATCCTGCTACAAACCGTTCTCATATTCTTTTTCGGATCCACTTCATTTGTCCTGATCAACCAGCAGTTTAACTTCATGCTGTCGGTAGGTGCGATGATATTGTTCGCCTTACTGCTCTATCACTTCTTATTCGGAAAAGGGAACCGGCCGATTTATTTCTTACTGCTAGTCGGTATCATCGTCGGTACATTCTTCGGAAGTATTTCGACATTCCTGCAAGTGATGATTGATCCGAATGAATTTTTGCGTGTGCAAGATAAGATGTTTGCGAGTTTCAACAATATCAACGGGGATCTCGTCTGGTGGGCATTATCAATATTGGTTATCACACTAATTATCGGATGGCGCTATATCAATGAACTTGATGTTTTATCATTGGGACGCGATACAGCTATCAATCTAGGTGTACCGTATCAGTCGGTCGTCAAGATCATGCTGATTTTATCGGCAGTACTGATTGCGGTGTCCACGGCACTTGTAGGTCCGATTACATTCTTCGGATTAATCGTAGCCAACTTGTCCTACCAATTCTTTAACACGTTCAAGCATTCGGTGTTAATTGCCGGTGCTGCATTGATGAGTGTCATTGCATTAGTTGGCGGACAGTGGATCGTTGAACGTCTATTCTCTTTCTCGACCACACTCAGTGTGATCATTAACTTTGTCGGTGGCATGTACTTTATCTACTTATTATTAAAGGAGAGTCGGTCTTCATGATTCAAGTTCGTGAGATAACGAAGTTTTATGGAAAAAAAGCAGTCGTCGAAAAGGTCAGTGTGAATATTCACCGTGGAAAAATCACATCATTCATTGGACCGAACGGGGCTGGTAAATCTACTCTTCTGTCGATGGTAAGTCGATTAATGGATGCTGACACGGGCGAAGTATTGCTCGATAAAAGCAAAGTGAAAAATATGAAGTCTAATGATTTTGCTAAGCGCGTCGCGATATTAAAGCAATCTAACTTCATGAATGTCAAACTTACCATCCGTGAACTTGTTTCGTTCGGCCGTTTCCCGCACTGTAAGGGCCGTCTTCAGGAAGAAGATGAGCGGATGGTGGATCAGGCGTTGGAGTATATGGGCCTGATAGACATGCAAGAAGCATATTTGGATGAATTATCCGGTGGTCAGCGTCAGCGAGCGTTCATTGCGATGACAATTGCACAAGACACCGATTATATTCTGCTCGATGAACCACTGAATAACCTGGACATGAAACACTCCGTGCAAATCATGAAAATCTTGCGTCAGCTTGTCGACGATCTTGGCAAAACGGTGGTCATCGTCTTGCATGACATCAACTTTGCCTCTGTCTACTCAGACCGCATCGTTGCGTTAAAGAACGGAAAAGTCGTCAAGGACGGAGTAACAAACGATATTATCACCTCAGATTCATTACGCGAAATTTATGATATGGAAATTCCCATTCAACAAATGAAAGATTGCCGTATTTGTGTGTATTTTAACTCTTAAAATAAATTATACAAAGTGAGGAATTATACTAAAATGAAGAAACTTACCCTTTCCCTATTTGCATTAATCTTAATGCTTGCACTAGCTGCTTGTGGCGGTGCGAAAGACGAAGAAAAACCTGCAGACAATGCAAAACCTGAAGACAAGCCAGCTGAAGAAAGCAAAGAAGTAACGATTACACATGAACTTGGTGAAACAACACTTGAAAAGAACCCTGAAAAGGTAGTAGTTTTTGACTTTGGAACATTGGATACATTAGATGAGCTAGGAATTGAAGTAGCAGGTCTTCCACAATCAAACGTACCGGGTTACCTTTCTAAATACGAAGATGAGAAATATGAAAATCTTGGTAGTTTGAAAGAGCCTGACTTTGAAGCAATCAATGCAATGAAACCAGACGTGATCTTCATCTCTGGACGTCAAACAGACTTGTATGATCAGTTATCTGAAATCGCTCCAACCATCTTCATGGGTGTTGATACAGCTAACTACATGGAATCTTTCAAAGAGAACATGGGTAAAATCGCTACAATCTTCGATAAAGAAGATGAGATGAACACTGAATTAGCAGAAGTAGATGCAAGCATCGAAGAAATCAAAACTAAAACTGAAGGCATCGACAGCAATGCATTAATTATCCTAGCAACTGAAGGGAAAGTAAGTGCATACGGCCCAAGCTCACGTTTCGGACTAGTTCATGACGTATTTGGTTTTGAGCCCGCTGACGAAAAAATAGAAGTTTCTACACATGGACAAAACATCACGTTTGAATACATCTTAGAAACAAACCCAGATATCCTCTTCGTGATCGACCGCGACGCAGCAATCGGTAACGGCGCATCGGCGAAAGATTCTGTTGAAAACGATCTTGTGAAGAAAACAAACGCATTCAAGAACGACAAAATGGTTTATTTGAACGGTGAATATTGGTACCTATCTGGTGGCGGACTTCAATCAATCAAAGAAATGATCAAAGAAGTGGAAGCTGGACTATAAGAACGAATGAAATCCCGGGAGACTCTGTCTTCTGGGATTTTTGTATGTTCATTATTGTTTTTCACTCTAATTTGTTGGGGTGTGCTTATTCAACTTGAACGAGCGCTCTATCATGTTGTTTGTTCGCTCATAACCACAGCCAAACCGCTCAATCCAGTCCCGTATCCGCTCATAGTCGCAGCCAAACCGCTCAATCCAGTCCCGAATCCGCTCATAGCCACAGCCCATCCGCTCAAACCAGCCCCGAATCCGCTCATAGCCGCATTCCATCCGCTCAATCCAGTCTCGAATCCGCTCATACCCACAGTCAATCCGCTCAATCCAGTCGCGTATCCGCTCATAGCCACAGCCTAACCGCTCAATCCAGTCCCGAATCCGCTCATAGCCGCATTCCATCCGCTCAATCCAGTCTCGTATCCGCTCATACCCACAACCCACCCGCTCTATCATCACCCGCGAAACGCACAACCACCAACATCTAAAAATACCCCAAAAACAAAGCTAGTCAAATGCAACTAAAAAGTGCTATAATGACAACTGTAAAGACACCTAAAGATTGTACAATAGAAAGGTAGAAGCCCCGTGAAAAAGAAAGAAATATCACGAAATAAATTATTAGGCATAGCAGGTACAGGCTGGATGTTCGACGCGATGGATGTGGGAATCCTGTCATTCGTCATTGCTGCATTAGCTGTAGAGTGGAATCTGACTTCGACTGAGATGGGCTGGATTGGTAGTGTTAACTCGATCGGCATGGCGATAGGTGCATTCGGATTCGGGTTATTGGCCGATCGAATTGGACGTAAGCAAGTATTTATGATGACATTGGTTTTATTTTCAGTTGCGAGTGGCTTATCCGCTTTGACGACGACATTATGGGCGTTTTTAGCCTTGCGTTTCTTAGTGGGAGCAGGGTTAGGGGGAGAGTTGCCTGTTGCCTCTACATTAGTTTCAGAAAGCGTATCCGCAAAAGAGCGGGGACGTGTGGTCGTGTTACTGGAAAGCTTCTGGGCAGCGGGCTGGCTTATAGCGGCTTTAATAGCATATTTTATTATCCCAGAATTCGGCTGGAGAATTGCTCTGATCATTACGGCACTACCGGCATTTTATGCGATTTACATTCGACGTAATTTACCGGACTCCAAGAAATTCGAAGAGCAAGAAAAAACATCGCAAACGACTGGACAGAAACTAAAGCAACTACTGGCTCCGACATTTAGAAAACGGACAATCATGTTGTGGATTGTATGGTTTGCTGTGGTTTTCTCGTATTACGGCATGTTCCTTTGGCTACCGAGCGTAATGGTGATCAAAGGTTTTAGTCTAATTAAAAGTTTTGGCTATGTATTATTGATGACACTAGCGCAGTTGCCAGGCTATTTCAGTGCCGCGTGGCTAATCGAGCGCATAGGACGTAAATTTGTCCTCGCTACTTATTTATTCGGAACGGCACTCAGTGCTCTAGCTTTTGGCAATGCGGAGACATTGACTACATTGATGGTAGCCGGTGCGTTTCTATCCTTCTTTAACTTGGGGGCATGGGGAGCACTCTACGCTTATTCACCCGAACAATATCCTACCGCGATCCGAGCGACAGGCTCTGGGGTTGCAGCTGCAGTTGGACGTGTGGGAGGAATTTTTGGACCACTTCTCGTTGGTTCATTGTTAACGGCAGGATACGGTTTCGGAGTAGTCTTTGGTATATTCTGCGCAGCTATTATGGTAGGAGTACTAGCTGTTATTTTCCTCGGAACAGAAACAAAACAAACGGAGTTAACATAGTATAAAGTTAGTCGTTTCCATTTCACTGAAATGGGAGCGGCTTTTTCGATGGTTAACATTTTTTATTCGCCAGGGAAACCTTTATAATTACAGAAAGGAGTGGATACGATGTTTCGTGTACCAGATGAAATTGCGCGTGTAGCTTTAGAACGTAGCGAAGGATTTCCAGTAGAAGGCTTTGTTCACGGAGAAGGTCCGAAATCACCGACGCTCTTACTCGTTGGAGAAGCGCCGGGAGAACATGAAGCGATACATGGTATTCCGTTCATTGGCCGTGCAGGTGACGAATTAATGAAATCCCTTGCATCGATCGGGCTAACACGTGAAGATGTCTATATGACGAGTTCGTTCCGCAGTAGACCATACAAATGGGGGACGAAGAAAGAACGGGATGGTAGTTTGACGGAGCGTAAGTATAATCGACCACCCACACAAAAAGAACAATTGGCCCATGCGCTCATCCTTGATTTTGAAGTAGCCAATCTTCAACCGAAGCTCATCGTAACACTGGGCAATATCGGCTTGCAGCGATTGCTAGGAAAACATGCGAAGGTTACGGCTCTTCATGGACAAATATTGACGCAACCTGTGCAATATTTAGCGGAATTAGAAGATAAACAATATAGTTTAACGGATGAATCATACACTATAATACCGACATTCCATCCAGCTTCAGTGTTTTATCGTCCATCCCTTAGACCTGATTTGGAGGCCGATTGGCATCGCATTGGTGAATATCTTCAAAGGCAAATGCAACATCCGTTTGAATGAGATAGAAAAGAGGAAACACCATGAATGATCAAGTAAAACCTAAAGGATCCGTAAAAAACTTTATGAGTCTGGTCAAGACATTGCGCTGGCCAGTTGCTGTGACAATCTTTGCACTGGTGCTATCTCTCGTTGAAACAGCCGCAGGACTAGCTGTGCCGTTGATTACCAAAGATTTAGTGGACTCCTTCACAAGTGAATTATTGAACTGGAAAACGGGCGTTTTTCTGCTCGTTTTATTCGTAGTGCAAGCAATTGCTGGAGGTTTCTCCTATTATATGTTGGCCTTTATTGGTGAGACGGTAGTGGCGGATTTACGTAATCAATTATGGCAAAAAGTATTGCGTTTACCTGTGCCATATTTTGATCGAAATGAAACGGGCGAAACGATGAGTCGCATTACACAAGATACGACTGTATTAAAATCACTTGTTTCAGAGCATCTAGTATCGTTCATCTCGGGTATGATCTCAATTATTGGAGCGGTCATTATTCTATTGGTGCTCGATTGGAAAATGACGATTATCCTGTTAATTAGTGTGCCTGTTAGTATGGCGATCTTGTATCCGCTTGGACGTTTAATGCACAAGGTAGCGAAAGCGACACAGGCTGAAATGGCAAAGTTTTCGGGACATCTAGGCCGTGTACTTGGAGATATCCGGTTAGTGAAAGCATATCGCGCAGAATCTACTGAAGGGGAGAAAGGCAAAGTAGCCATTCAATCGCTATTTCGATATGGGCTGAAAGAAGCAAAAATACAGGCTGTTATTTCACCTATCATGATGTTGACAATGATGGGTATCTTAGTAGTGATTCTCGGATATGGAGGAGCACAAGTTGCAAAAGGTGCATTATCAGCAGGAACGTTAGTTGCAATTATTTTCTTGCTATTTCAGATCATCGTACCGTTCGCTCAAATGGCTCAATTTTTCACTTCATTCCAAAAAGCAGTAGGGGCGACAGAAAGAATTCAAGGCATTCTGCGGATGGATTCAGAGTCCGCAGACGGTGAACGTACATCGAAAATAGAAGGCGCCATCGCATTTTCAAATGTTCATTTTTCATATGAAGAGGGGAAGGATGTAGTGAACGGAATTTCATTCACTGCAGAGCGAGGAACTGTAACGGCATTCGTCGGACCAAGCGGTGGAGGAAAGACCACAATCTTTTCATTGATGGAGAGATTTTATCAACCGACTTCTGGAGAAATACGGCTTGGAGCAGATCCGATTCAGATGATTCCGTTATCGGATTGGCGCCGGCGTATAGGCTACGTCTCACAGGAAAGCCCATTATTGAGTGGAACAATCTTAGATAACATTGCGTACGGTCTTGAAAAGAGACCACCTCTTGAACAAGTTATTGAAGCTGCAAAAGCGGCCAATGCGTATACATTCATAAAAGATATGCCGGATCAATTCGATACGATGGTGGGGGAGCGCGGTATGAAGTTGTCAGGTGGTCAGCGTCAACGTATTGCAATCGCGCGTGCATTATTGCATAACCCAGAGATATTATTATTGGATGAAGCGACGTCGAATTTAGATAGCGGATCGGAAACGCATGTCCAAGAAGCATTACGCCACTTGATGCAAGGTAGAACTACGCTTATTATTGCACACCGATTGGCAACTGTACTGCATGCAGATCAATTACTCTTTTTAGAGAATGGTCAGATTACCGGTAGAGGAAATCACACCGAACTATTGAAAACACATAAACTCTATTGTGAGTTTGCAGAAGGTCAAGGATTGGCATGAGAACGGAAAGGAGAAGATTGTATGTATGAACCGATTGATTCACCTTTCTTCAATGTACCTGTACTAGAGCTTGCCCGTAATTTGGTCGGTCAATATATTGTCCATGAGGAACCCGAAGGACTATCAGTGGTTAGAATTGTGGAAACAGAAGCGTATCATGGAGCTGAGGACCGTGCTGCGCATAGTTATGGTAATCGTAGAACAAAGCGTACAGAAATTATGTTCGGTAAGCCGGGTTCCGTCTATACATATCAAATGCACACGCACACACTAATGAATGTGGTCTGTGCACAAGAGGGGACACCGCATGCTGTATTACTGCGAGCAGGTGAACCAATAGAAGGAGTACGTCATATGCAACAACGTCGTGGCATACACATTAAGAAAGAGACCGATCTTACAAATGGACCCGGGAAGCTCTCCAAAGCTCTTGGCGTGACGATGTCATACTACGGCCATCATTGGACACAGAAGCCTCTCTATATAGCAGAAGGCTTACCTCAGGCTGAAATAGAACCGGGTCCTCGGGTCGGGATTGGCAACACTGGTGAAGCCGTGCATTATCCTTGGCGTTTCTTTGAAAAAGACAACCCATTCGTCTCTAAATATAGAAAATAGATGAATGAACATCTCGAATTTGCTTGGTTACAGAGAAGAATAGGGGAAATTATGAAGAAAATATTGAAAATGGGCAGTGCATTTATTGGGATTATCGTAGGGGCGGGATTTGCTTCCGGTAATGAAATTATGACGTATTTTACGAGTTTCGGTTACTTAGGCATGATTGGCGCAGTGATTTGTACGGCGCTGTTCGCTTACTTAGGAATGACATTAACGCGTCTTGGAAGTCGAATGCGAACACCTTCACACAAAGACGTAATCTACAAAATCAGTGGGCGCTATTTAGGTGTAATAGTGGATGGTATTATCATCTTTACATTATTTGGCGTGGGTGTGGTGATGCTGGCGGGTGCCGGTGCTAACTTACATCAGCAATTTGGCTTACCGACATTTGTAGGCAGTTTGCTTATGATGATTTTAGTGTTCTTGACGATATTATTAAACGTAGATAAAGTAGTTGCTGTAATAGGGAGTATAACACCCTTTTTAATTATTACAGTAGTTGTCGTATCTGTTTACAGTATCGTCACGATGGATACAACATTCGCGGTTCTAGACCCTGTCGCACAAGCATTGCCTACGACATTGCCTAACTGGTTCATATCTGCCATTAACTATGTGTCATTTAATATTGCGGTAGGTGCCTCGATGGCAATTGTTATGGGCGGTGCGGAAAAAGATGAAAAGATTGCAGCACGAGGTGGATTCGTAGGTGGTCTTGGATTAGGTATTTTAATACTGTTAAGTCACTTGGCGATTTTTTCACAGGTGGAAAATGTAGCAGGAGCAGATTTGCCGATGCTTGCAATTATCAATAATATTTCACCGATCTTTGCAATCTTCATGGCAGTTATTTTATACGGTATGATCTTCAATACAGCGGTCAGTATGTTCTATGCGTTTGGTGCTCGATTCATCCAAAGTGGAACGATGAAATTTAAGTTATTCATAGCATTTTCATTAGTAATTGGCTATGCATTGAGCTTTTTTGGATTCACGAAATTGGTCAATACACTATATCCGGTCGTCGGTTATTTAGGTCTATTTTTAGTAGCTGCCCTCATTATGTCTTCAATCCGTATGCCGAATAAAGTATAAAAATACCCCCGCGAATTATTCACATTCGCGGGGGTTGTTTATGGTTAAACAGATTGTAATTGAAGTGCTACAGCTGGGCCGAAGAATTCGAAGTGAATTTTATCTTCTGGAATACCCATTGTGTGAAGTTGTTGAATAACGAACTCCATGAAACCAGTTGGTCCACATACATAGACATCACTGTCTGCAATAACGTTTTCTTCTAAGAACTCACGTGTGAACATGCCGTCTCCCTCTTCTGAATATAGAGCTTTGTACGTAGAGTTTGGCAGTTTTGCATTTATATGCTCTAATTTATTCGCAAATGCTTGTTGACTACGTGTACGTGCAGAGTGCAAGAATGCTACTTCACGTTCTGGAGACAAGTCTGCAATAGTTGAATACATAGCTTTCATTGGTGTAATACCAACCCCACCGCTGATTAAAGTAACAGGTGCTGTGCCAGTAGGATCTAAGTAGAAGTCGCCTGCTGGAGCACTTACTTCGATGATGTCGCCTACACTTGCATTTTCATGCAAGTAGCAAGAAACTACGCCGTTTGGTGTTAATGTATCTTCACGTTTAACTGAGATACGGAAAGTCTCGTCATTTGATTTTTGAGACAAGCTGTACTGACGGTTGACAATATTTTTTGCGCCTGGGATTTCCAAACGAATCGTAATGTATTGTCCCGGTAAATAGTATGGCAATTTTTTGCCATCAACAGGTTTTAAGTAGAATGAAGTAATGACATCACTTTCTTCTACTTTGTCGACGATCTCGAAGTCTTTGAATAAGTGCCATCCGCCATCGGCTTTTTCTGTATTCTCATACATATCTTTTTCTACACCGATGAATGCGCCAGCGATTACACCGTAAGCGGCTTCCCATGCATCCATAATTTCAGGAGTCGCTGCATCACCAAGTACTTCTTTGATAGCTTTTAACAGATACTCTCCGACAATTGGATAATGTTCCGGCAAGATTCCAAGAGATACGTGCTTGTGCGCGATTTGTACAACAACCGGTAGAATGGCTTCTAGGTTATCGATATGTTGCGCAGCTGCGTATACTGTGTTTGCAAGAGCTGTCTGCTGACGTCCTTGCGACTGATTAGCGTGGTTGAAAATGTCTAGTAATTCCGGATGAGCCACGAACATATTTTTGTAGAACGCCGTAGTAATGGCTGTTCCGTGTTCCTCTAGTACTGGTACTGTGGATTTGATAACGTCGATAGTTTTTTGATCTAACATTGTGAATACACAACCTCTCCGTATTTGATATCTCTATCATAAATCATTTAGAATCTAAAAGATATATTTAAAATACATGTTTAAAAATAATATGTGAATGTTGTCACATTCTATTCAAAAAGTAGCTAAGCTTATAAGTGTAACGCTCAGTGTCAATCAATGATTTTTCGATTGAAAATGCTATAATAAGGTGAGAGTAGAAAGTGGTGATATTATGCGTTTAACGATGTATACAGATTATTCGCTGCGTGTTCTGATTTTTTTAGCTTCCAAGCAATCGGATGAACTATCTACAGTTCAAGAAATCTCGGATGCTTATAAAATCTCGAAAAATCACCTCACCAAAATAGTCCATGAGTTAGGAAAACTGGAACTGATTGTAACCACTCGTGGTCGTGGTGGTGGAATCCGTCTCAGTGTAGATCCACATAGCATAAATGTAGGCGAACTAGTTCGAAAAACAGAAGACGATTTTCACTTAGTCGAATGTTTTGATCCGAGTAAAAATATGTGTGTGTTGTCTCAAGCCTGCCAGCTAAGAGGTGTATTATACGAAGCGCTTCAAGCTTACTTTGAAGTGCTAGACCGTTACACGATTGCAGATTTCCTTCATAATAAGGAAGAAATACAATCTTTACTATTTCCCACTAGTCAATCTTGAATAGTGTGGTAGAATATAGTCAGTAAACATAGTGAAATAGGAGGAATTAACAAATGTCAAAAGTGTTAGTTATTGGGCATAAAAACCCGGATACCGATTCCATTGCATCTGCGATTACGTATGCTTATCTTAAACAACAAATCGGAGTGGATGCAGAAGCTGTTCGTCTAGGTAATATTACAAAAGAAACAGCGTATGCGCTTGAAACTTTCGGTTTTGAAGCACCACGGTTAATTGAAAAAGCGGCACCTGAGACATCTCAAGTCATCTTAGTCGATCATAATGAGAAACAACAAAGTGTGGATGACTTGGATGATGTACAAGTGTTGGAAGTGATTGATCATCACCGTATCGCGAACTTCCAGACAAACGATCCATTGTATTATCGTGCGGAGCCAGTAGGCTGTACGGCAACGATTTTGAACAAATTATTCAAAGAGCATGGCGTTGAAATTCCAAAGAACATTGCGGGCTTAATGCTTTCTGCGATCGTATCAGATTCATTATTATTCAAATCACCAACATTTACAGATCAAGACCAGGCAGCAGCTGAAGAACTGGCTGCAATTGCAGAAGTAGATGCTGCTGTTTACGGTTTGGACATGTTGAAAGCTGGAGCAGACTTAAGCTCTGTACCTGTAAAGGATTTGGCTAATCTGGATTCGAAAGAATTTATTTTTGGCGATGTGAAAATGGTAATTGCACAAGTAAATGCAGTAGACTTGCAAGATATCCTTGGCCGACAAGATGAACTGGAAGCGGAATTAAATAATGTAATCAAGCAAAAAGAGCTAGACTTATTCCTGTTTGTTGTGACAGATATCATCAATAGCGATTCCGTAATCATTGCTCTCGGAAAAGAAGCTGAACGTGCAGGTTCTGCATTTAATGTAGCGTTCAATAATAATTCGGCTTTGTTAAAAGGTATCGTTTCACGTAAGAAGCAAATTGTACCTGTATTGACTGAAGCACTTTCATAAACACCAGACTGTCACGGAAATCGGTAGCCCGATCTTCTGTGACAGTTTTTTTATCCTAAATCTAGGGGTTGTGTGGCAGGACCTTCCAACACGGTTCCATCTGCACGAAAACGGGATCCGTGACATGGACAGTCCCACGTTTGGTCTCCTTTATTCCAGCGGGTACGGCACCCCATATGCGTACAGATCGGCGAGTCGGTCCGGGCGATATGTCCTCCGGCAAATTCCTTTACGGTACGTCCAGCTAATAGTAGAGCACGGCTGGATAAAGAGCCGAAATCTGTTCTGCTAGGAGAAAATAATTCGCTTGCGGCATTCGATCGCCCGACAATCGCATCCGAGATGATTTCCGCACAAGCTAAGGAATTAGATAGTCCCCATTTCCGATAGCCTGTACTAATATAGACGTCTGGCGACGAGTTTGAAATAGCTCCTGCATAAGGCACCAAATCAGGTGTGGACGGATCCTGAGCCGACCATTTGTAGACAACATCGGGATGCCCCAATGTCGTTTTAATATCCTCTGTCAAGCTGTCGTAATGAAGTTGTGTTTCTTTTTCCGAGCCTGCAGGATGAGATTGAGCGCATAGTAATAAGTAAGACTGGTCATCGATTGTCGCTGTCCGTATCGAGCGCTTCGGCTCATCTACCGAGATAAATTGATGATCAAATGGAGTCTCTGTTTTTGACGCAGCAATATAGGAGCGCTCGACGTCCAGTTTAAGAATTTGCATGCCTTCTAGGGCCTCAATTGGATAATGTGAGCAGATAACTAGTTGTCGATAACTGACTACTTTAGATGAAGAGAGTTTGACAAAATGACGATCAGTATCCAATGCCGCTACTTGTGCATGTTCAAAGATGCGTGCACCTTCTTTCACAGCGAGCTGTGCTAATCGTTGTCCAAAACGCACTGGATGTATTTGTGCTTCGTCTTCAATCAGTAAAGTATGGGCTGTTTCAAAAGGTAAGTAGGAAGCACTGCCCGCAAGTATAAAAGGAATCCCAATCGCTTCATATGCCTTTTTCTCTGCCAGTAATCGTTCTGTACCTTCTGCCGTTTGGGAATATAGCGCGGAGTGTGCGGTTTGCAGCTGGTCTGCCTCCGCAATGGATCGCGCAAAATCAACAGCTTGTTCATTTACATCGAAATATTGTTTTGCGCTCTCTACACCAAACTGTTCGATCATGTCCGCATATACCAAGTCATGTTGGGCAGTTAATTTACCTGTAGAATTTCCGGTTGCTCCATGCAACAAACTATTTTTCTCAAGCAACACAACGCTCTTTCCTTGCTTAGCCAAAAAATAAGCATTTGCTATCCCGCTCAGTCCGCCTCCTATGATTAATACATCGCAAGTTACATCATCATCTACTGTTGGATAGGTAGACTTCGGATAAGCGGTGGCAAGCCATAGAGATTCATTCATTCCGACACCTCATTCTGTATAATTATATAATCCAAGCATTAACATTGTTGCCAACTTTACTTGAATCTAAAATAGAGAATAGAAAGGTGGGGCAAAAAATGAAAATTGAAGTATGGTCAGATTATGTTTGTCCGTTTTGCTATATTGGAAAAAGACGTTTAGAGCATGCCTTGAAACAATTAGGGCTGGAAGAAAAGTCGGAGGTTATATTCAAGGCGTATCAGCTAGATCCGAATACACCAGTAGCTTCAGACCAATCGGTAGTGGAAAGGTTAGCAGGAAAGTACAATGTCAGCAAAACAGAAGCGAAAAACATGCTGAATAATATAGAAGAGCAAGCAAAATCGGTTGAACTTCACTATCAAGTGGATAAAATGAGAACTTCTAATACGCTGGATGCACATCGTCTAGCGAAATTCGCAGGGAAGCACGGTGTGGAAAAAGAAGTAACAGAGCGTCTCTTGCATGGCTACTTCGTGGAGGGAGAGCGCATTGATACGGAAGAAGTACTCGTAGCGATCGCGACAGAAGCTGGATTAGATGCAAACAAAACTAGAGAGATGCTTCATAGTAATAATTTCGAGGATGAAGTAAAAAATGATATCAAAGAAGCGCAGGAAATTGGTGTCCAAGGCGTGCCATTCTTCGTAATTAATCGTAAATATGCTATAAGTGGAGCGCAGCCTACAGAAGCATTTGTTGAAGCGCTTGAAAAAATAGCTGAAGAAGAGGGTATGGCCAAACCTAAGTTACAAGTACTTGGTACAAATGATGGTGGGCAGTGTGATGATGAGACTTGTGATATCTAAATAATTGAGCTGTTTTATAGGACTGAAGAAAACTCTATAGAATTACGAGGCGTTTCGTCTTCAGTCTTTTATTTCATTTTGAAACAGTACGTTAGTGAATTGTTAATAGGACACTTTCGTTACGAACGTCAATTCACGATGCTCCCGTTATTTTTCACCTTTGCAAATTACAACCGACATCTTAATATCTATCACCTCTCCAACCATCACACCGCCAGCTTCGATTGCCCGATTCCACATTAATCCGAAATCTTTTCGTTTGATCTCACCCTCAACAAAATATGTAGCTCCGAATACAGTCACTTCTTGAGGAGTGATGCAAAATATTGCTCTTTTGGTCGTATGTTTAACAGTCAAGTCTCCGGACATTTGATATCTACCGTCTGTATCGTTATAAATTGCACGAGAAGAGAATGTCATTTCAGGGAAAGTTTCAGCATCAAAAAAGTCCACCGAGCATAGATGTAGATCACGGTCTCTATTCTTTGTCTGGATTGAAGCGACGATTACTTGAAAACTAATCTTGGTTTTCGTCAGATCGGCTATGTTTCCTTGTAATTCTCCTGAAAATTCTTCAAACGTTCCCGTGACAGTTGATACCATCATATGTGGAACGGAAAAGCCGACAGTGGACGCACTCTTATCTACCTTCCATGTATTCACTTTCACTCCTCCTAATGGAAATTTAGTTAGCTAAACTGTAATTGAAAAAAGGTTGAAAGTCAAAATGAAAAACCTTGTCAAAAAGACGGATTGCAAGCATACTAATAGATGGATAAGATTGTTTCCGTAAAACTGGGGACACGTATACTGAAAGGACTTGATGTAGATGTCAAAACATCGATGGTTTGAAGATCTTCAAAAGAATATACAAAGCGGTTGGTTATTACTTGATGAGCCACTAAACAAATATACGAAAACACGTCTAGGTGGTAAAGCGGATGTTGTCGCGGCGCCTGGCACAATAGAAGAAGTGCAAGCAGTTGTTAGCTATGCTTTTACTAATGAAATTCCGATTTTATTACTGGGGAACGGTTCGAATATGGTCGTTCGTGACGGTGGTGTTCGTGGGATTGTAATGTATATGGCAAACCTCAACAATATTAAGATTGATGGTAATAGAATGATAGCGGAAGCTGGCGCGAATATTATTGACGCTTCCAAACAAGCGGCAATAGCTTGTTTAACTGGTCTGGAGTTCGCTTGTGGAATACCGGGTTCAATAGGTGGCGCAATGGCAATGAACGCTGGAGCGTACGGTGGAGAAATTAAAGATATTATTCATCATGCGACTGTAATGGATGCTACTGGAAAAATATTCATGCTTTCAAAAGATGAGTTAGAACTAGGATATCGTAAAAGCATTATTACTACAGAAGGCTACTATGTCCTATCTGCAGAATTCTGGCTCACTCAAGGTGAACAGTGTGATATCGATGCGGCAGTTGCCGACTTAACGTTCCAACGTGAATCCAAACAGCCACTTGAATATCCATCGGCAGGTAGTGTGTTCAAACGTCCACCTGGCTATTTCGCTGGAAAATTGATCCAAGATAGCGGCTTGCAGGGTAAAGGGTTTGGTGGAGCAGAAGTGTCTACTAAACACGCGGGGTTCATCGTCAATAAAAATAATGCTACGGCGGCAGATTATATTCAGACGATTGAGATGGTCAAAGCGGAAGTGAAGAAGAATTTCGGTATTGATCTGGAGATGGAAGTGAAGATTGTAGGGGAAGAACTTTCTGAATAACAGAGGCGATAGGAGTTGTCTGCGAAGTCATTATTTTAATGACCTCTCGGGATAACTCTTTTTTTGATGTGAAAAGTTGGATAGAGAGGCTGGCAGGGTGTTGTGGATGAGGATTGGCGCTACGGAGGGGACGCTTTCATTCCCCTCGTACTTACCACTTAACTCCCACTGCATAAATTCTTGGATCTTGAACTTGCATACATACAAAAAGAGAGATGCCCCATTCCGGGACATCTCTCTTAGTGTTAATTTTGTATCTTGCATTGAATCTTACTTGAGTCGAGCACTTGGTCGTCTTCTATTTGCACTTGGCATATCTTACTATTCTGCATGAACTTAAAAACCCCGTTGTTGAAGTCGGTCCCAATTTCCTTAAAGAAGATTCCTTCATATTGGGCGTGCTTCGAAAGCGTGAAGTTGATACGGAAGTTATCTCCATCTGGAATTAAATACGCGCGTACGCCTTTTTCAAACGATCCTTCTGTCTCACTCTTTATCGCCCGATCAACTGACACGACATGGAAATCAACAAATGGAATTTCTCTCAACAAGACGTTCATGAAAGAGCCTTTTGTTATTTCCTCCCAGCGACTTTGCGCGGTTTGTCCGATGATGATTTGTGTAATGCCGTATTGGTGAGCCACTTCTTTAATCACTTTTGCGGTTGGGCGCTTTTCATCGTCGCGAATAATGAACGCTTCCACGTCTAATTCTTCCGCAAGCTCTTTCCAACGATCAATATACTCAGATTTATCCACGTCGAAATCATCGAGTGGCGCAGGATCAACGGTCAAGATATAGAGCGGACAATCCATGATGGTTGCAATTTTATATCCTCTATTAATGAGACGTTCACCATTTGGACCGTAATACACACAAACGAGAATTCCCTCGTCCATACGGCTTTTCATTTTGCCCATAATGACTCATCACCTCTTCGAATTCTATGAATTATTACTAACTGGTTCAAACTTTAGGGGAATGCTTTCCGCTGCAATTCCGCCAGAGAATCTCATCCTGTATATAGGATTATGAACTTGGCCTTACAGTATGCTGACCGCGCTTTTTATGCGGTTTTTGATAAAGTAGTGTATACTTTCGAGTAGAGATTGTACTCTACGCTTAGAGTCCCATTATGCATAACGTACTGTATACAGTCAAGAGGCTCTACGCATTCTATTGACACTTATAATCAATTGATTCTGGGAGGTGTTAGATTGATAACCGTCTTACTAGCAATATTCATTCCTTTTATAGCTGCGTGTTTAGTTCCGTTCATACACAAAATTTTGACTGGGAGACGGATTGGCTGGTTTGTAATTACCATTCCACTGTTCTTGTTTATCTTACTGATTCGTCTTGTTCCTTCGCTTTCGAATGGGGCGTCTTATTTATATACGTTTCCTTGGATACCTTCTGCAGATGTCTATTTTTCCACACATTTAGATGGATTGAGTATGATTTTTGCGTTGCTGATCACGGGAATCGGTAGTTTAGTTGTATTGTATTCAATCTACTACCTTTCTGAACGGGAAGCGATTGGTCGATTTTATACATATTTACTATTGTTCATGGGGGCTATGCTTGGTGTTGTATTATCCGATAACCTAATCGTCCTGTATGTATTCTGGGAATTGACGAGTATTTCTTCCTTCTTACTAATTGCTTTCTGGTATCACCGAAAACAGTCAAGATACGGAGCGAAGAAATCGATGTTGATTACCGTCACAGGCGGTATTTTCATGTTAGTTGGATTTTTAATGCTTTATACAATAACAGGAACGTTCAATTTACAGGAACTAATTTCTATGCGGGAAGTGATTGCAGCGGATTCACTGTTCATACCTGCCATGTTGCTTGTTTTGATTGGCGCGTTCACTAAGTCTGCTCAGTTTCCATTCCATATTTGGCTACCTGACGCGATGGAAGCACCTACGCCTGTCAGTGCCTACTTACACTCCGCCACGATGGTTAAAGCGGGTATTTATTTAGTAGCGCGGTTTACCCCAGTCTTCGCAGGTGATACCACATGGTTTTATGTCGTATCTTGTGTAGGGTTACTGACGATGTTGTGGGGATCGGTTAACGCGGTGAAGCAAACGGATCTGAAAGCGTTGCTCGCGTTCTCTACAGTGAGTCAACTGGGAATGATCATGAGCCTGCTTGGTATCGGCTCATTAGCATTTGCTTCTTCTGAAAGTACACAGATTGCGTTATTTACCGCCGCTACATTCGCTGCATTATTTCATTTGATTAACCATTCTACCTTTAAAGGATCTTTATTTATGGTCGTCGGTATTTTAGATCACGAGCTAGGAACACGTAATATTAATCGACTTGGTGGCTTGGCAACGATCATGCCTATCACATTTACCATTGCACTGATTGGCAGTTTTTCCATGGCAGGACTGCCGCCATTCAACGGCTTCTTAAGTAAGGAATTATTTTTTGAAGCAATGCTATCATTAAAAGAAGCCAATCTATTATCAATGGATTCGTTGGTCTTATTGTTCCCAATTATTGCGTGGGTCGGCAGTATATTCACATTTATTTATTGTATGATCATCGTGTTTCAGACGTTTTTCGGTAAAGTACACGCACCGGCTCCTGGACAACGACCTGCTCATGAAGCATCGATTCAAATGTTAATCTCACCTATGGTACTTGGCAGTCTAGTTGTACTTATTTTCATCTTCCCGAATCTGCTCGGTACGTATGTTTTAGGGCCGGCAATGAATGCGGTATATCCGCAATATGAGGGGATGCCTGGACTAGTACCGGAAATACACGTGTGGCATGGTTGGGAGATGCCAATCTTCATGACCATCGGTGTAATTATCATGGGAATCTTATTATATGGTTTATTGCGTTACTGGAAATGGATTTACAGTGTAGGCTTTTTACAATGGACGCTTGATCGCTTATATAATGCATTGTTACAGCGAATAGAACGTGTAGCTTCTGTTGTGACGAAAACATATATGACCGGATCAGTACGAGATTATGTTGCGTATATCATGTTGTTTTTCATTGCGCTTGTCGGAATAGGCTTGCTAGGTTTCCAGCAGTTCATTTTCGACTTCTCAGATGATGCCGTGATTGAAATTAATGAAAGTATTATTATATTCGTGATGATGTGTTCCAGTGTAGCGATCTTATTTGCTAAATCTAGGATTACTGCCATTATTCTTAACGGAGTACTGGGCTATTCCATCGCCATTCTATTTGTCGTATTCCGTGCGCCGGATTTGGCGTTGACGCAAATAATTGTCGAGACGGTTACAACGGTGCTGTTTTTACTGTGCTTCTACTATTTACCGGAGTGGAAAAACGAGTATAAGTCCGTTTCTATGCGAATACGCAATGGACTGATCGCGGTTGCGTCCGGGGTGGCTGTTACCGTTATCGCTTTGCTCGTGCAAGGCCATTCCATGTATCCGTCTATTTCTATCTATTATGAGACAGCGTCACGGCTTGCAGGCGGTTTGAATGTAGTGAATACAATACTCGGTGACTTCCGTGCATTCGATACGATGCTTGAAGTACTGGTATTGTTCATCGCAGGTCTTGGCGTCTATTCATTAGTCAAGCTGCGTCGCAAGAAGGGGGTGGATCACCCTGAAGAAAAATGATGTGATCTTACAGACGGTGACGAAGATTGTGTTTTTCATCATCTTGACGTTTGGTGTGGAGCTGTTTATATCGGGACATAATAATCCGGGGGGCGGCTTCATTGGTGGACTTGTGCTCTCTTCTGCGTTTGTATTATTGTATTTAGTTTATGACATAGAAACGGTTCACCGGGGAACGCCGTTTGATTTTAAGCGGGTGGCGGCACTTGGCGTGTTGCTTGCGGTAGGTACCGGAATGTTGTCAATATTGTTTGGTGAGTCCTTTCTTTCACAGACGACATGGCTTGTAGATTTACCGGTTTTTGGTGAAACAGAACTTGGAACGATGACGATTTTCGAAGCGGGAGTCGCACTGACTGTCCTCGGTGTTGTCGTGACGATTATTTTGGGAATCAGTGAGGATGTGGAGTAATGGAGACATTAATTACCCTTCTGGTTGGTGTGCTAGTGGCAGTAGGCGTTTATTTACTCTTATCAAAAGAGATGTTGCGAATTATTTTAGGGACTGCAATCCTGTCGCATGCCATTCATTTATTATTATTGACGATGGGCGGATTAAAAAAAGGCGATGTGCCTTTGCTTACGGAGACAGCTGCGGAATATACAGACGCCCTCCCGCAAGCACTTATTCTGACGGCGATTGTCATCAGCTTCGCGGTGACGGCATTTTTACTCGTACTATCTTACCGTGTGTACCAAGAGTCTGGCCGTGGACCTAGATTGCGAGGGCGACAAGATGAATAATATATTGGTATTGCCTATGATCCTGCCTGTTTTGGTAGGTGTGATTTTAGTATTCTTACGTCCATATATTCGCGTGCAACGTGTGCTTAGTGTACTAACGACAATGGCTTCTGCTGCTGTAGCTGCTTATTGTCTCCATCACATTCATCTAAATGGCATCATGCGCTTAGACTTTGGAGATTGGTTACCGCCGCACGGTATTTTGTTTGTAGGCGATTCATTTGCGATGTTACTCGTACTGGTTGCATGCGCCGTTTCCAGTATTATTTTGCTATATGCATTCGCTACGACAGGGATTGAGACAGAGACGATGTTCTTCTATCCATTCGTCCTGTTTTTAGTAGCAGGAGTCAATGGCTCATTTCTGACTGGCGATTTATTTAACCTATTTGTTTGTTTTGAAGTCATGTTACTAGCTTCCTATGTGCTGCTGACTCTTGGAGGACGCAAAACACAGTTAAAGGAAGGTATTACGTATGTACTGATTAATGTATTAGCATCTTGGTTCTTTTTGTTGGGCATCGCGTATATATACGGTGTACTGGGTACGTTAAACATGGCACATATCGCTGTACGTGTAGCAGAAACGGGACAAGGACCGCTACTGACGTTGATCGCAATTATTTTCTTGATTGTCTTTAGTTTGAAAGCGGGCTTACTACTTTATTTCTGGTTGCCAGGTTCTTATTCAGCACCACCTACTGCGGTCGCTGCGCTGTTTGGCGCATTACTGACGAAAGTCGGTATTTATGCGCTGTATCGCATGTTTACATTAATATTTATACATGATCCAGTTATTTATAAAATCATTGGCGTCTTAGCCATTGTCACAATGGTTGCGGGTTGTCTCGGAGCTATAGCCTATTCAGATATACGTCAGATTGTCTCGTATAATGTCATCATTTCCGTTGGCTTTGTGTTGACAGGTCTGGCAATTGCTACGAATATTGCTTTCCAAGGTGCGAGCTATTATTTGATTCACGACATGATTAGTAAGGCATTGCTGTTTCTATTGGCAGGTACTGTCGTATATTTGACGGGACGTTCGAAGTTCAATGAGATCAGCGGCCTGATCCGAAACTACCCGCTAGTCGGTTGGTTATTTTTCTTGACGATGCTTGCAATTGCCGGAATTCCGCCATTCAGCGGATTTATTGGAAAAGTATATATAGGGTTAGGTGCAATTGAGACGGGATCTTACGTGTTGCTCGCTGTGTCGTTTTTATCAAGTATTGGCGTATTATATTCACTTCTTCGTGTTTTCCTCAATAGTTTTTGGGGAGAAACGATAATTAGTGAAGATGATCAGAAGCCATTTCAAAAGAAAATCGGATTGCCACTCGTATTGCTTGCGGTACTCATAGTTGGATTAGGTATAGGTGCAGAACTGCTGTCACCTTATATTCAGGATGCAGCAGATACATTAGCAGATCCCAAACAGTATATACGCGCTGTGATAGGCGACGATTTAGAGTAGGGAGGGGGAGACGACATGCCATTACAGCTTCTGCTGAATTTATTTATCGCCTTTTTATGGATGACACTGATTGATGAAGATGAACTATTATTCACAACGTTTTTCATGGGATTTTTAGTCGGACTCGGCATTATATTTGTCATGAGCCGTTTTTTCGATACGCATTTCTATTTACGCAGAGTATATGCTTCCTGCAAGCTCTTGTTAATCTTTATCAGGGAACTGACGCAGTCGAGCATTGTGGTCATCTCCCAAATCGTGCGGCCTACACTGCGTATCAAGCCGGGAATCTTTAAATACGAGACTATCTTGACGAGTGATGTGGAAGTGACCATGCTTTCTATGCTACTTACCTTAACACCAGGATCGGTCGTGATGGAAGTATCCGCTGAGGGCAATGAGCTATATATTCACGCAATGGACGTCGAAGAATCGCGCGACGGATTGATTAAGCAATTGAAGAATTTTGAGAAAGCGATCATGGAGGTGACACGATGATAGCAGGTATGCTGACAATATCGGTCATACTATTCGCATTGACTATTTTGGTGGCCGTCATCCGAATTATCCTAGGTCCTTCGCTTCCAGATCGTGTCGTGGCACTCGATGTAATCGGAGTAAATTTAATCGCTACAATTGCCGTCGTGTCGGTGATTTTAAATACAAAAGCATTTTTGGAAGCGATCTTGATTCTTGGTATTCTTTCTTTTATTGGGACGATCGCATTTTCCAAATTTATCGAGAGGGGGAAAATAGTTGAACGTAAGCGAGATCGGTGAATTTGTAGGAGCTTTATTAATTTTGACAGGTGCTATTGCAAGTATCTTGAGTGTCTTTGGATTAATCCGCTTACCGGATGTCTACACTCGGTCACACGCTGCGACGAAAAGTTCGACACTAGCAGTATTATTGACACTATCCGGCGCGTTCCTCTATTTTCTATTCACCGAAAACTTTATCAGTGTACGGTTGCTTCTCGGTATTGGCTTTGTTTTTTTGACAGCACCAGTTGCTGGCCATGTAATTATCCGTGCTGCTTATCGATCGAAAGTGAAGCTAGCCGATATTTCTACGGAAGATGAATTATATGAAAAAATTCACGGGAAACATACAGATAAAATGTAGCAATGGTTGATTCAAATGAACATTAGAGTCAATTGATTTTTCAACTTCTTATCTATATAATTACCGTAATCTATAGTCGAATGAATGGGGTGAGAAAGTGGTAAATCAAGATGCTTGTGAAGTAACAATAGTGCACGAAGATGTAGTTCGTAAAATTCGGAAAGAGCTTCCAGATGTAACGGAGATGGTACAAATATTCAAAGCGTTGGCTGATGAAACACGTTTACGAATTGCTTATTCACTAACATTGGAATCGGAAATGTGCGTCTGTGATGTAGCGGCAGTGATTCAATCTTCATCCGCTACCGCTTCCCATCATTTACGTTACTTGCGGGATCATTCATTAGCTAAATCAGAAAGACGTGGCAAAATGGTATACTACTCTTTAGCAGACGAACATGTTGCGGACTTAGTGAAAATTGCATACGAACATGCAATTGAAGCACAGCAAAAGATGTAATATCACGTGAGGCGCTTGCATACAGGCAGACATGATGGAGGAGTTTTAATGCGCTTACAAGAATGGACGATAGAAGAACAAGATTTGCTTATTCAGTTTATGACGACAAACTCATGGCCTTATCACGATAGTAGTCAGCCAGGTCGCGAATTGCTTGAAAAGTCGATTGAAGAAGGCGGTTATGCATCGGATGACGTAAAGACGTTCTGGATCGAGAATAGTGAAAACGAAAAAGTGGGAATCGTAAAAGTCTATGATTTACAAGAAGATGTCCCATTATTTGACTTGCGGATTGCCGATGATTTCAGGGGTTATGGTTATGGTTCGCGGGCGCTAAAAAAACTTACGCAATACGTGTTCGAATTACCGGAACATAAGATTCGTATTGAAGGACATACACGCCACGATAATGCAGCTATGCGTAAAGCGTTCGAGCGGGCTGGTTTTGTAAAGGAAGCACATTTGCGCCAAGCATGGTTTCTTCCGAAAGAGAATACGTATTATGACGCCGTAACATATGGAATGACGAGAGAAGATTATGAGGCCGGTACGACAACGCCTGTACGTTGGGAAGATCGGGAACGTTATGTAAAGAGCATACCTGGTTTCAAAGAGCAGCTACAATCTGAACGGCTACATATTCGAGCGCCTGAATTAAATGACTCGATGGATGTTTGGGGTGCGGTATCACATTCAATGCCTACGTTGCGAAAGTGGACTGGATGGGCGCAGAAGGAAATGACGATCGAATCGACAGAGGAATATGTACGTCAATCAGTTTCTGAATTCATCGGTAGAAAATCTTTGAACTTTCATCTGTTTTTAAAAGAAACAGGTGAATTTATTGGTTGCGCTGGTTTCCATCGTATCGATTGGAACATTCGTAAATTTGAAGTAGAGTATTGGCTGGACACGAAGTTTGAAGGCGAAGGCTATATGACAGAAGCGATCAAAGAGCTTGTGAAGTTTGCATTTACAGATCTATCGGCTACACGGGTAGAATTTCTTTGTGACGAGAATCACAGTAAAGGTCGTGCAGTTGCAAAACGAACAAGTTTTGAACTGGAAGGGATTTTACGTAAAAATGCTCCTTCTGCGAATGGGCAAGACTTACGCAACACATGTGTGTACGCGATCGTTACCTAATCACAAAAGGAGCACTATAAACTAGTTTTCACTATATCGAACGTCTACCAGTTATTAATTGAATGACAAAGATAATGCCGGCAATTACTAAAAGTGTGTGGATTAAGCCACCGCCAATATTTGCTACTAAACCAATTACCCATAATGCTAGTAGAACTACAATAACAAGCCATAATATACGACCCATAGTGAATCAACTCCTTTTCATTATTATCTGCTATGTAAGTAATTTACCCATGCTTTCAAATCTTAAACTTTAAAGATAGTAATTCGTAGATGTTGACTGTCAAATGAGGAGGCGATAGTTTGGCTACACCGAGTATGGAAGATTATATTGAACAAATTTATTTGCAATTAGAAGCGAGAGGTGAAGCGCGTGTGTCAGACGTGGCAGAAGCACTTTCTGTGCTTCCTTCATCTGTAACTAAAATGGCTCAGCGCCTGGATCGTGAAGGCTATGTGCACTATGAGCGATACCGGGGGTTGGCATTAACAGACCGTGGTTTGCGTTTTGGTAAAAAACTTGTGCATCGCCATGAATTACTAGAGCAATTTCTGCGTATCATTGGTGTGGAAGAAGAAAATATCTACGGAGACGTAGAAGGGATTGAACATCACCTAAGTTGGAATGCGATGGATCGTATTACTGATCTAGTGGAGACGCTTGAGTCTGATCCTGAATTCGTAAAAAAATTAAAAAGTAAAGCACTCTAGAAAGGATTATCTTATATGACATTATTACAACCAGGTACACTCGCAACACTTGAAATTCTTCGCAAAGAAGGGTCACGCTTTGTATTGGACGCTGCCGGAGAAGAAATCTATATGAATGAATCTGAAGCACCGGATGCACAAGAGCAATCGACAATTGAAGTTTTTCTTTACATTAATAGAAGGGGTGAACTGACAGGCACTGCACAAATACCGTCAGTAACCGTTCATTCATTCGGCTGGGCAAAAGTGATTCGTTTGGAAAGAAGTGAAGGGGCCTATGTAGATATCGGCGCATCCTTTGAAGTGCTGATCAATCGGGCGGACTTCCCACAAATTAAAGAATTATGGCCGCAACCAGGCGATGAGCTGTATATGACGCTTCGTTCAGATCCAGGCGGCAACTTGTTCGGACGTCTAGTGACTGAAGAAAGAATCCAGGAGCACTATACAATGGCGGAAACAGATATGTACAATCAGAATGTCAAAGCAAGAGCGTATCGCCTGCTACCCATCGGTACATTTTTATTGACTGAAGACATCCAACGTATTTTCGTCCACGAAACAGAGCGTAAAGCAGAGCCAAGATTGGGTGAAGAAGTAGATGTTCGTATTATTGAAGTCCATGATGACGGCACGATGAACGGCTCGTTATTGCCAAGAAAGCAAGATCGTTTACAGTCAGATGGTGAACAGATTTTAGCCTATTTAGAACAGTCAGGCGGTAAAATGCCGTTTACTGATAAATCCACTCCTGAAGAAATTGATGAAATGTTCCAGATGAGTAAGGGCGCTTTCAAACGGGCACTTGGCACGTTGATGAGAGAACGAAGAATTACACAACAAGACGGTTGGACAACTCTTATATTATAATAAGCGCAACTTTTCTATGAACCTCAACGTATCTATACATATAGAACAAGGAGGAGTGACTGTATGAAAAAAGGATTAGCCTCTCTATTGGCTTTTATGATGATGGTTGCAATTATAGCGCCATCTGCAGTATCAGCAGATGAAGTCATCAATGAAAAGCTTGGAGTTCCGATTGTAGTATATGGTTCAAATTTATCGGATAGTGAAAAAGCGAGTGTGAAAGAAAGTCTAAAAGTAGCTGAGGAAGCTGAAGTGGAAGAACTATCAGTAGACGGCAATGATTTGATCAAATATATCCCTGGCGGCGACCGAAATGCCCGAATGTATTCTTCGGCTAAAATCACTAGACAAGAAGAAGGCGAAGGTCTTGTCATCAATATTGTGACACCGGATCATATCACACAAGTTACGGCGGACATGTATGCAACTGCTATGATGACAGCAGGTATTGAAGACGCCGTCGTTGAAGTGGCGGCACCCAAGAAAGTAACAGGTCACTCAGCTCTCGTTGGAATCTACAAAGCGTATGAAGTGTCGGGAGAGGTTCTCGATACCGAGCGTACGGATGTAGCAAATGATGAATTGAGTCTGGCAACGAGGCTTTCAGAAAAAGCAGGCGTTGATCAAGACGAAGTAGCCAATTTGTTGACAGAGATTAAAAAACAGATCTCGGAACAAAAGCCTGCGACAAAGGAAGACGTAGAACAGATCGTCCATGATCAATTGCAAAAATTCAATATAGAGTTAAATGAAGCAGATCGTCAATTGTTAATTGACCTAATGGATCGGATCTCGAAACTGGATATTGATTTCACGAAGCTTAATGAACAACTGTCCGACATGGCATCGAAAATTAAAGAAAAGTTAGGCGATATAGATCCAAGTTTCTGGGAAAAGGTAAAAGAGTTTTTCAGAAATATGGCAGATTCACTTAAATCTTTGTTTAGTTAAGTAGTCATTGTGGTACGTTATAGTTTAGAAGTATAACTATAAAGGAGAGATATGCATGAGTGAAAACAAAGACACAGAACAGCGCGAAGGAATGAATTTTGAGCTTGTTGATCTAGGTGGAACGAAGTATGCGTATCAGTATAAAGTGGCGGGAGATGTTAAGGCAGAAATCGAGTGGTCTGAAGAAAGTGGGGTCATGACGATGACACATACCTATACAGACGACTCGTTGCGTGGCCAAGGAGTCGCAAAAAAGCTACTTGATCAAGCAGCTGAAAATGCACGTGAAAAAGGATTAAAGATGAAAGCGGTCTGTTCATATGTAGTGAATGCGTTCGACCGAAGTGATGATTATAACGATGTAAAAGCATAAGTCGTATGATGGAACGGGTACGTTCTAGATGTTCCACATCACTTTTTGAAACTTTTCTCAATTCCTTGCGTATAGGTAATAGAGAAATAAACTAGCAGAAGAGGATGACGTGGAATGATTAATCGTACAGCAGAGCGTGTGCTTGGAATCATATCAGCCATTTTATTGGCGCTTGGTGTGATCGGTTCCGCCCTCGTAGCATTCATTTGGAATATGGCAAGTACGGATCCAACGTTCATGGATGAATTCCGTGAAGGCATTGTAAGTGAGGGTGTATTAAACACAGAAGAAATAGACATGTTCATGTCGTTCATGGGCTCTTTTTCGACTGTCATTTGGATCTTGGTTGCTGTAGCTTTCATAGGCCTGGTATTGAATATTATTGGTCTAGTAAAAGTTTGGAACAATAAGAGTCCAAAAACTGCCGGTATATTATTCATCATTGCCGGCCTGCTAGGTGGAATCCTATCCTTGGCATCCATCTTACTCTACATTGCAGCCATCCTTTGCTTTACAAAGAAGCCGCCAATGGCTCCAGGACCTTCACCTGATGAGTACGTCTCAACGCAGTCCAATTGGATGAGCTAAATAGCTATAAACACGCAAAGACCCTTTTCCTAAAGAAAAGGGTCTTTGCTAGTAGATCAGTATTCACACTATATTACACAAAATAATCTACTTGATTAACGGTATAAGTACAATTCTGGCTTTTTATTTCATGTATGTGCATGCTGTGTAATAGGCAATGTATAATGAAGAGTATTTACGGAAATGCCTTCGAACAACTCGGAGAACGATTCTACAAAACTAAATCCTTGTTTTGCATAGAAGTCTTGGAGCGTCCTATCATTCTGGTCTACATACACATCCACGTTTACGGCATCCTGCAACGTAGCCAATGCTGCTTTCAATAACGCATCTTCATATCCGCAGTTCAGATGTGTTGGAAGCATATGAAGTGCCGTTACCTCACTTTCGCCATCCACATCAATCGGTGTATAGCTTAAATATCCTACAGGATTTTCTTGCTCATCTAACGCAAGTAAAACCATTGTTTTTTCCAGTTGTTTCTTCAACATTAAATCAGAATAGGTTCGCTCGATAAATGTCTCGATCACGTCTGCGGGTATATGTTTTGAAAATGTATGCTGCCAAGCAGTAAGGGCAATCTCTTGAACATCTTGAATATCTTCTACTGTCATTTTACGAATCATAGTGATCTCACCTCTAGTTCTCTTTCTACATAGTATAACAAAATACACTTTGCAAAACTACTATGCGCCGAAAACGAAAATTACTACGTAGGCGATTGAAAAGTAGTAAAGTATGCATTAAGCATAAACAGTAAATAAAATAGTACATTTATATTTACAATTACTAAGTAACTAACTGAACTGAAAACGTTTGAAAGTAAGACTACGGGGTATATTAAGCAGTAGATAGAAAATCGCTACAATTACATTACGACGGAGGATGGTAAATATGGCTAAAAAATCAAATGGTTTATTATTTGCAACACTTGCTGCAGGAGCTTACGCTTTCTTTAGCAAAAAAGAAAATCGAGATAAGGCAATGGAAACAGTAGGTGTGTTGAAGGAAAAGGTAGACACATTTGTTAATAACAATAAATTAGTTGACCAAGCGACTGAAAAAGTAGGTCATTCAGATCCGACAGATTTACGAGATAACAACATGGTATCCGAGGGAGCACAGACAAGTGTTCATTATTATAACCAAGCAGTACAGGATCCAGATAAAAAGGCTGTTGAAAAAGATGGCCTTTATAAGAAAAATGAAGACAAGAGCGATAATAAGCCACTATATAACAAGGACGAAACAACTAAGGAAGCGGAAAAAGACAATAAATCTAACTAAATCTAAACACATTAAAATACTAAAAGCGCCTCTTTTTAAGGGGCGCTTTAATATATATATAGCGTTAAATACATAAGGGGTAGATAATCCTGGGGAATAAGGTAAAATAATGTACATATAGTAATGCGTCTTGCGTAGTCATATATATATAGAATGAGTGGAGGGATACTCATGACTGGCAAGATAACAGAAGCCTCTAGTTTGGACTTGATCAGTGTTATTGACAAAGAGGGAAATACAGAACGAGCGAAGTTGTTTTTTTACCTGGAGCAACAATTTCTCCTACAGATCTTTAATTTGGAGCTAGGTAGCGCACGCTCTACGCTTAAGGAAATTCAGGGAGTTTTGTATGAGTATAAACCTAGATACTCATTCGAAGTCATAAAATACTATTTCATTACCCTCTCTTCCATCATGACAAGACGATTACAGAAAGCATCTATTTGTACTGAAGAAAATGCCTTGAGATTTAATGTAGCTTGTATAGAAATGATCCATACCAATTTACATACAGAAAACGTAAAGGAAATCGGAGATGAATTAGTCGAGTTCTACTACTATATCCTCAAGGGAAAAGTAAAACCTTCCCTTTCGCATGAAACGGTCAATGAAGTGATTCAGTACATAAATGCAAACGTTGAAAAGCCATTAATCGTTGAAGAAATTGCCAAACAGTTCAATGTTAGTACTAGCCACCTTTCTCGCATATTCCGAGAACATACATCTGTCACGTTGGTGGAATATATTACCATGCGAAAAATAGAAGAAATACAATTTTATTTACGTTTTTCTAATTTAAAAATTGCGGAAATTGCAGAGAGATTTCATTTCTGTAACCAAAGTTACTTCACACGTGTGTTTAAAAAGTATACGGGCTTAACACCTCGGCGCTTTCAGAAGGATTTGGACGGAAATTACTTTCGTTTTACTATAAAAAAAGGTGATTCGCTGTAAATTTATCGCTGTTTGCTGTATACTTTTCTTTAGTTTGAGATAGCGTAGGTGAAACCATTGAAGAAAAGAATAGGGCTCGTGAGTTTATTGGCAATTACTGCTGTGTTTTTGAGCGGTTGTTCCGGTGTGGAAAACAAAACAGGTATTTTCTACAGTACATTTGTAAGACCGATGGATTGGCTACTTCATTATCTAGGAGAAGCTTTTAATGGTAATTATGGTTTTGCAATCGTACTGATAACTGTAGCGATTCGTATAGTTTTGATGCCGTTGATGTTAAAAAACTATAAATCTCAACAAGAGATGAAGGTAAAGATGGATGGACTACGACCAGAAATGGAAGATATCCAAAAGCGTATGAAAGCATCGAAGGAATCTCAGGATAAAGAAGAGCAAATGAAGTTGCAGCAGGAAATGATGGGACTGTATTCTAAACATGGTGTCAATCCATTAAATATGGGTTGTTTACCGCTTGTAATTCAAATGCCAATCATTATGGGCTTGTATTTTGCTATCCTTTATGCACCACCTGAAGTGAAAGAACATGAATTCTTATGGTTTAAACTCGGTGAACCGGATATTATCATGATGTTAGTAGCCGGAGCTGTATACTTTGTCCAAGCGCGCGTGTCATTGTGGACAATGCCTGAACAGCAACAGAAACAAATGAAGTTATTCATTTACATGTCACCTATTATGATTATGTTCATTTCGTATACTGTAATGGCTGCTTTGCCACTGTATTGGGCAGTGGGAGGGTTACTGTTAATCTTCCAAACGTATCTTGGACGTAAATTTTACTTTAAACATGTTGAACCACCAGTCGCGGAAGAAAAGTAAGGTACTGAGAAAGCTGGTGCATACCAGCTTTTTTTGTTGCCAACAATGGAGAGGAAGAGTCACATGAAATTGAAATGGATCATGGGCTTGGCAATTACAGCTTCTGCAGCAGCAGCGTTGTATTTTATCATCAAGTTAAATTTAGAATTCGCCATTCTGTTCATGCTGATCATGTTTACCTTTACTAATGCCGCACGAACTATTATGTATAGAAATCAAGGTCTAATGCGTGAAGCGAAATGGATGCTTTGGATGGCGTTATTTTTCGGGGTAGGTTCACTTGGAGCATTAGCGTACATCTTACTGTTTTAACAAAAAGAAAGGCCGCTCTGGAATTAGCGGTCTTTCTTTTTTTCAATATCGTGAGAAATAAGCTGCTTTGTCCAAAAAAGTACAATTAGTGCACCAGTGGAACAAACCGCCATACTTAAAAATGCCAAGCGTGGGGACTGGTCGTATAAATATCCAGCAGGGAATGTCAGAAGTGCAGTGCTCAAACTCAACGCTACTGCTGCATAGACACCCTGCGCAGAAGCAATGAGATGATGTGGTACACTTTTTGATATGTATTGAATGAATGCAAAATGTGCCATGCCGAAAGATAGGGAGTGGAGAATCTGTGTTACGATAAATACACTAGTTATAGGGAAAAGGAAGATGGAAATCCAACGAATGGTAGAACCGGCTGCCGCTACTATGAATAAAGTCGACGTTTTGGCTCCTGAAAGCAACCGGTCTGCCAGCGTGAAAAATATGATTTCAAACAGTACAGCGATATTAAGGATCACCCCGACATAAAAACCGTTGATTCCCATCTCATCCAAAAAAATAAAACCATAGTTATAATAAGAAGCATGCGAGCCTTGAAGTAATATCGCAATACATAGCACGATGACAAAAGGTTTATTCGCAAACAAAGCCCGCAATTGACCCTTTTGGGCAACCGAACCTGTAACGGGGTGTTGTTGTAACACGGCTGGAGCAGATTGAAAGAAAAATATCAATCCCACACCGAGACCGATAATCATCATATACAAAATCGCTTGTTCATTCCAGATTGCCGTTACCGTACCGATCAATAGTAAGGCGACAGTATAGCCGATTGAACCGAATGAGCGACTCTTACCGTAATGGATTCGCTCATGTTGCATCAATAATGAAGCGCCACTCTCAGCGCTTGGGAGAATGATAGGATATATGGCACTAAATAAAACCGTCAATACAAATAGGATTCCAAAGGGACTTTCCGGAAGATAAGCAAGCGCGAGAATGAAAGATAAAAAAGTAGTCCAACGTATAACGCGCAGAAGTGATATTTTTCGTGTAGCGTACGGAAATAGAAAAAACGTTGAAAAAGACCTAGCGATCATACCAACACCCATTATGAAGCTAGCTTGTGTCACGGATAGACCTTTTGATGAAGTCAACCAACCTGTCCAATAAGGTAAGAAGATGCCCCATGTAAAGAAAAATACGAAAAAGCTCATCGAGAGCCAACGTTGATTATTCAAATGCAAGACCTCACAATAATGACTGAATCTTTAGTTACGTAAATACTAGCATAAACAGACGTAAAAGAAAAATGGTGATACACTAGAATACGTAGTTTAAAACAGACCGTAAAATGTATATAAAAGAGAGTAGCAATTTAATAAGCGAGTCAGAAAGAAAGCAGGGTATAGCATGAGAAATAAAAAGGATGAATCGTTTGCCAGAAAGCGCAGACGGAATAATAGATGGATAGATGGAGTTATTGTTCTACTCTTTATTATCCTTGTGGGCAGTGTGATATGGATCGGAACGAACGGGTGGAGTATGCAAAAGGCCGTTGACACTATTCGAAATGAAGCAGACCCGACGGCTGACTTTGCAGAAATAGAAAAGCCTTCGGATTCAGATAGTGCGGATACAACAGAACGTAGTGAAGAAAACACATCCTCATCTGACGTTTCAAGTGAAGAGCGACTTCGAGAGGTAGAAAAACCATTAATTGAAGAAGAACAGGAGGAAGAGGCAGTACAAGAAGAAAAGTCTCAAGGGAAAGCAGTGCCGCCAAATTCAGTGAAACCTTCTAATTCCACTAGCTATATAAAAGGACAAAAATTACCTGAAGAACCGAAGCTTGTTCAAGGTATATTGCTAGTCAATAAACAATACCCTTTGCCGGAGGACTATGCACCTGGAGAAAGCGAAGAAGCGCGAGAAGCGTTCAATGAATTAGCAGCATCGGCCGTTACATCGGGCATTAATTTGCAGGCATTCAGTACGTATCGTTCGTATGACTATCAAGTCACCTTATATAACCGATACGTGGAAAGAGACGGGCAAGAAGCGGCTGATCGTTATAGTGCGCGTCCTGGTTACTCAGAGCATCAAACCGGTCTTGCATTTGATATCGGCGAAGTTAATCATGAAAAACATTGGGCGTCGAATTCATTCGGTGATACTGAAGCAGCTAAGTGGCTTGCTGCCAATGCCCATCAATACGGATTTATCCTTCGTTACCCTGAAGGAAAAGAAGATAAAACTGGGTATATGCATGAATCTTGGCATTATCGTTATGTAGGAAAAGATAAGGCGGAACACATATTTAAACAAAATATTACTTTAGAAGAGTATTTAGGTGTACGATAAAAACGGTCGACAGAAGATAAATCTTCTGTCGACCGTTTTGGTCTATAAGATGGGTGAAAGTAAGCGAGAGATAGATTCCTTTACTTTAATCAATCGTTCACGCTCCAAATAAGCATCCAGTGTCAGCTCAGTTGAGCTTTGAATATCTTGCTCAAAAATTTCTGCCAACTCATGTGATTTTTCTCGATCATAGATGAAAGCATTCACTTCGAAATTCAAGCGGAAACTACGAACATCTATATTCGCTGTTCCAACAGACGATACTTGATCATCCACTACAATTTGCTTGGCATGGATGAAACCATTTTCATAAATGTATACTCTTGCACCAGCTTTTAATAGAATGCCGACGTTCGAATAGGTTGCCCAGTAAACGAACATATGATCCGGTTTGTTGGGAATCATTATTCGTACGTCTACGCCTGATAGACATGCGATCCGAAGCGCATCCAACATACTTGTATCAGGAATAAAATAAGGTGTCTGAATATAGATGTAGTCTTTTGCCAGAAATATCATTTTCAAATAGCCATCTTTAATATCTTCCCACTCGGAATCAGGTCCGCTAGATACAATTTGCAAGCCGACATCTCCTTTGCGAGGAATGGCTGGGAAGAATCGTTCATTGTATTGAATATTCGTTTTAGGTGATGCTTGATTCCAATCGAGTATAAAGCGAGTCTGTAATGGATGAACCGCACTTCCTTCGATTCGGAGATGCGTGTCGCGCCAGTATCCGAACTTCTTGCTGAGCCCCAAATATTCATCCCCGACGTTAAATCCTCCGATGTAACCAATTCGCCCGTCGATAATGACGATTTTCCGATGGTTTCGGTAATTTAAGCGAGGATTGATTAATGGTAGCAAGGCGGGGAAGAACGCAGCTACTTCACCACCGCTCTCCATCAATTTATGAAAGTTTTTCACATGCAAACCACGTGAACCAATATCGTCAAACAGCATCCGTACTTTCACACCTGATTTTGCTTTACTGATTAGAATCTCTTCAATCTGCTTTCCTATACCGTCTAGTCGGAATATATAATACTGAATATGGATATGATCACGAGCGTGTTCCAAGTCTTCAAGCAATGCGTCAAATTTATCGCGACCGTCCGTATATACTTGCACATCATTATCTTGTGTTAGTACGGAATGATTATTGCGTAAATGCAAATAAATCATATCATCATATTCTTCTGTGTCATTTTTTAGAAACTCAAACGTCTCGTTTTCTATGGCCTCGAGCTGATAATTAATCAGTTTCTCAATACCGATCTTATTTCTACCTTCCCAGCGGAATAAGTGTTTTTGACGTAATTGCCGACCGAGTAATAGATAGATAATGAAACCTAAAATAGGAATAAAAAACAGCACAAGCAACCATGCCCAAGTACTTGTAGGATCCCGACGCTCTAAAAATATTAAAGCAATCGCGAGAAATATGTTAATAATCAACGTGCTTGTGATAATCAAACTTATTACTTGCGTCATATGCTTCCTCCCGTAGGGTATATACTATTCCTTTACTATAGCGGAGTTGACGATAATAACCTATTTATAAAGGAAGGTGAAGTATCTTTTGCTTTATTTCAAGCAATTGCATCTGGTATATTTCGCAGAGAGCGAGGGGATTTCCGGAAAATAAATACCAGCCCTATGGATAGTAGCGCTATGATAGCGGAAACAAAGTACATATTACCTGCTTGCATTGTGAATACCCAGGTAAATAACAAGGGTCCAATAATACGCCCCATATTATCCATCGAGTATGAGAGACCTGCTGCGGTACCATACATACCACCTGATTCTTTAGTTGTGAGAGATACGAGTACGGTCCGGACGAGTGCGTTACCAGCAGTGAATACGCTCATCGCAAAACCTGCCCAAAGTAAGCTTGTGGAAAATGGAATGAGTATGAGGCCAATTGCCGTAACGACCTGCGCAACGATAATCCACGAAGTTTCGGTACCATTTTTCACCCGTCGTACTACACCGCCTTGAATTGCTGCATCTACAAGACCGCTAGCCATAAACAAATACCCAAGTTGCAATGGTGTAATTTGAATTTTATCGATTTGGAAGAGTTGGAATGTCGCCTCTACACCTGCAAGTAAAAATGTGATTATGAATGAAGTAATAAATAGATAACGTATACGATACGTCCACAATGTAGAGGCGCCTTTCGGAATAATCGCCCGTTTATTTCCATCACTATGACGATTAGGCTCTTTCAAAATAATCATAGCGTATACTGTTAATAATAATGTTAAAGTCCCAGAAGTGATGAATGGTAATTGTAAATGAACATCGCCCAGAATGCCGCCAATTGCTGGGCCGAAAATGAAGCCAAGACCAATTGACATACCGAGCAGACCCATATACTTATTTCGATTTTCCACTGTTGTGATATCAGCGACAAAGCCAGTTACGGCCGTATACAGCGCACCTGAGAAGATACCACCTACTACGCGTGAAACATAGAGTAATACAATGTCGTGCATGAATGCCGCGAATAAAAAGAAGCTGACGCTGAAGCCAAGCAACCCGATTATAATTAACTTCTTTCTGCCAGTGCGATCAGATAGCGCGCCCCATAATGGTGCAGTGAAAAACGAAGACAATGCATAAATTGTTAGCAAGCCACCGACATGTACTTTCGAAAAACCTTCGGCGAGGATAACCTCAGGTAAAATGGGAATGATGATGCCGAAGCCAAGGTAAACGAAGAACTGAACGGACATTAGTAATAAGATCGTTTTCTTCATATATAACCTGCTTTCTGAATGAATAGTTTCTTTCTCATCGTACGATGAATAAGGTCAGCATTCAAGTATTAGCGGAGAATAGGGAGCTAGTATCGACGAGGGGATTGCACCTCCAGCAGAGAACACTTTCCGATAGGCGTGGCTTACCAATTGTAGTTTATGAAAGCAAAGTGCAAGCTTCTAACGCTTCGACTTTACTCGCAAAAGCTCTGCTTAGCTACGGCTCTCGTTGATCCATCGGAAGTCGCCGCTATCTTCCACTTCAATCCTAACTTCAAAGTGCAACGACGCAGATTACTCACTAACAATTGTGTTTCATTACAGTTGTCTTTGAACTTAGTTAAGGTCAAGTGCGTTTCAACCTCATGAGCAAATTCAGAACAAATTACACCCCTAACTTTAATGTACAACAATAAGAAATCCCCACCCCGACACCACTGCCAGCTTTCCTATATATTATAGGGCAAGAACTCCAGCAAGGAAAAAACTGCCCCAAGAAGTCATGAATGACTCCCAGGACAGCTTAATACTTTTCTTAATGCAACTTCACACGTTGCAAACGTAAAGCGTTCAACACAACAGACACCGAACTAAACGCCATCGCAGCGCCTGCTAGCCATGGGGCCAACAAACCGACTGCCGCAATCGGAATACCAATTGAGTTATACGCCAACGCCCAGAACAAGTTCTGCTTTATATTCCGGACCGTCAACTTACTCATTTTCACCGTATCAACTACACGCAACAAATCACCATGCATGAGCGTCACGTCAGCGGCTTCCATCGCGACCGCTGTTCCAGTCCCCATTGCCATACCAATATCGGCTACCGCAAGGGCGGGGGCATCGTTAATACCGTCTCCGACCATAGCTACACGCTTACCCTCAGCTTGTAAGGAGCGGATGACCTCCGCTTTACGGTCTGGCAATACGCCTGCAATGACATGATCGATGCCTGCGGTATGTGCAATTGCTTGCGCTGTCATATGCTGATCTCCCGTTAACATGATGACATCAAGATCCATCGCACGCAGCTCGGCTATTGCTTGCTTCGATGTATCTTTAATTGTATCTGCGACTGCAATGATCGCTTCGTGTATACCATCCACTGCCATAAACATAACGGTCTTGCCGTCGCCTTCCATTTGTTCTACAGAAGCAATCGTAGAATCAAATTCCACATTATGGTGAGAAAGTAGATTTCTTGTTCCTAGCAAAATATTTTGTCCGTCAATTACTGTTTGAATTCCGTAACCAGGAATCGCTTCGAATGACTCCACAGTAGGCAATGTAGAAAACTGTTGTAATCCGTGAGCCGTAATGGCTTTTGCAACGGGATGCTCGGAGTCACTTTCAGCCGCAGCAGCAAGGGAAAGCAAAGACATACGCTGTTTTTCATTGCGAACGTGGAAATCTGTTAATTCTGGATGACCTTTTGTAATTGTTCCTGTCTTATCAAACACAATGGTATCAATGGAACGGGTTTGTTCCATTGCTTCAGCAGTTTTAAATAACACGCCTTCTTCCGCTGCCCTTCCTGAACCGGCCATAATAGAAGTAGGGGTAGCAAGACCGAGTGCACAAGGACATGCGATGACTAAAACTGCAATCATGCTCGTTAGAGAAGCTTCGAAATTACCAGGTGTGACTACGAAATACCATATGAGGAACGTAATGACCGCAATCCCGACGACGACAGGTACGAACACTCCGGATATCCGGTCAGCTAGTCTCTGAATTGGAGCCTTTGAACCTTGTGCTTCTTTTACGACGCGAATAATAGTGGAAAGCATCGTGTCTTTGCCGACATTCGATGCTTTTATCCGTAATGAACCATTAGCGTTCACGGTAGCTGCAAACACTTCATTGCCTGGTTGTTTATCTACAGGTAAACTTTCGCCCGTTAGCATCGATTCATCTACCGCGGAAGATCCGGATAATACCAGTCCATCTACGGGAATAGAAGCTCCTGGTCGAATGACTAGAATGTCTCCGTGCGTTACTTCATGGATGGATATTTCCACAGTTTCTCCGTTGCGCTCTAAGATAGCCACTTGCGGTTGCAACTTCATAAGATTTTTGATTGCATCTGAAGACCGACCTTTTGCTCGTGCCTCGAATAATTTACCTAATAAAATCAATGTAATCAATACTGCGCTTGTTTCGAAATATAAGCCGTGATCCAATGCGTAACCTGTCAACACAAGGTAAACGGAATAGAAATATGCGGCAGACGTACCCAGTACAACAAGTACATCCATATTGGCACTGCCGTTACGTAGTGCTGCATACGCGCCTTTATAGAACGTAGCGCCAATCCAAAACTGTACAGGTGTTGCTAATATCCACTGGAAATATGGATTCATAAAGATTTCAGGCACATACATCCAAGAAGTGAAGGAAAAATGTGCAAACATGGTCCATAAGAGCGGCAGTGAAAGAATAGATGAAATAATTAGCTTGCGCGTCTTGTCATTAATATCTTTCTGACGATGATCAGTTTGACTATCGGCCTCTTCTGTACGAGGTACTGCTTCATAACCGACCTTTTTGATTTTTTGTAAAATATCTGTCAATTCTAAAGCGGCAGGATCATAGCTTACGTGAGCTGTTTCAAGTGCTAAGTTGACGGTGGCGTTTTGAACGCCAGGCATTCGTGACAACACTTTCTCAATCCGTGCGGAACAAGCAGCACATGTCATGCCGCTAATATTGAGGTTCGCTTCTTCCATCAATACATCATAACCTAGCTTGCGAATTCGTTCTTCCACGTCAGTTAATCCGGTTTGGTTAGAATCAAATGTAACAGCCGCTTTTTCTGTAGCAAAATTGACGGTAGCTGTCGAAACACCTTCCATACGTTGCAAACCTTTTTCGATGCGGTTAGCACAAGCGGCACAGGTCATGCCTGTAATAGCAATCTCTCTTTTTTGCTCATTCATGATGCAGGTCACCTCTCTTGTTACGCTTCGACGTCATATCCTTGATCTTCAATGGCTTCTGTCATTTGTCCAACGGTTACAACGGATTCGTCATACTCCACGGCTACGCTATTCGCTTTCAAATCAACCAAAGCACGCTCCACTCCCGATAATTCTGTTAATGCTCCCTCTACTGCTTGTACACAGTGATTACATGTCATACCTTTTACGTTCAATGTAGTTGTAGTCATTACAATTCCTCCTATTTTCTAATTAATTTAGCTATAGTTTTAGCTAGTTCGTCTAACACTTCTTCGTCACCTTCAGCTAACCTGTTTTTCACACAGCCTTTTAAGTGTCCATCCAATAAAACATTCGCCACACTGTTTAAAGCGGATTGTGTAGCAGAAAGTTGAGTGATAATATCATCGCAATAAACATCGCGCTCTACCATACCTTTTATACCTCGTATCTGACCTTCGATACGGTTCAGGCGATGAGTCAAGTTCGTCTTAATTTCTTCCGGATGATGACTCTTACGGCAAGAAGTTTCCACTTCATTTAGAGAAATATCTTCAGGTAGTAACGTCATTCGTGATTCTCCACCTTTCGTATATATCCACTTTAATATACGTATAGGGGGTATGTCAAAACATTCGTTTTTACATATTGAGGATAAAAACTTGTGTAAAAGATGAAAATTTTACATAAATGAAAGATTTAAAAGGCAATTAAAGTGGTATAATAAAGACCATAAGAAACTTTTAAAATCTAGAACTTCACGAGCAATCAAACGTCTATATAACTAACTAGGAAGGTTGAGGTGGAAGAAGTGGCTAAAGAGATGGATTTCAAGACAATTATTTCCAATTTGGCAAAGCTTGGTGTTTCCGCAAAACTCACAAAATCCAGAAGTGATATGTTGCAAGCATTGGCGCCTGCCGTACAAGCACCACCCGTTCAAGCTAATTAAATAAGAAAGTATACGAAAAGCTCACCCCCGAATATATTCGAGGGTGAGCTTTTCGCGTTAGTTTATGCTTTAAATTTTCTTAACAAACTCCGATTTTAGTTGCATAGCGCCAAATCCATCAATCTTACAATCGATATTATGGTCACCGTCGACTAAGCGAATGCTTTTCACTTTCGTCCCCATTTTCAAAGCGTTGGAACTTCCTTTTACTTTCAAATCTTTAATGACCGTCACAGAATCTCCATTCTGCAACACATTGCCATTTGCGTCCTTGATCTCCGGCATACCTGGTTGATCGGATTCTTCCATCGATCCAAGTGTCCATTCATATGCACATTCAGGGCAAACGAGAAGGTTTCCATTTTCATAAGTGTATTCGGATTGGCATTTTGGACAATTTGGTAAAGTTGACATTAAAAAACCCCCTTTCCTATACATTCTACACAAGTTGTGAATGTTCGGAAAGGGAGTCGGTATTCATTTACATTTAGTCACTGTCATCCGCATCGAATAAATACGTTCGCTGATGGAACTTCATGCTGAAAATTAAGCCGATTGCCAGCATATTACTAAATAAAGAACTTCCCCCATAACTTATGAATGGGAGAGGGATACCTGTAATAGGTAACAGCTGAATATTCATTCCAATATTTTCAAATACGTGGAACGTGATCATCGCAATGACGCCAGTACAAACATATACGCTGAACGTATCATGCAATGATAAAGCAACTTTCGTTAAGTGGTAAATTAAAATGAAATACAGTGTGATCACTAAGCAAGCACCGATAAAACCATACTCTTCTCCTATTACACTGAAGATAAAGTCCGTGTGATTCTCAGGGATGTATACAACGCGTTCTAGAAAACCTTTACCTGTCAGTTGTCCTGAGCCTATTGCGGTCATCGCATTAATCAAGTTATACCCTTCATCTGTCGGGTAAGAGTATGGGTCGAGCCAAGAATAGACACGTTTAAACTGATAAGGTGAAAAACCGAATTTGTCGAGCAGATCTTGTGCGAACAGTGACATCCACAGAATGCCTCCTGCGGCTGCCGCTCCAAATGAAAAGACGGGCACGAGTATTTTCCATGATATGCCAGAAACGATGACGATGGCAGCAGTAATAGAAATGAAGACGAGTGAAGTTCCGAGATCGGGTTGCTTCATGATGAGAAACAACGGAACGACAAGCATCAGCGCAATTTTACCGAGCAATAGTAAATCTGTCGTATATGTCCTGCTTAACGAGCGTTCGTTATGCGTGCTGACCAACTTGGCAAGTCCGATAATAAAGAATGTCTTAATGAATTCGGCAGGTTGGATTGTCCCAATGACAGGCAAATGCAACCAACGTTTTGCGCTGTAGCGCATTTCTGCAATTTGCCCCGGACCACCGGGCGCTAACATAAGAAAGACCAACAAGAAAATACCAAAGCCATAAAAATACCAAGCGAACTTTTTATACTGATCGGGTTCAAAATACATGACCATCGCTACGATGAAAGAACCGAGTATATACCATCTCACTTGTTTTAAAACGAAGTTCTGTGTATATTGCTCAGAGGTTTGAGCAGATCCAATGACGAAAAAACTGACAATCGCGAAAAGCAAAATGATAAAGGCAAGTGTCCAGTCAAATCGTTCACCTAGCCTGTTTGTTTGTTTCAATTATGAACTCACCTTTTCTTAAGCTAGTATTCTCTTACTATAATCACCTATTATATCGCAAAACTTTTTAAGAAGTACACCCATTACTAGACGAGTTGTGAAATGATTGGTTTCTACGAGAAGTAAAAAGAATGAAGAACGTGGGTTTTTCATTCATGAATTGGCTCCGTTCATGGTAAACTGTATGAATGAAAACTACGGAATGTGAGGAGATTACATGAAAAAACGGTTAGGTTTAGTATACGGCGGGAAATCCGCAGAGCATGAAGTGTCGCTTTCTACAGCGCGTGCAGTAACAGAGGCGCTAGATTTAGATAAATATGAAGTACTGCCAATCTATATTACTATGCAAGGTGAATGGTTGAAAGGCGATCCGTTAACTGGACCAGTTTCAAATATTGAGGCATTACGTCTGAAAAGTGAACAACCAAAGCCTGATCATATTGAAAGTTTTTTACAAGGGGATATGCCCGACGTCATTTTGCCGCTACTTCATGGAACGAACGGAGAAGACGGAACAGTACAAGGGTTGTTTGAAGTGTTAAATATTCCATACGCAGGTAACGGAGTTCTTGCTTCTTCAGCAGGCATGGATAAAGTCGTGATGAAACAATTATTCGCTCAAGCAGGTTTGAAGCAAGTTGCATATGTCCACTTTATTCGCAGTACGTGGAAAAAGCACGCAGAGCAATTATTAGATCAGGCGGAACAAGAATTATCTTATCCAATGTTCGTCAAACCAGCTAATCTTGGATCAAGTGTCGGAATCAGTAAAGCGGATGATCGTGAATCGCTCGAAAAAGCGGTTGAACTGGCATTGAAATTTGACCGCAAAATTATTGTTGAACAAGGCATTGTGGCACGTGAAATTGAAATGGCGGTTCTCGGTAACGACCATCCTAAGGTATCAGTAGCAGGGGAAATTCGTCCGGTTGCAGATTTTTACGATTATGAAGCAAAATATAAAGATCAAAGCACGGAGTTATCTATTCCGGCTGAAATGCCGGATACCGTTGCAGAGCATATGAAAGACATGGCAATCCGTGCATTTAAAGTTCTAGACTGTTCAGGACTCGTCCGAGCAGACTTTTTTGTGACAGCAGACGATGAAGTATGGATCAATGAAGTGAATACATTACCTGGCTTTACGCCAACTAGTATGTTCCCGTTACTGTGGCAGAAGTCTGGACTGACTTATCCTGAATTAATTGATCAGCTAATTGAACTGGCAGTAGAACGGCATACGGAAAAACAGCAACTACAATATACGATGGACTGAGTGGAGGAAGTAACGTGAAACGAAATCTAGTAACGATCCAGCAATGGCTTCAAGCAGAAGGACAGCATATCGCGAACCAACAAGTGACAGGTGTCTGCATCGATTCACGGAATGTGCAAGCGGGTGACTTGTTTATCCCATTTAGAGGAGAACAAGTAAATGGACATCAATACGTCAAAGGGGCAATTGAACAAGGTGCAATTGCGGCACTTTGGCTGAAAGATGAACCGAATCCGCCAGCCGATATTCCGCTGCTGTTCGTCGAGGATTCAGAGCTTGCATTGCAGCAAATGGCCCGTAGCTACCGAAGTGAATTGACGTGTACTGTCATTGGAGTCACAGGGTCGAATGGTAAAACATCGACAAAAGATCTGATTGCGGGCGTCCTGTCACCTTATCGCAAGGTGAAAAAAACAGAAGGTAACTTCAATAATGAACTCGGCTTGCCGCTGACTTTACTGTCTGTTGAAGACGACACGGAAGTTGCGATCCTTGAAATGGGGATGAGCGGCTTTGGAGAAATCTCTTTCTTGTCAACGCTTGCTAAACCACAGTTTGCTGTCATAACCAATATCGGTGAGGCACATATGCAAGACCTCGGTTCTCGTGAAGGCATTGCAAAGGCGAAGTTTGAAATCATCGATGGTCTGGTAAATGAGGGTATGTTGCTGTACGACGGCGACGAGCCGTTATTACAAGGATTAGTCAATCGACAATCCGATTTACGTAGCATGTCATTCGGCTACGATCAAGCAGATCTGACTGCGCAGCAAATTACATCTACCGATAAAGGTAGCTCGTTTACTGTAGTTGGTAAACTCGAAGCTCACTTCACGATTCCTGTATACGGTTCTCATCAGGTGAAGAATGCACTGGCTGCGATTGCGATCGCAACAGAGTTGGGTCTGACGGAACAGCAAATCGAAGAATCATTAAGTGAAACAACCTTAACGAATATGCGTATGCAACCTGTTGCGGGAAAAAACGGTTCATTAATTATTAATGATGCATACAATGCAGCACCTACTTCCATGCGTGCAGCATTCCGTTTTATCGAGGGTACATTCGTTAAAGAAAACAAATGGCTTGTTCTAGGTGATATGCTCGAGCTTGGCACTAATGAACAGCGCTATCACGAAGAGTTGGCGGACGAACTGAAAAAAATGGACCTAAAAGGTATCGCGTTGTTTGGGCATCGTATGAAGTGGTTGTCGGATCAGTTGAAAAATCATCCTATAGATATCATGTGGACAGCGAATGATGCCGAATTGCTTGCAGATGCGTTGCGCCCAAAACTAACGGATCAGACAGTGGTGCTTTTCAAAGGATCTAGGGGAATGAAGCTAGAACGGATCGTAGAGTTGCTCACTGAGGAAGAATTGTGACGACAGGCGTCCTCATCATTCACGGATTCACGGGCGGTCCTTTTGAAGTCGCTCCGTTTAAACGATTTCTAGAAAATCATACCCATTGGAAAGTAGTAGTGCCTGTGTTACCGGGGCATGAAATGGATCCGGGCGTACTAAGAGGCTCAGCCAAGTCATGGATGATGATCGCTGAATTAGAGTTAAGAAGACTAGAAAAAGAAGTAGATGACGTCATAGTTGTCGGCTTCTCCATGGGCGGCTTGATCGCCATGTATTTGGCCATGCGCTATCCGATAAAAAAGCTTATCTTATTAAGTGCTGCGGCGAAATATATTAATCCACGTATTTTATTGGAAGACGCGAGAATCATGATGAGGTCCCTAAAGCGTAAAGCTTATCCTCCCAACTCGTTCTATCATCTGTATAACTATAAGCTGACACATACACCAGTTCGTATGGCCCTAGAGTTTTTACGTGTCGTTCGCTTAGTGCGACCGTATCACCATCAAGTCAAAACTCCTGTTTGTATCGTGCAGGGGAAGCAAGATGGCATCGTTCCTGCATTCACAGCAGACTTGTTGTACGAACAACTAGGGTCAAAAGAAAAACATCTGATTTATTCCGAACATGGCAAACATCATATTTGTTATAGCAAAGATCGCCACGTATGGTTCGCAAAAGTACTGAAGTTCATGGATGAAGACTGATTAATGGAACTTAAGCGGATTCGTTGCAGTCTTGTGTAAGCCATGGTAGAATGATAAAAGGAATTGGATACATTTACACGGCACTCTTCCGTTTTATTTTACGGAGAGTACTTTTTTTTGAATAAAACGGTGATTAGTAGGCAAACTAGCAATGACTTGCTGTTTTCACCGCTCGGCAAGGACCGAGCTTTCCTTGTATGTCACAGATTTTACATTGTGCTGTATAAAAATCTGGACGCAATTACGATAAGTGTAATTGATATGACTTCTCTCGACCACAAGAATCCTTCTAGAAGATTCTTTTTATAAACCAGAGATGGATATATCGGAAACGCTCCCAATTTTCAAAGTACATGGCTCGAATTTGCCGCGCTTTCATTTGCAGATGTAACCAATTGTCAAATGGAGAAATAAAGGAGATTGAATATTTTGACGAAGTTTTCAGAATTGAATATTAATGAAACGACACAAAAGGCTTTGCTACGCATGGGGTTTGAAGAGGCAACTCCAATCCAAGAGGGAACAATTACTTTTGGTATGGAAGGCCGCGACGTAATCGGGCAAGCACAAACAGGTACTGGTAAAACGGCAGCATTCGGTATTCCAATTATTGAAAAATTGGATCCAAAGAGCACTGCAGTTCAAGCGTTGGTCATCGCACCAACTCGTGAATTGGCAATCCAAGTATCAGAAGAAATTTATAAAGTAGGCTACGGTAGCCGCGCGAAAGTTCTTTCCGTTTATGGCGGTCAAGAAATCGGACGTCAAATCCGTGCACTTCGTAATAATCCAAATATTGTTGTCGGTACACCGGGACGTATTTTGGACCATATCAACCGTAAAACATTGAAGCTTGATCACGTTCAAACACTTGTTTTGGATGAAGCGGATGAAATGTTGAACATGGGGTTCATCGAAGATATCAATACAATTCTTGCAAGCGTACCGGCTGAGCGCCAGACGCTGCTATTCTCAGCAACTATGCCAGCTCCAATCCGTAAAATTGCAGAAACTTTCATGAAAAACCCAGAAGTAGTTAAAATTAAATCCAAAGAAATGACTGTTGAGAACATTGAACAGTTCTTCGTAAAATCTCATGAACGTGAGAAATTTGATGTGTTATCAAGATTGTTGAACGTTCAACAGCCTGAATTGGCTATCGTATTCGGACGCACTAAGCGCCGGGTAGATGAGTTGGCTCATGCACTAAGTATTCGCGGCTATATTGCTGAAGGAATCCACGGTGACTTGACACAAGCAAAACGTATGTCAGTTTTGCGTCAGTTTAAAGACAATAAAATCGATGTACTTGTAGCAACAGACGTAGCTGCACGTGGATTGGATATCTCGGGCGTAACACATGTTTACAACTTTGACATTCCGCAAGATCCAGAGAGCTATGTTCACCGTATCGGCCGTACTGGCCGTGCTGGTAAAAGTGGAGTGGCTGTTACATTCGTAACGCCACGTGAAATGGGTTACCTTCGCATCGTTGAGGAAACGACTAAGAAGCGTATGACTCCCCTACGTCCACCAACTTCTGATGAAGCATTGCTTGAACAGAAGAAAAATGCAGTGGATTCACTAGTAGAAGTAATTGACCAAAAAAATTCAGAGGACTATGCTGGATTAGCAGCGCAATTGCTTGAGAAACATGATGCGAAAGAAATTGTGGCGGCAGCTCTTAAATCATTGACTAAAAATATTGATGAAACACCTGTAAGCATTACAGAAGAGCGCCCATTACCTTCACGCAGACCTTCTTCATCCCGTTCAGGTGGAGGCTATAAAGGTGGCAACCGCAGCGGCGGACGTTCACAAGGCGGACGCAGCAGAAGCTTCAGTGGTGGCGGTTCTGGCGGCGGTTCAAGACGTAGCAGCGGACCTCGCGATGGCGCAAGAAGAGATGGCGGTTCAAGACGTAACAGCAGTAACCGTTCAGAGCGATAAGAATAGAAAATATAAAATCCGGGTCTGCATTATAGCAGCCCGGATTTTTTTGTCGTGAATATGATATGATCGACTAGAGTGAAATATTTTCATGATAGTTTAATAAGTATAAGTAGAAATCTGAAAAGAGGTGGATCTGTGAGGCAACAACCTTCAAATCAAATTTCCAGAAAAGGGTTAACTGTTTGGAGATTGTATGGAACGATTCAAAGTGTGATCATACTGGCAGTAGCAGTCGGATTAGGTTTTTTATCGTACTTTTTTGACTGGCCAATTTGGATTATGATCGTCGTTACAGTAGTTATACTATTACATGCATTTTTATCGATTTACTTATTCCCGAAAATTCGTTGGCAACGCTGGCGTTATGAAGTACGTGAAGCGGAAATTGAGCTTCAACACGGATTATTCATCGTCAATCGCACACTCATTCCGATGGTCCGCGTTCAGCACGTGGATACAGCAGAAGGACCGATTTTACGTAAGTACGGTCTAGCTTCCATCACGATCTCTACTGCAGCGACTAATCATTCCATTCCTGCGCTCGTGACGGAAGAGGCAGATGAACTACGCAACCGTATATCCACGTTTGCAAGGGTGGCGAAAGACGATGTCTGAACCACGTTATAAACTTCATTGGATATCTGCTGTCGTTGAGACTGCGAACACGCTGAAAGAATTGATTGGTCCATTCGTGATTTTGGTTTTCGTGAATGGTTTCAAAGGAGAAAGTACAGCTCCATGGTATATCCAGTATTGGTCGTTGATTTTATTCGGCGTGCTGATCGTATTCACGTTAGTTTCGGGTATTGTAAAATGGCGCCGTTTTGATTACTGGTTTGAGGATCAAGAATTGCGCATCGTATCGGGTTTGTTTGTGCGGAAAAAGCGTTACATTCCATTCGATCGTATTCAAAGTCTGGATTACACAGAAGGTATTTTTCACCGACCGTTCCAGTTGGTGAAAGTCAAAATAGAAACAGCAGGCTCATCTTCAGGTAAAGATGCCGAGGCTGAATTAACTGCCATCACGAAAGAAGCGGCGCAACAGATTGAAAAAGAAATCAAGCAGGCGAAAAAAGTAAAAGTACTAGGTCCGGAGCCGATAATATTTGATCAAACAGAGTGGCAATTGATTAGAGACCCGGAGGAAGAAGTTCGGGTAGCACAACAACCAGCGCCAGTAATTTTCTCCATGACGACAGGTGACTTGCTTATGCTTGCGACAACTTCAGGTGGGATCGGGGTTATTTTATCGGGTGCAATCGTATTTTTATCGCAAATCGAAGAACTCATTCCGTACGATTGGTTGTTCGGAGAGCTGAAATCGTTCATCCGTATCGGTGTATTCGTCATTGCGATTTTAGTAGCACTCGGTTTTCTTATCGTTTGGATACTATCCGTTGCGATGACATTTCTTGCAAATTATGATTTCAAGGTCATGCGTGAGAAAGATGATTTAGTCATCACGCGAGGGTTGCTCGAGAAAAAAAGAGTTACTGTGCCGTTGAAACGAGTACAAAATATCACGATCACTGAAAATCCTCTCCGTCAACTATTCGGCTATGGAGCGGTCATCATCAACAGTGCTGGGGGAGTGGGGGAAGGTTCTCGAATCAAACTTTTCCCGCTAGCGAAACGAAACCGCATCATTGAACCGTTACAGGAACTATTTCCAAATATAGATTTCAGTGAACCTACGGAAAGAATTGGTGGAAGAGGGAAACGTTTCTACTATCGTTTTAAGTTATTGGTGACACTTATCCCGATAGCAATTGTCTCGTACAACTTTTTCCCATACGGCTTGCTGACGTTACTACTGTTACCATTGGTAGGATTACACGGTATTTGGCAATACAAAACAGCAGCCTATACCATCTTGCCGAAGCAGTTGACGATGCGTTTTCGCACAATCAGCCGGCAGACGGTGTTTACGGAGAAAAATCGGATTCAATCGATGGAGTTAGATCAGAATTATTTTCATCGCAGGAAAAAGGTTGCGACCATTACGTCCAATGTCAAATCCGGAATGACATTGGACGCTCCATCCATTCGTCACATGCCTCAGGAGGACGCAGAAAAGTTCCTATCTTGGTATGAATTTCACGCGGAAAGCACAGAATTACAAACAGAGCCAGACAACTAATCTTGTCTGGCTTTTGGGGCTTAATGAAGTAGAATGGCTGGCAGAGAGGGGACAAAAGGTATGAGATCTACGCTTTGGAAAACGTCTCCGGCTTGAATGAAACACCTCTTGTGCCCACTAATTCTCTCACTATTTCATTATAATTCAAAAAGTCAGACAAGGATCATCCTCGTCTGACTTTGCATCACACTATTTCTTTCGCCAACTGACGATGTTCTTCGGATTGAAGAAGCTCAGCCCAATCAGGAAGCCTGTAAGCAGCCCGGCTATGTGCGCAGTCACGTTGATATTCGTTCCTACAAACGTCATCACAACACTAATGACGATAATCGGCAAAATAACTTGTCTCAACTGCGGAAACGCATGCTTCGTGTAATACACAAGTGCACCAAACGCACCGAACACACCGAAAATCGCACCACTTGCACCGACGTGCGTATAAGCAGCAGGCTGCACGAAGTATGTTGCGATATCGCCGAATAAGCCGGCTAACATATACACTGTAATAAACCGTGCTTTCCCCGCGATTTTCTCAAGCTCTGGTCCGAAAACGAAAAGCGAGAACATGTTAAATAGTAAGTGCATAAAACCGCCATGCAAAAACATCGGGGTTATTAAGCGCCAATACTCTCCATTCGCAATGAGGAAGTTATCTCCCAGGCCGAATAAAAAGAGTTGATTACCAATACCGGGAATCAATGTGTAGATAAATATCCCGATATTTAAGGCAAGCAAAAATGTCACGACGGGATAGGCGCGAACATATTGTGAAAAATTTTCCGTTCGTATAAACATGGTTTCACCTCAATCTTCTGTACTGATTATACATATTATTTAACTTGAAGGGAAAGGAGTTGTTCATTTTGATTCAAGGAATTGGATTAGACATCGTGGAATTGGACCGTGTAGCCCGTTTGGATGGCCGCAACACCAAATTCAGAGAACGGATATTGTCCGAAAGAGAACTACATGTATATGAAACACTAAGTGGCCCCCGTAAAATCGAATACTTGGCAGGCCGGTTTGCCGCCAAAGAGGCATTCTCTAAAGCGCGAGGTACTGGAATAGGAGCAGATTGCAGTTTTCTGGACATCGAAGTCATTTCAGAAGCAAGTGGTCGTCCTGTACTGTACTTTCATAGTCAGCTGGTTCAGGGGTTCGTTAGCATTACACATACCCAAACAGTAGCTGCTGCACAAGTGGTCTTAGTGGAACTCTGAAAGCATCTAATTAGAATTTAAAACAAGCTCGCATAATCGATTCATCCCTCTCATAAGATAAGCTACCCGAATTGATTGGAGAAAGGATGAAAAGAATGCGGAAAAAAATTATCTTGTTAACAGTCATCGCAGTTATGTTAGTACTAGGAGGATGCGGTAAACCCTCCAAAGAAGATGTCATGAAGAAACTTAGTAATAAGTGGAATGAAACAAAAGGCTACGAGTTAAATGCTTCGATGGAAATCAAAACAGGTTCAGAGCCTCGGGTGTACAATGTGGAAGTATGGCATACTAAGCCGGAGTTTTACAAAGTAAATGTGACACAATCGGGGAATGAAGAGTCACAAATGATCGTTCGTAACGAAGAAGGCGTATTCGTCATTACACCGTCACTCGGCAAAACCTACAAATTCCAAAGTGACTGGCCGGCACAAAACAGTCAGGGGTATCTGATCGGAACGCTTGCTGAAGATATTAAGGCAGACAAGGCGGCAGTAATGGAAGAAAAGGAAAAAGAGTATATCTTTGAAACGGCGACACGCAATAATCATAAGTCACTTTTACCAACTCAGAAAATTCATATCGATAAAAAGACTTTGTTACCAAATAAGGTGACGATCCATGATGAAGCAGGTGAAGAAAAGATCTCCATTAAGTTCGATAAAATTGCATTGGGTGTAGAGCATAAAGTTGCTGAATATAAAGTGGAAATGGATAAACCGAAAGCAGACGGCGATAAAGCGGATTCTGATGAAGAAGCAACAGAAGGTGATGGGGAAGAACAGGCTAAGGTAAATCAACAAACGTACTATCCGGTTGCTAATTTACAAGGTACTACATTGTCAGAAGAAAAGAGTGTGGAAATTGAGAATGGTCAGCGTGTTATTATGACATTCAGTGGGGATAAGGAATATGTTGTAATTCAAGAACCGGCTGAAAAGCCATTGAATGAAATGCCTGTATCCATAGAAGGTGATCCGGTTGATCTAGGATTCGCAGTAGCGGCATTGACAGAACAATCCATCCACTGGGAAGCAAATGGCATGGCGTTCTTTGTTGCATCTGACATGTTAAGCAAGGAAGAACTGATCACTGTAGCGAATTCAATGACAGCAACTGAATCGAAGTAATCAACGGCTGAATCAATTGACTAGACTGTGCCTTTGGATAGATAATTATTGCATGCTACAGTCTATCCTATAACGAGGTGGAAGGAAATGTTCAACGAAACACAATATCGGCCAACGCGAGCGGTTATTAACACGGCGGCTATTAAACACAATGCAGAACAGCTTATTTCTTATTTACCTAAAAAAACTAAGTTGATCGCGGTCGTCAAATCAGATGGATATGGTCATGGAGTCGCGCAGGCTGCTTCCGTTGCATTACAAGCGGGAGCAGAAATGTTCGCTGTTGCTACTCCGGATGAAGCTATGACGCTCAGGAAAACACAGCCGACAGCGGATATACTCGTGCTGGGACTTTCACCGGTATCATTTGCGGCAGTAGCAGCACAACATCGCATTATATTAACGGTCACGAGTGAGAGTTGGGTAAAACAAGTGATTGCTCAACAACCATTTGATAATAAATGCAGGATTCATGTAAAAATCGACAGCGGAATGGGTAGAATTGGAGTACGGACTGAAGAAGAGCTTGCTCAATTGGTGAAGTGTATTCAACAGTCCGATCTATCTATTGATGGTGTATTCACACATTTCGCACGTGCAGATGAAGAAGATCGAGAACCAACACGGCGACAGTTTGAGCGATTCATGCGCCTAGTAAATTGTTTGCCTGAAAAACCGCGTCTTATTCATGCGTCCAATAGCGCGGGGGCATTGTTGTTTCCTGAATATGCACTAGATGCTGTCCGTTTTGGCATAAGTTTATACGGAATACCGCCGTCTGATACTGTGGCAAAGCAGCTACCATTTAAACTTAAGCGAGCATTAGCGCTTGAAACTGAATTAACTTACGTGAAACAGATGACTGCTGGTGAGGCGATTAGCTATGGTGGTACGTATGAGGCTGTTGAAGGAGAATGGATCGGTACATTACCGGTGGGCTATGCGGATGGTTTAAAGCGTTCGCTTACAGGTCAGGAAGTACTAATTGACGGCAAGAGGGTACCGATTGTTGGCACCATTTGCATGGACCAATGCATGATCCGATTACCTCGTGAATATCCTGAAGGGGAAAAGGTGGTACTGATCGGTAAACAAGGCAAAGAAGAAATAGCTATAGAAGAATGGTCTGAACGCTTAAACACGATACCCTATGAAATAGCTGTAACATTTTCTACACGGATACCGAGAGTCTATACGTAAAAAAGTCGAAACTATCTATTGGAATATATGACGCAACGATCATTCAATTCGACATTCTACTGACGAAACTAGTATTTCTTGTCAAAACACTTCAAACCTTGTCTTTTCATATTCCAATATAAGTGGTAAGATAGAATTGATATAGAAATAGAGGGATGGGTTTGTCGGAGGTGCTCGATTTGCGTACGGATAAAAACGATAAAAGAATACTTAGTATAGCCTCAACCAGATTGCAACAGCAAAATGAAGACGCAATCTTTCAATGGGAGCAAGTGCAAGAAGATTTCGTTTATACGACAGATGTGAAACATATCGAACATGGTGAAGCTTCCTTATTACGTGAAGCCATGATAAGAGGTTATGTGGAAATGTCGCAAATCAACCTCAACATAGCGGCAGAATGTTTATATGCGGAATTTGAAGCTCAGCATACCGTAGAACGTTGCGTCAGCGGAGGATGAAAAGTTGGCAATTAAACGCGGAGACGTCTTTTTTGCAGATTTGTCACCTGTAGTCGGTTCTGAACAGGGTGGGACTAGGCCGGTACTGATCATCCAAAATGATATTGGTAACCGATTCAGTCCCACAGTGATTGTAGCAGCCATTACTGCACAAATTCAAAAAGCAAAATTGCCGACACATGTCGAAATTACTGCGGCCCGGCATGGATTCGAGCGGGATTCAGTCATCCTGCTCGAGCAAGTCCGCACAATCGACAAGTCAAGGCTTACAGACAAAATAACTCACTTAGACGATGCGTTAATGAAACAAGTCGACGAAGCGTTACAAGTAAGCTTCGGACTTATTAAATTTTAGCATACATATTCCAACAAATTTTATTGCAGATGGCGCCAGTAACTAATGGCTGCTTGAAACACTATAGCCAATTGGTTATAGTGTTTTTTTTATAGTAAATTCGAAAAAAACGACAAAATACATGTAGTTTGCAGCGAAATTCGATACAATGGAGATAACTGAAGATGTAGGGAGGAACAAATAACGATGAACGAAGTCATGAGAAAAGGTATAGTTGAAAATATAGATACAATTACGACGCGTTGGGTAGAAGAGATGAAAGAGAACGCAGATGAACGTTTTCTGGAATTAATGCCAGCGCCTGTAGTAGCAACAACTAGTAGAGAGTTTACAGAACTGATGACATCCAATCTAACGTACCGCGATACAGTGGACAAGGAACGTTTGGATGAGTTCACGGAAAAAATCATTCATTTTGGATGGTCCATTAAATTCATCAATCGGGCAATTGATACGTTTTCTTCTGTCGTATATAATCTATTCTTTGAAACGGGGATTTTACAAGAGTCTAACTTACGCGAAGGGATTAACATCTTCTCGAACTGGATCAATCCGTTAAGAGAAAGCATTATTGAAGAATATTCCACAAAGTGGGAACGTACGGATATCTTGCAGAAGATTGCATTGCAAGAACTATCGGCTTCATTAATTCCTGTTTTCGACAAGATATCTGTCATGCCGTTAGTCGGTACAATCGATACGGAACGTGCGAAATTGATCATGGAGAATTTATTGGAGGGCGTTGTCAAGCAGCGCGCTGAAGTTGTATTACTTGATATTACAGGCGTCCCAGTAGTAGACACGATGGTTGCACACCATATTATCCAGGCGGCAGATGCTGTTCGTTTAGTAGGTGCAAAATGTATGCTAGTAGGTATTCGTCCGGAAATTGCGCAAACTATTGTAACGCTTGGCATTAATCTTACAGATTTCTCGACGACTAGCACGTTACGCAGAGGTATGCAAAAGGCGCTGGAAATGACAGGTCGAACAATTGTGGAGGAGGAAATGTAGTATGAAGATGCGAATCCCAATTCTAAAGCTAAAAGACACATTGATTGTATCTATTCAAGTAGAGCTTGATGATCAGACAGCATTACAATTCCAAGAAGATTTATTGAATCAACTGCATAAAACGTCTGCACGAGGCGTTGTGATTGATTTGACGCCAATCGACTTTATTGATTCATTCATCGCTAAAGTACTTGGGGATGTTATTCATATGACAAGTCTAATGGGTGCGAAAGTTGTTATAACAGGTATTCAACCATCTGTAGCTATCACGCTAATTGAATTAGGCATCCGTTTAGAGAACGTGACAACTGCATTAGATCTAGAGAATGGGCTAGAGAAATTGACTAGAGAATTGGAGGCCTGACCATGGAACACAGGTCTTCTATAGAGATCAAGACAGAATGGGATATTGTTGCTGCTAGACAATTAGGACGTAATGAGGCGAAAAGTACGGGTTTTGGGACAGTCGACCAAGCTAGAATTACGACTGCCATTAGTGAATTAGCAAGAAACATATATCTTTACGCGGGAAAAGGTCGAATCGAAATTGTGCCTATTACAGTAGGTGTACGGGTGGGATTACTAATTACCGCTACCGATGAAGGACCGGGAATTTCTGATTTACAAAAAGTTATGACAGATGGATACACGACATCGGGAGGGCTAGGTGCAGGAATGCCTGGAGTCAAACGATTGATGGATGATTTTCGTGTAGAAACAGAAGTGGGTGTAGGTACCACTATTACAGCGACTAAATGGTTGCACTAGGAGTTGAAGGGTATTGCCACAAGAGGCGGGTAGGCAGTATAAGCAAATGCTGGAGAATTATCTGCACTCCAAAGGGGAAGAAGCTCTCTATTTGGGACAGCAATTCAGCCGCAGCTTCATAGAAAAGAATATCGCGCCGGAAGATGTCATCAGTATTCATAAAACGTCTATTGAAGAACTGATTAAAGATATGCCGGCCGATGTCAGCGTATCTTTCGATTTTTTAATTGAAATGATGATTCATTATGGACTAGCGTTAAAAGAACACCAGAGCTTAATCCGCAAACAAGAAGTCATTCAAACAGAGATGGATATTGCGGTGAGAGTACAAAGTACTTTGCTACAAACAACAACTCCTATGTTGGAGGGTCTGGATATAGGTTGGATCTCCAAGCCATCGAAGCAAATGAACGGTGATTATGTATACTTTCTAAAAGAAACTGAACAAGAAGTTTGCTTGGCGGTTGCCGATATTATCGGCAAAGGCATGTCTGCAGCTATGCATATGTCCATGGTGAAGTTTGGCATGGATAGCTTGCGGTATGAGAAAAGAAGTCCTTTTGAAGTATTAAGCTTTATCAATAAAATGGTGGAGCAAAGCATTGCTGATTCTATGTTCATTTCTATGTTTTATGGAAAATACGATACAGAAAACTCGGTATTCCGTTATTCTTCAGCTGGGCATGAGCCTGCTCTGTTTTATCGTGCTTCTGAAGATTCGTACAGTTTGCTAGAAAGTAAAGGTCTGTTACTTGGCGTTCAAGCAGAAGCGGTGTATGAAGAACGTACTGTGCGTCTCGAAGAAAATGACTTTATTGCGATTATGACGGATGGTGTAACGGAAACTAGAACAGATAAAGGCTTCATTGAAATGGATGTTATAGAGAATCTATTGCACGAAGTACGTTCGGAAAGTGCACAAGCAATGGTTGACTATTTATTTAATGAGCTATCTAAAATGCAGAATTATGAACTGCACGATGACTTCACACTTGTGATTTTGAAAAAAACAAATTGAAGGTTTAAGAAGTCTAAGAATGGGTATAAAACAATGAGTGTGTAGTGGATATAACTATGCTATACATTCATAGAAAATAGAGAAAGCGATCGGGGTGGCGAAATGAATTTACAAGTTGAGCAAGTTGATAAAGATCTCGTACATAATTTTAAAGTTATCGGAGAAATCGATATATATATACAGCGCCAAAATTGAAAGAACATTTGGCTACTTTAGAGTTAGTAGAAGGAATCGAAGTGGAATTAGACTTATCTGAAGTAAATTATATGGACAGTACAGGCTTAGGCATATTTGTCGGATTCTATAAAGAAGTAAAAGCGCATAACGGGAAATTAGTTATTAAAGGACTAAACCAACGCCTTTACCGATTGTTTGAAATTACGGGCCTCAGTGACATTATGGAGATTGAACAATCTAAAGGTGGCGAAGATAATGCAAGCGTTTGATTACATTGAAATAAAGGTTCCGGCAAAAGCCCAATATGTAGGTGTAGCTCGTTTAGCTATATCAGGTCTTGCAAGTCGTATTGGATTCACATATGACGAAATTGAAGATTTGAAGATCGCGGCAAGTGAAGCAGTGACAAATGCTGTGCAACACGCGTATAATGATGAAAAAACAGGTGAAGTGATTTTGGGGTGTGCCCTTTATAAAGATCGCCTGGAAATTGTTGTGACAGATCATGGTCAAAGCTTCGACTTTGAAGAAACAAAGAAAAAAGTCGGCCCATATCAAGATTGGAATGAGGATTCACCTCTTAGAGAAGGTGGCTTAGGACTTTACTTGATGGAAACATTAATGGATGAAGTCAAAGTTGACCATGGGGAGGGTGTCATTGTTTTCATGACCAAATATTTGGGCAGAGAGCGGGGAGAGGACCATGTCAAATCAACAGTCTTCTCGTGACAGTGAGACAAAAGAGCAAGTCATTAAATGGATACATGAATATCAAGAGAATAATGACGACCATGCGCAAACACAACTAGTCCTGCATTATGAGCGACTAGTACACTCCATCGCGCGCAAATATTCCCGTGGGCAATCTCATCATGAAGATATTGTGCAGGCGGGAATGCTCGGACTATTAGGAGCAATTCGGAGATATGATCCTGAGCAAGGACGGAACTTCGAAGCGTTTGCCGTACCGACAATCATCGGGGAAATTAAGCGATTCCTTCGTGATAAAACCTGGGCAGTTCACGTACCGAGACGAATCAAAGAGTTAGGGCCGAAGATAAAAGCGGCTGTTGAAACGTTAACGACTGAATTTCAGCGTTCGCCAATGGTCTATGAAATAGCAGAATATCTTGGTACCGACGAAGAATTAGTACTTGAAGCGATGGAAATGGGCAGAAGTTACCAAGCGCTGTCGATTGACCATACACTGGACGCGGATTCAGAAGGTGGAACCATTACACTGCTTGATATCATTGGTGAAACTGATGGCGGTTTTGAAAAGACAGATCAGCGTATGCTTGTTTTGAATGCACTGAACGTTTTAAGTGAACGCGAACGTCAAATTATCCAGTATACATATATCGATCAGATGAGCCAGAAAGAAGCTGGAGAATTACTGGATATTTCCCAAATGCACGTTTCAAGACTGCAACGCAAAGCAATTAAGAAGTTACAAGAAGTAATCCTAACAAGTGGTGGTGCAAATTAGTGGAGACTTTTGAGAATGACTATGTAGAGGCATATATATATCAACAGTCCAAAAAAGGTAATAAAGATTCTGGGGATGCATACTACATTCATTCAGAAGAAGATTATTTCATTTGTGCTATTGCAGATGGCTTAGGCAGTGGAACAGAAGCAAAAGAATCGGCTGAAATAATTCCACAAGTCTTAAAGATGTATCATCATGAATCACCTGACGATTTGTTACTGCGTTGCAATAAACAGATGTTGCATAAACGCGGTGCGGCAGTAGGGATTGTAAAAGTGTACTTTAAACAGCAAACTATAGAATATAGTTGTGTCGGTAACATCCGGATCTATATACTGCAATCAAATGGTCAGATGATTTATCCTTTACCAGTAATGGGTTATCTGTCCGGACGACCACAATCGCCTCGAACACAAAGGTATCCTTATAATAAGAATGACCGGTTCTTTCTTCATTCTGATGGTGTGAATTTGCGAAGTCCTAAAAAGTACTTACAAGAAAGCTCTACTCCGTATCAATTGTATAAAAAGGTTGAACGGACGATTGAGGATGATGATGATGCAACATTCATCGCAGCTAGCCTGCTTCATTAGGTTGAAGCGGCTTTTTTTGTGCTTGAAAATAAATGGTTGCAGAAGGAAAGCGTATTGGAAACATGCTATTATATGGAAAGGAGAAAGGGTGATTGAATTGTCAAAAGATCTTATGGAAGCAACAGCAAGTCGTGCAGGAATCAGTAAGCCCCAAACGGCAAGTGTCATCGCGCTATTGGAAGAAGGCAACACTGTACCTTTTATTGCGCGTTACCGGAAGGAAGCAACAGGTTCGCTCGACGAAGTACAAATCAAGGATATTGAAGATGCCTATCACTATATAAAGTCGCTTGAACAGCGAAAAGAAGAAGTTCTGCGCTTAATCGATGAACAAGGAAAGCTGGATGATACGTTAAAGGCAGAGATCGAACGTGCAACCGTATTGCAGCGAATTGAGGACTTGTATCGCCCTTATAAACAGAAACGACGTACGAAGGCAATGATTGCGATTGAAAATGGCTTGGAACCTCTCGCTGACCAATTAATGCAACAGACATCCGAGAACATTCAATCTGCAGCACAAGCCTATATCAATCTTGAAAAAGAAATCCTTACAATAGAGGATGCGTTAGAAGGGGCTAAGTTCATCATTGCGGAGAGAGTATCAGAAGACGCAACAATACGGGAGAAGATTCGTAAAATCACATGGGCATCTGGGAAATTAACAGCCACTATTAAAAAAGGTGCGGAAGATGAACGAAAAGTTTTTGAAAACTACTATGAATATGAAGAGCCACTCAGTAAAATCGTGCCTCACCGCGTGTTAGCTATTAATCGGGGAGAAAAAGAAGATGTATTGCGTGTGGGGGTAGGTTTCCCAGCAGATCGCATCATTGGTGATCTCGAGCGTGTGTATCTAAAGCGACATCCTACTTCATCCGCAACGTATATAAGAGAAGCGTTAGAGGATTCTTTTAAACGATTAATTGCTCCTTCAATAGAAAGAGAAGTACGAACGACTTTAACCGAAAAAGCAGAAACGCAGGCAATTCACGTGTTTTCGGAAAACCTTCGTAGCCTTCTATTACAACCGCCATTAAAAGGTAGAACAGTACTTGGTGTAGATCCGGCATTTAGAACAGGATGTAAACTTGCGGTAGTGGATGAAACAGGAAAGTTACATGATATCTCTGTCATCTATCCTCATCCACCAAAGCCACAAAAAGAAGCATCAAAAAAAGTAATACGCGATTTATTGAAGAAATATCCGATATCCATTATTGCGATTGGTAACGGAACTGCATCCCGTGAGACAGAAAAGTTCATCGTCGATCTAATAAAAGAAGTGGCGGAGCCGGTTTCCTACGTAATTGTCAATGAAGCAGGCGCGAGTGTGTACTCAGCATCTGCAAAAGCACGAGAAGAGTTCCCAGACCTGCAGGTAGAGCAAAGAAGTGCGGTATCCATCGCACGAAGACTGCAGGATCCGTTGTCTGAACTTGTGAAAATCGATCCCGAATCTATTGGTGTGGGACAATACCAGCACGACGTAGCGAAAAAGAATCTGACCGAATCACTTTCGTTTGTTGTGGAAACAGCGGTGAACCGAGTGGGGGTTAATGTCAATACCGCTTCATCTTCGCTGTTACAGTATGTTTCAGGTCTGTCAAAAGCCGTTGCGGAGAACATTGTTAAAGCAAGAGATGAAGCAGGTAAGTTCACAAAACGTACAGAACTGAAAAAAGTACCGAGACTCGGCGCGAAAACTTACGAACAGGCAATTGGCTTCTTACGTATACCAGAATCAAAAGACCGCTTCGACTCGACAGGCATTCACCCAGAGAGTTATAAAGTGGCAGAAGCAGTATTGAAAGAGTTGCAACTCGACAAATCACAGCTTGGAACAGAAAAAGCAACAGCTGCTCTCGAACACGTCGATATCCCTCAACTTGCTGCGCAGCTAGACGTAGGAGAAATAACATTGCAAGATATTATACAAACTTTACAGCGTCCGAATCGCGACCCGCGAGATGATTATCCGCAACCTTTATTGAAAGCGGATGTACTTGATATCAAAGATGTATATGAAGGAATGGAAATGCAAGGAACAGTGCGCAACGTAGTAGATTTCGGTGCATTTGTAGACATTGGCGTTTCAGAAGATGGGCTAGTACACATCTCCAAAATGAAAAATGGTTATGTAAAGCATCCATTAGACGTAGTTGCATCCGGTGATATTGTTACAGTATGGATTGATTCCGTCGATCGCCAAAAAGGGCGTATCGCATTATCTATGCTTCCTCTTAAGAAATAAAGGAGAGAATCAGCATGTCAGAAGAACAATTACAACAGCTGGTTGAGCAGATCTCATTGGAAATCTTCCATAAGCCGTTTGTCCATCAAGCAATTTTTAATAGTAGGCTGCGGACGACGGGTGGTCGCTATAAGTTAAGTAATCATTTTATAGAGATCAACCCATTGGTTATTAAGCTTCATGATGAAGAAGAATTGATCGGGATCATTAAACATGAACTATGCCATTATCACCTTCATATAGAAGGGAAGGGGTATAAACATGGAGATTCAGATTTTAAACAGCTACTGAAAGAGACGAATTCACCCCGTCATTGCAAACCGCTTACGGAACGTAGAGCGAAAAGTACAATCATCCATCTATATCGTTGTACGGCTTGCGGGCTGGATTATCCTAGGCGCAGAAGAATGGATTGCACGAAGTATCGCTGTGGAAAATGTGCAGGGGAGATCTCGAAAGTGAAGTAAAGCGTGAAAGGCATTCAATCATAATGATTGGATGCCTTTTATACAATTTGATAAAAAGAAGTGAAAGACGGCTTTGTAGCTTATAAAAATTATAAACGGAAAGGTTGTCATATCAACGTTTTAAGGCATATTGAAAAGTTATTTAAAAAAGATTGTCCAAAAAGGTTGACGAACGGCAACACCCTGTCTATAATAGTAAAAGTCGACTAAGACAAGCGCAACAAACCATTCGCTTGCTGAACCGACATTACCATTAAGGCCCCTTGGTCAAGCGGTTAAGACACCGCCCTTTCACGGCGGTATCACGGGTTCGAATCCCGTAGGGGTCACTTTTAATAAAATGAACAAATCCCTGAAGATTTGATAGCGAGTTATCATTGATGGGGTATAGCCAAGCGGTAAGGCAACGGACTTTGACTCCGTCACTCGTTGGTTCGAATCCAGCTACCCCAGCCATTTCTATTGCGTGGTACATGCTTTAGAGAGATCAAAGGTATTTGGGACAAATTGTTCCTTTCATTTTAACATGAGCCGTTAGCTCAGTTGGTAGAGCATCTGACTTTTAATCAGAGGGTCACAGGTTCGAATCCTGTACGGCTCACCATTCATTTTAAAAAGAATTCAAGAAAGTTCTTGACTTATTAAACTGAAGGTGTATACTAGTAATTGTCGCTGAAACAAAGCGGTAGTGGCGGAATGGCAGACGCGCTAGGTTGAGGGCCTAGTGGGGGTTAACCCCGTGGAGGTTCAAATCCTCTTTACCGCACCAAACATTCTCAACCGTTACAATTTAATTACAACTTATACGCGGGTATAGTTTAGTGGTAAAACCTCAGCCTTCCAAGCTGATGATGGGAGTTCGATTCTCCCTACCCGCTCCATTATTTTAAAGAATAAATGAACCTTGAAAACTGAACAGCAAAACGTTAACGAAATACAGTTTATGCATTTAACGATGACATAAACAAAATGAGTATCTTAATTGATGCCAGCAAATGAAACTCGAGCTAATCGAATTTCTCTTATGGAGAGTTTGATCCTGGCTCAGGACGAACGCTGGCGGCATGCCTAATACATGCAAGTCG
>NZ_PDYR01000005.1:0-207348 GCF_002743165.1 Sporosarcina sp. P19 | reverse complement strand
TCCTCCTTGGTTATTATTAGGGGTCAAGTAGTCGATGCCTTGACACCCCCGAATCATACCAAGGGGACTTTTCTATTTCAATAGGGCTCCACTAACCAAACAGGAATGCTCCGGGAGGATCAGCGTGCGCCTTGAGACCCTGGACTGAACGAAGTGAGGGAAGCGGCTCAAGCCACGCCCTCCGGAAAGCGTCCCTGTCTGGAACTCCAATCCCCAAACCGCAAGCCAACATCAAGCCTTACTATTTCCAATGAAATTTTCATTAACCAAACAAACAAAAGGGTGGGAGAACAATGGACTTTAAATTATCAGAAGAACACGAAATGATCAGAAAAATGGTGCGCGACTTTGCACAAAAAGAGGTAGCACCAACCGCAGCACAACGAGACGAAGACGAAACCTTCGACATGGACATCTTCCACAAGATGGCAGAACTCGGACTCACAGGCATTCCGTGGCCAGAAGAATACGGCGGCATCGGCAGCGACTTCCTAGCCTACGTCATCGCAGTAGAAGAACTATCCCGTGTCTGCGCATCTACAGGCGTCGTCTTGTCTGCACACACATCTCTAGCAGGATGGCCACTATTTAAATACGGCAACGAAGAACAAAAACAAAAATACTTACGCCCACTTGCAGAAGGTTCGAAGATGGGGGCATACTGCTTAACGGAAGCAGGCTCAGGATCAGACGCAGGCGGCATGAAAACTACGGCAAAGCTTGACGGTGACGACTACGTGCTTAACGGCTCGAAAATCTTCATCACCAATGGCGGAATTGCTGACACATATATTGTCTTCGCTGTAACGGATCCAGAATCCAAACATAAAGGAACAAGCGCATTCATTGTAGAAAGCACATTCGAAGGATTTTCTGTAGGTAAAAAAGAGAGAAAACTGGGTATTCGTTCATCCCCGACAACAGAAGTCGTATTGGATAACTGTCGCGTGCCGAAAGAAAACCTTCTAGGAGCAGAAGGTGATGGGTTCATTATTGCAATGAAAACACTTGATGGCGGACGTAACGGAATTGCCGCGCAAGCAGTAGGAATTGCACAAGGCGCATTGGATGCTGCAGTCGACTACTCAAAAGAACGTGTACAATTCGGCAAGCCCATCGTAGCTAACCAAGGCATCAGCTTCAAACTAGCGGATATGGCGACAGCGACAGAAGCATCTCGTCTGTTGACATACCAAGCAGCATGGCTCGAATCGAACGACCTGCCGTATGGTAAAGCATCTGCTATGGCGAAATTAATGGCTGGTGACACAGCGATGAAAGTAACAACAGAAGCGGTTCAAGTATTCGGCGGCTACGGTTATACAAAAGATTATCCGGTAGAGCGCTATATGCGTGACGCAAAAATCACGCAAATTTATGAAGGTACACAAGAAATTCAACGTCTCGTCATCTCGCGTATGCTGACGAAATAACAGGAGGTCTATGCAATGCCAAAACATGAAGTGAAATCTACCGTCAAAGACGAAGAACTCGTTCAGAAGCGACGTGAACAAATTAGCCGGGGCGCTGTGAAATTGTTTATCGATAAAGGATTCCACAGGACGACTACACGTGAAATCGCCAAAGAAGCGGGCTTCAGTATTGGCACACTGTACGAGTATATTCGGACAAAAGAAGATGTCCTTTATCTCGTCTGTGACAATATTTATAATGAAGTCAAGTTTCGTTTATCTGAACTCGATAACAATGACAACACGGTAGAAGGGCTACGTGTGGCGATTGCACGGTATTACGAAGTCATCGATCAAATGTCGGATGAATTCCTCGTCATGTACCAGGAGTCGAAGTCGTTACCAAACGAGGCGCTTCGTTATGTACTCACTAAAGAACTGGAAATGGTCGAGCAATTTGAGATCATCATTCGTAAATGCATGGAAGCTGGGAACCTACACATCGGACCGGATGAAGTATCATTGACCGCACACCACATCCTCGTATCTGGCCAAATGTGGTCATTCAGAAGATGGGCGTTGCGCAAACAATATACGTTACAACGCTATACGAAAATACAAACTGATCTAATTATCAAAGGCGTAGAGAAGTAAATAACTTGCGGACTCCGCCATGAAAACCTTCGTGGCGGCGGTCAGCATGTACGGAAGGTGGAAGGCAAATGGTAACTGAGGAAATCTATAAACCGAAACACCATATTCGTTTCGTGACGGCATCGAGTTTATTCGACGGGCATGATGCATCGATCAATATCATGCGCAGAATATTACAGGCAACCGGAGCGGAAGTTATTCATCTCGGACATAATCGATCTGTTGAGGAAGTTGTAAACGCTGCCATTCAAGAAGATGTGCAAGGAATCGCTATGTCATCCTATCAAGGTGGTCACGTGGAGTATTTCAAATACATGCATGACTTGCTGAAGGAAAGAGGCGCTTCTCACATTAAAATATTCGGCGGTGGTGGAGGAGTCATCATCCCGAAAGAAATCAAAGAGTTGCATGAATACGGCATTGAATGGATCTTTTCACCGGAAGACGGTCGGAAACTAGGTCTGCAAGGCATGATCAATAAAATCATGGAACTATCGGATTTCTCCACGACTCCCGAAAGCGAAGAGGCTAATCTGGAACAACTGACAGCAGAAACACCAGGGATCCTAGCCAATTTAATTACCTACGTAGAAGAAAAGCATTTGAACAAAGATGACGCGACGGAGCAATTACTCGACCATGCACGTTCTATGTCCAAGCAAACACCAGTACTCGGTATCACAGGTACAGGTGGAGCAGGTAAAAGTTCCTTGACGGATGAATTAATTCGCCGTTTCTTGCGTGAATTCCCTGACAAAAGAGTAGCGATTCTTTCTGTAGATCCAACAAAGCAAAAAACAGGCGGTGCGTTACTTGGCGACCGGATTCGCATGAATGCGATTTTTAATAACCGTGTTTACATGCGTAGTCTCGCAACACGTGGATCACGTTCCGAGCTGACAACCGCTATCCATGATGTACTCGATGTCACAAAAGCAGCTGGCTATGACTTAATTATTGTAGAGACGAGTGGGATCGGGCAAGGGGATGCGCGCATTACAGATGTCTCCGACGTTTCGATGTACGTCATGACGAGCGAATTCGGTGCGCCGACACAGCTTGAGAAAATCGACATGATCGACTTTGCGGACTTAATTGTTATCAATAAATTCGAGCGCAAAGGTTCCGAAGATGCATTGATTCAAGTACGCAAGCAGTATCAGCGTAGTCATTTGCTATTTGATCAGGATCTAGAAACAATGCCTGTATACGGAACGATTGCAAGCCAGTTTAACGATAAGGGCACTAACACACTTTTCGCAGCGCTTGTTGAAAAAATTAACAACGCAACGGATTCGGATTGGACGACAAGCTACACAGACTTCGTGACGAATCAAAAGCAAACCGTAATCATTCCGCCCGACCGAAGCCATTACTTGCGTGAAATCGCTTCCACCGTTCGTAACTACCATGCGAAATCCAAACAGCAAGCAGAACTGGCACGCCGCGTGTTCCAATTGGAAGGTGCGATTGAAGCGGTGAAAGAAGCCGATTCTAATGAAGCATTACTAGATTCATTGAATAGCTTGAAAGAAGGCGTCGAGGAGCAATTAACAAGCGAATCTAAGCGTGCTTTGAAAAACTGGGAACCTTTGAAAGAGTCTTACGAGCAGGATGAATATGTGGTGAAAATCCGCGACAAAGAAATCCGTACGACGCTTAATACCGTTAGTCTATCTGGCTTGAAGGTTCCGAAAGTGGTCTTGCCGCAATATAAAGATTATGGAGAAATCCTACGCTTTGTATACAGCGAGAATGCTCCAGGATTCTTCCCGTATACTGGAGGTGTCTTCCCATTCAAACGTGAAGGAGAAGATCCGCGCCGTCAGTTCGCTGGAGAAGGAACACCTGAACGTACAAATCGTCGTTTCCACTACGTATCAAAAGATGACGATGCAAAACGTTTATCTACAGCGTTTGACTCTGTCACGTTATACGGAGAAGATCCTGACGAGCGTCCTGATATTTACGGAAAAGTTGGCGAGTCTGGTGTGAGCATCTGTACACTAGAAGACATGAAAAAGCTCTATGACGGCTTCGATCTTTGCGCACCCACGACGTCTGTTTCCATGACAATCAATGGACCGGCACCCATTATTCTAGCGATGTTCATGAACGCAGCAGTCGATCAGCAAGTACGTAAAAAAGAAGAAGAGCTCGGACGGACACTTACTGTCGAAGAGTTCACTGAAGTACGTGAAATGACATTCCAAACAGTTCGTGGAACAGTTCAAGCGGATATATTGAAGGAAGACCAAGGACAAAATACATGTATCTTCTCTACAGAATTTGCATTGCGTTTAATGGGCGATATCCAGCAGTATTTCATTGATAAAAAAGTTCGTAATTATTATTCTGTATCCATTTCGGGCTACCATATCGCAGAAGCAGGGTCCAATCCGATTTCGCAGCTAGCGTTCACACTCGCAAACGGCTTCACGTATGTGGAATATTACTTGAGCCGCGGCATGCATATCGACGACTTTGCACCAAATCTATCGTTCTTCTTCTCAAATGGACTCGATCCCGAATATACGGTAATTGGTCGCGTGGCGCGTCGCATTTGGGCGGTTACGATGCGTGACAAGTACGGAGCCAATGAACGCAGTCAAAAATTGAAGTACCATATCCAAACATCCGGCCGTAGTTTGCATGCGCAAGAAATTGATTTCAACGACATTCGCACAACATTGCAGGCATTGATGGCACTACAAGATAACTGTAACTCGTTGCACACGAATGCTTACGACGAAGCCATTACGACACCAACAGAAGAATCTGTTCGTCGTGCGATGGCGATCCAAATGATCATCATGAAAGAACACGGCTTATCGAAGAACGAAAATCCGCTTCAAGGGGCTTACATCATTGAAGAAATGACAAGTCTCGTAGAAGAAGCGGTATTACAAGAATTCGATCGACTGAACGACCGTGGCGGCGTACTGGGCTCTATGGAGACGCAGTACCAGCGCGGCAAGATCCAGGAAGAATCGATGTATTATGAAATGAAGAAGCACTCAGGCGAGCTGCCGATCATCGGTGTCAACACATATTTGAACCCGAATCCGCCGTCTGAGGAAGATATCGACAATATGGAATTGGCGCGTGCGACACAAGAAGAAAAAGAGTCACAGATTACCAATTTACGCGCGTTCCAAGCTAAACATGCTGACGAAGCGGGGCAAGCGCTTGCTGATCTTCAGGAAGTGGCGATTACAGGAGGCAATGTCTTCGCTGAGTTAATGAAGACGGTGCGAGTAGCGAGTCTCGGACAAATTACGAATGCGCTTTACGAAGTAGGCGGGCAGTACCGCCGTAATATGTAATTGCATCTCAAAGGGGATCTCACAGAAGCCATCACTTCTTGTGGCATCCTCTTTTGTATGGGCTAAGTGCTTGGGATTGCAACTCCAGCTGGGGACGCGTTCCGGAGGGCGTGGCTTACTCAAATACAATCTGTAAAAGTGCATGCTCCTAACGCTTCGCTTTTACTCGCAAAAGCCGTCCTTCGCTACGGCTTTCGCTGATCCTCTCAGAGTCGTCCCAGCTTCCGTTGCAATCCTTATGTAGAGAGTGGAAGGACGTAGGATACTCAGTGGCTATGGAGTGTGAGTTTTTCTTGCCTTTGAAAGTAGTTAAGTTTAAGGCCAGAGTGAGTGCGAACGATAGGTACTAAACCAATTACAAGCGCAGCTTTAATGGGCAACAATAAGTGGCACCCACTCTGATTGCAAGGGATTGGCGCGTAGGAGGGGCGACTCCTAGAGGATCAGTCCGACAGGTGAGACAACTATAGGGAGCGTAGCGACCTAGTTGGCTCACCGCGGACCCTCAGGAAAGCGTCCCCTCCGAAGCGCCAATCGCCACCCCAACAGCCATGCCAGCCACTCTATCTCAAGTATCCTATGAAACTTAATCCATTACGCAAAATTCTTTCCCCATCAAAGTGGATAATTTAGTAAGTTAGTCAGTATAATGAGAACAACAAAGAAAAGGGACGTGCTGAATGTGAGATGGTACTATCATGCAATCATAATAGCTCTCTTAATTACACTCACACTCATCTTCTACAACAGCGGACTCGGCATAATCCCCTTCACCATTGGGGCGGTCTACCTGGGGTATTTGACCATTACTGAGTATAGAAATATAAAGAGAAGTAAAAGAATGTAGCATATTGGTAGAAATAACGTATATAATGTACACTATGCTTATATGCTACAAGATAAAAACGTCGATCGGCCAAATCATTCACTGACTTGGTCGGTTCCGCGTGTGATTGATAGAAGAAAGGACGTGCCATACATTGAATATCCATGACATGACAAAAGAAGAACTGTTGGAAGAATCATTAATCAACATTACGCACCAGGTACTGACAGAACGACGTGAATCCCTCACGTTGGCGGAATTAATGGAAGAGTTCCGTAAACTTACAGGTATAAGCGAGAAAGAATTGAAGGAAAAACTCCTTCAATTTTATACAGACCTGAACATCGATGGCAGATTCCTTGCGATCCAAGACAACCGTTGGGGCTTACGCGAATGGTATCCAGTTGATCAGATTGAAGAAGAAACAGCACCTGTCGTAAAAGTACGTAAAAAGAAAAAGAAGAAAAAAGATTATGACGAAGATGATATCGAAGAAGATGATGATGACGAAGAAGAAATCTTCGATGAAGAATACGTAGAACTCGGCGAAGAAGATGATGTAGACGACGAGGATGAGGAAGAAGAGGAAGTAGTCGAACTCGAGGAAGACTTAATCGATCCTGATGACGACCTGGAAGTTATTCCCGAAGTAGAACTCGATATCGAAGAAGATGACGAGGACGATGAAGAAGAGTACGAAGAAGACGAAGAGTACGAGGAAGAGAAATAATCGGACTTGACTTTTAGTGCCCAAAAATATAAGATTTGGATGGGCTCCTGAAAAGGACACATAAATTCGTGTATACGCGCTCCTTATTGTAGTTACGCTACAAACGGGGCGCTTTTTTGATTTTATATCGACCCTAATAGCTTGGAAAAAGAATAAATGGAGGCACTACACATGACAAAATATATTTTCATTACAGGCGGCGTCGTCTCTTCTTTAGGTAAAGGTATCAACGCAGCATCACTCGGACGTTTACTTAAGAACCGCGGTTTGAAAGTCACGAACCAAAAATTCGATCCATATATCAATATTGATCCACGCATGATGAGCCCATACCAGCACGGAGAAGTTTTCGTAACGGAAGACGGAGCGGAAACGGATCTTGACATCGGTCACTATGAGCGTTTTATAGACATCGAATGTAATCGTTACTCCAACGTAACGATGGGGAAAGTCTATGATCTAGTATTGCGCAAAGAGCGCGCTGGCGAATATAATGGTGCAACAGTTCAGGTAATACCACATATTACCAATGAAATTAAAGAATTGATCAAACGTGCAGGTCAAACATTGAACGCAGATGTCGTCATTACAGAAATTGGTGGCAGTGTAGGGGATATCGAATCATTGCCGTATCTTGAAGCCATTCGCCAATTAAAAACGGATCTTGCGAAGGATGACGTGATGTACATTCACAACACACTCATTCCGTATTTGCATGCAGCTGGTGAAATGAAAACGAAGCCGACACAGCACAGTGTAAAGGAATTGCGTAGTCTTGGAATTCAGCCGAACATGATCGTCGTGCGAAGCGAGTACCCAGTTCCGCAAGAAATGAAAGACAAGATCGCGTTATTCTGTAACATTAAGTCAGAAGAAGTAATTGAAGCACTTGATGCGGAAACTCTATACGAAGTACCACTTCGTTTGCATGAACAAAACATGGATCAGCTAGTTGTGGACTACTTGGGTCTTGAAACACCACAGCCTGAACTTTCGGAAGTGGAAGAACTAGTGAAGTTGGTTAAGTCACTAAAAGAAACAGTGAAAATCGGTTTAGTTGGTAAGTATGTAGAATTACAAGATGCATACATCTCGGCAGTTGAAGCTATGCGTCATGCTGGATATGCGTTCGATGCAGACATCGATATTCAGTGGATCAACTCGGCAGATGTGACGTCTGAAAACGTAGCAGAACTTCTTGGAGACGTAGATGGTATTCTTGTGCCAGGTGGTTTTGGAGATCGTGCAATCGATGGGAAAATTGAAGCGATTACGTATGCACGCGAACAGAAAATCCCATTCTTCGGTATCAGTTTAGGTTTGCAGTTAGCAGCTACTGAAATCGCACGTAATGTCATCGGTCTAAAAACAGCTCATTCACTGGAGTTCGACACAGAGACTGAGCATCAGATTACGACATTCCACCCAGATTGCCGTACAGCACGTGAAGCAGACAGTACATTACGTTTAGGTGCTTATCCGTGTAAAGTAGCTGAAAACACGAAGGCTTCCGCTGCATATGGCGAGGAGTTAGTGTACGAGCGTCATCGCCACCGTTATGAGATGAACTTGGCATATCGTGCGCAGTTGGAAGAAGCAGGATTTATCGTATCTGGAATTAGCCCGGACGGTCGCTTGATCGAAATTATGGAGATGAAAGACCATCCATATTTCGTGGCTTGCCAGTTCCACCCAGAATTTGCTTCCCGTCCAAATCGTCCATCACCACTAATCCGCGACTTTATCCGCGCGGCGCTTGAGCATAGAAACTAAAAACAGTGCCCACAGAAGACTTGTCCTCTGTGGGCATTTTTACTTTAAAAATTTTAGGGCGGTAGTAGAAGTGAGAGTGAAGGGAGAGATTGCGTTGGGATTGAAGCTCCAGCTTTCGCTTCAATCCTACTTATATGGTGAATTCAGCTAATATGAGCGGTTGCCGACCTAGTATGAGCGCTTGTCGCTGATGATAGAGCGGTTAGACTTGAGTTATGAGCGCTTAATCAGTTTAATGAGCGGCTACGCAGGAAATATGAGCGCTTGAACAGATTATTGAGCGTTTGCGACAGTTCAATGCGCAACAAGAAGTATTATCCACTTGCAATGCAGGGATTGGAGCACATCGTTGCACTAGGAGGGGTGCCGCGGGATCATAAGACACGCGTCCCTCCGAAGCGCCAATCCACACCCCAACAGCAACTCCAGCCTATGCCCAGTTACAGCCCATCGTCTTCATCTGCCAACATATCGTCAATCGACAGCTTCACTGCCTCATATACAAACAACGCAGCAAGCGCGTGGGGCTGTACGATTCTTTCGCCTGTAGGCCCCGGAATCAGTCCCTTTTTCAAACCTGTCGAAATATACGTATACGCAAGAGAAGCAAGTTCATTATCATCTTCTTCCTTATCCGCAGCCAACACAGCAAATGGGATGAATTGATCCGCGAGCTCGCGTGCCAGCTTAAGCGCAGCGGGATGATCTGCCTTTCGCACAAGCAACCACACGCGATCCGCCGTCGTCAGCTCCAACTCTTTAGTGTAACGAATAGCACCCTCCAACGGTTCGACACCATCCAGTGCAGTCGCAGTAACAGCTTCCATTTCATCAAAAGCTGTCAAGATAATTCGTCCTTCGCCTACTAACGCTTGCGCCAATAAACGAGCCGTTTCTTCCATTGATTCATCTAGTCCTTCTGCAATTCTCTCCAGAAGACCTCTAATCTGTGTAGTTAATATTTTCACGAAAACCCCTCCAAAAGCTCAGTATAGGTGAGAAATGAAAGAAGTGCAAAATAGTTGACGAAAAATAGAGGAGTTTTTGGAATTTTCTTGAACAGTATTACATAAACAAATAAAATAGAGAGATAGAATCATACATAATTTTTCTATACACGTGCTTTTATTTTACAAGAATACTAAAAGTTAGATTACACTGTAAGTACAATATCAGACAAGATAAATTAGGTGATGGGAGAGATGTGGATGAAACATTTATTAATTGTAGATGACCAACCAGGGATTCGATTATTGCTGGAGGAAATCTTCAAACCAACCGGAATAATGACAGCGCTTGCATCAAATGGAAAAGAAGCGTTAGAAATAGTTCAGAAACTTAATCCAGACTGTATTTTACTTGATATGAAGATGCCAGGCATGAATGGCGTCGAGGTATTAAGAGAAATCCGAACCCTATCACCTGACGCAATTGTCATGATGATGACAGCGTACAGTGAAATAGAATTACTACAAGATGCCGATAAACTTGGTATTGATCAGCACTTTACCAAACCGTTCGATATTTTTGAAGTGCGCGATAGTGTCTTAAAAAGGTTGGAGCGACTAGACGTCTGATAGTAGTAATCATTGCATGAATTTGATATGCTAATGGATGGAAATAACTATAATTACTACACATAAAAATTCGTGAAAAACTCAAGGAGGAATTTAACATGCCACTGGTCTCGATGAAGGAAATGATGATCCAAGGTAAAGAGCGAGGATATGCGATCGGCCAATATAACTTGAATAACCTGGAATATACACAGGCCATCTTACAAGCTGCCGAAGAAGAGAAGTCACCTGTTATTTTAGGCGTTTCAGAAGGCGCTGCACGCTATATGGGCGGATTCAAAACAGTCGTTATGATGGTCAAAGGATTAATGGAGGACTACGGTACTACTGTGCCGGTAGCCATTCATTTGGATCACGGTTCTAGCTTTGAGAAGTGTAAGGAAGCGATTGAAGCAGGATTCACTTCTGTCATGATCGATGCATCTTCTAAGCCACTTGAAGAAAACATTGAAATCACGAAAAAAGTGGTGGATTTCGCGAAGCAACATAATGTATCAGTAGAAGCTGAACTTGGCGTAGTTGGTGGTCAGGAAGATGACGTCATCGCAGACGGTGTTATTTATGCAGATCCGGCTGAATGCAGAGAGCTTGTAGAAAAGACAGGTATCGACTGCCTGGCACCTGCACTTGGTTCTGTACACGGACCGTATAAAGGCGAACCGAATCTTGGATTTGAAGAAATGGAAGAAATCTCGAAACAAGGGGATATTCCACTCGTGTTGCACGGTGGTACAGGTATTCCGACGAAGGATATCCAACGTGCCATTTCACTTGGTACGTCTAAAATTAACGTCAACACAGAAAATCAGATTCAAGGTACAAAAGCTGTACGCGAAATCCTTAACGAAGATTCTGAAGTCTACGATCCACGTAAATTCCTTGGACCAATGCGCGAAGCGATCAAAGCAACGGTAATCGGTAAAATGCGTGAGTTCGGCAGTTCAAACCAAGCGTAATTACAGAATGCTGATTGAGCAAAGGAGGAGCGGAACATGTCTCCTTCTTTGCTTTTTAGCTAAATGAATCAACCACAACTAGGAGGATAACATACATGAAATTTTTTATAGATACAGCCAATTTTGAGGAAATTAAAACAGCGCATAGCTGGGGGATCATCTCTGGTGTCACAACGAACCCATCGCTTGTCGCAAAAGAAAATATTTCATTCCATGACCGCTTGAAAGAAATTACGGCTCTCGTACCTGGTTCTGTCAGTGCGGAAGTCATCGCTTTGGATGCAGAAGGTATGATCGAAGAAGGACGTAAACTTGCAGCCCTTGCAGAAAACATCACGGTGAAATTACCGATGACACCTGAAGGCTTGAAAGCTTGTTCTGTATTCGCAGCAGAAGGAATCAAAACGAACGTCACTCTCATTTTTAGTGCCAATCAAGCCTTGCTAGCAGCGCGTGCAGGCGCGACATACGTTTCACCATTCATCGGACGTTTGGATGACATTGGCCAAAATGGTGTCGAGTTAATTGAAACGATTTCAGATATCTTCACGATCCATGACTTGGATACACAAATTATCGCAGCTTCCATCAGACACCCACAACATATTACGGCTGCAGCTCTTGCAGGAGCGCATATTGCGACAACTCCATTCAACGTACTTCAGAGTCTATTTGCACACCCGATGACAACTAAAGGAATCGATCAGTTTTTGAAAGACTGGGAAACCAGAACGAATAAGTGATAGAACAAAAGGAGCTTGAAATGGACGTTTATAAAATCAAAGGCGGAAAACGACTGCAAGGAACGATCAGAGTGAGTGGAGCGAAGAACAGCGCAGTAGCTCTTATTCCTGCGGCTATTCTAGCAGATTCACCTGTTACAATTGCAGGTCTTCCCGAAATTTCAGATGTCTATACATTGCAGGCGCTCGTCGAAGAAATCGGCGGCAAAGTGGAAATGAAAGATGGCACGATGACCATCGATCCAACTGAAATCATTTCTATGCCATTGCCTAACGGTAACGTCAAAAAACTTCGTGCATCCTACTATATGATGGGGGCGATGCTTGGCAAGTTCAAGCACGCCGTTATCGGATTACCTGGAGGTTGTCACTTGGGTCCACGCCCAATTGATCAACATATTAAGGGCTTTGAAGCACTAGGTGCCAAAGTCGAAAATGAACACGGCGCTATTTATTTGCGTGCAGATGAACTGTATGGCGCGAAAATTTATTTAGACGTCGTCAGCGTCGGTGCCACGATCAATATCATGCTTGCGGCTGTTAAAGCAAAAGGCAAAACGATTATTGAAAACGCAGCGAAAGAACCCGAAATTATTGATGTAGCGACTTTGCTTTCCAATATGGGCGCGAATATTAAAGGTGCAGGAACGAACGTCATTCGTATTGAGGGCGTAGAAACATTGCACGGTACGAAACACACTATCATTCCGGACCGTATCGAAACAGGTACCCATATGATCATGGCGGCTGCAATTGGTGATGGCGTCACAATTGATAATGTCATTCCTTTGCATGTTGAAGCGGTCACGGCAAAACTTCGTGAAATGGGCGTGAAAGTAGAAGTCGGTGAAGAACAAATTTTCATTCCGAAAACTGAAAAACTTCACGCGGTCGATGTGAAAACTCTCGTTTATCCAGGATTTCCGACAGACTTGCAGCAACCGTTTGGTGTTTTATCGACACAGGCGGAAGGTTCATCTATTCTGACAGACACCATCTATCCAGCACGCTTTAAACAAATCGATGAGCTTCGTCGGATGAATGCGGAAGGTAGAGTAGAAGGTCGTTCTGCCATCATAACAGGGCCAACAGAATTGCAAGCGGCAACGGTTGAAGCAACAGATTTACGTGCCGGGGCTGCGTTATTGATCGCGGGATTACTAGCTAGCGGAGAAACAGAAATCCATGAAATTGAACATATTGAACGCGGCTATGGCGATATCATTAACAAATTGCAAAATCTTGGTGCCGATATCAATAAAGTAAAAGTGCTCACTCCGTCTTCAATTTCTGAGTGACGCTAATTGCCGAAACGTGTATAATAGACTCAAACGACACATCCATTACGTAGAAAGTAGCCATTGGATGCGGACGTAGGCAAATGAAAGGTAATACGCAATACGCGCCTTACCGCAAACAGGAGGAACAAAACATTATGGAACGTAGTTTATCAATGGAATTAGTGCGTGTAACAGAGGCAGCAGCCGTAGCGGCAGCTCGCTGGATGGGACGCGGTTTGAAGAACGAAGCAGACGACGCGGCAACAGAAGCAATGCGTACAGTATTCGACACAATTCCTATGGAAGGTATAGTCGTGATCGGTGAAGGTGAAATGGACGAAGCGCCTATGCTATATATCGGTGAAGAACTTGGAACAGGTCACGGACCCGCTGTAGATATCGCTGTCGATCCAGTCGAAGGTACGAATATCGTAGCGGCAGGTGGATGGAATGCACTAGCTGTTTTGGCTGTTGCAGATAAAGGCAACTTGCTAAACGCACCGGATATGTATATGGACAAAATTGCAGTAGGACCTGAAGCGGTTGGGAAAATTGATATCGACGCAAGCGTTACAGATAACTTGATGGCTGTAGCAAAAGCGAAAAATAAATCAGTATCTGACCTTGTAGCATCTGTTTTGAACCGTGAACGCCACGCAGCCATCATCGAAGAAATTCGTGAAGCGGGTGCTCGTATCAAATTGATAGAAGATGGCGACGTAGCAGCTGCTATCAATACAGCTTTCGATGACACAGGTGTGGATATTTTATTCGGTAGAGGCGGTGCTCCTGAAGGCGTAATCGCAGCAGTCGGATTGAAATGTCTCGGTGGAGAAATCCAAGGACGTCTTGTTCCTTCAAATGACGAAGAAAGAGAACGTTGCATCAAAATGGGCATCGACGTAGATAAAGTTCTAATGATGGACGATTTAGTAAAAGGAGACGACTGTATTTTCGCAGCAACAGGCGTAACAGACGGCGAATTGATGGACGGCGTGCAGTTTAAAGGTACGTATTGCCGAACTCAGTCGATCGTTATGCGCTCGAAATCAGGAACAATTCGTTTCGTAGAAGGTCGCCACAGCATGAAGAAAAAACCTCTTCTCGTAATGCAAGACTAACTTCCCTCAATACCCGGTGTCACAACCGGGTCTCTATTTCCTAAAACTATCTAGATCCATAATGTCCGGCTACTGAAGGAAAGGAAGTACATCATGTACTCTCCTTTCTATTTACTATGCCAAATTTTCCATACAAAAAATGAAGAGTGGTGTACGCATAGATGACAATGATTACCCTTGCGGACCTAGAGAATATGACGCTCAAAGAGCTATACTCTCTTGCGAAGCAGTTTAAAATAACCAACTATAGCAAACTGACAAAGAAAGAATTGATCTTCGCTATATTGAAATCCCGCGCCGAACAAGAAGGCTTCTTCTTCATGGAAGGCGTCCTCGAAATTATTCAATCTGAAGGATACGGATTCCTACGTCCTATTAATTACTCGTCCAGTTCAGAAGATATCTACATCTCAGCATCTCAAATCCGTCGTTTCGATTTACGTAACGGCGACAAAGTAACGGGGAAGGTTCGGCCACCAAAAGAAAACGAACGCTTCTATGGTTTACTACAAGTAGAAGCAGTCAACGGGCAAAATCCAGAAGTCGCACGCGAACGTGTTCATTTCCCGGCGTTGACACCTTTATACCCAGAGCGTCAAATTCATTTAGAAACGTCAAAAAACAATGTGTCCACACGTATCATGGACCTCGTCTCTCCAGTCGGATTTGGTCAACGTGGTTTAATCGTCGCTCCTCCGAAAGCAGGGAAAACGACGTTGTTGAAAGAAATCGCCAATTCCATCACAACAAACCATCCCGAAGCGGAACTCATTGTATTGCTGATCGACGAACGTCCAGAAGAAGTAACGGACATTGAACGTTCTGTTAAAGCGGACGTAGTCAGTTCCACATTCGATGAAGTACCACAAAATCACGTCAAAGTAGCGGAACTTGTACTCGAACGCGCAATGCGTCTAGTTGAAAGTAAACGCGACGTTATCATTTTAATGGACTCCATCACACGATTGGCACGTGCATTCAACTTAGTCATCCCACCGAGTGGACGAACACTATCTGGAGGAATTGACCCGGCAGCTTTCCATCGACCAAAAAGATTCTTCGGCGCTGCACGTAACATCGAAGAAGGTGGAAGCTTAACCATCCTTGCCACAGCCCTAATAGAAACCGGCTCACGCATGGACGAAGTCATCTACGAAGAATTCAAAGGAACCGGCAATATGGAACTACACCTAGACCGCAACCTAGCCGAACGCAGAATCTTCCCAGCGCTGGACATCCGTCGCTCCGGCACACGAAAAGAAGAACTACTCATTCCCAAAGACAACTTGGAAAAACTATGGGCCATCAGAAAAACGTTCTCAGACTCCCACGACTTCACCGAACGCTTCATGAAAAAACTGAGCCAATCCGAAAACAACGAAGAATTCTTCAACAAGCTCAATGAAGAAATGAAGGCGAAAAAAGGCAAGGGTCTAATATGATCTATCAAGTTTAACAATGTGAATTTTGTTTTACTTTTACGCTCTTAAACGAAAGTAAATGGGTGAAGTTCTTACTCATGAGGTGAAGATTGTAGCGGAAATCCAACCCATAACTAATGAGCTTATGCCCAGTAAATACCCAAATCAAACAGTTGCACAACGTATCGAATTTTGCTATACTAATCAAGTACAGTTTTGCTGTACACCGCATATACGGCTGACAAACACGGGCCGTGTACGGCATCGATCGTTTTATTGGCAACTGGTCAATAAAACATCCATAATTTCAAACTCTGTTCCAGATGGTTCAGGGCGAAAGGAGAGATATCGATGAAAGCAGGAATTCATCCAAATTACAAACTTGCAACAGTAGCTTGCTCATGTGGCAATACATTTGAAACAGGTTCTGTAAAAGAGGACATTCGCGTAGAAGTATGCTCAGAATGTCACCCATTCTATACTGGCCGTCAGAAGTTTGCTTCAGCAGACGGACGAGTTGACCGTTTCAACAAGAAATACGGCATCAAGACAGAAGGACAAGAGTAATAAATGCCAGATACCCGTCAGGTGCAGTCGTGCCAGACGGGTATTTTTATTAATTTACTGCGGAGTTTAGCGAATACATAGGGCTAAAGTGTAAAGATTCAGCAGTGTTTGCTCTATTGGGGTCGCTGAGCGCTCAAACTTGGTTGCGAAGCGCTCATAGTTGCGCGTTAAACGCTCAAACTAGGTTGCCAAGCGCTCATAGTTTTGCGTTAAGCGCTCAATCAGTACCGCAAAGCGCTCATAGTAACACGTGAACCGCTCAATCTAGGCCACCAACCGCTCATAGCTGCACACCAAGCACTCAATCTAAACGGCAAACCGCTCAAAGTAGCATACGAAACCACTCTTATCGCACTACGCACATACATATAGCACGACATCGAAAGGAGATTGACCATGTACGTTTCAATGCAAGGCGGCTGGATGGAAGTCATCTGCGGCAGCATGTTTTCAGGTAAATCAGAGGAGCTCATTCGCCGAATTCGCCGGGCGGAATTTGCAAAACAAAAAATTGCGGTATTTAAACCGGCTATTGATGATCGGTATAGCGAGGAAGCAGTTGTCAGCCACGATGGGACATCAACTATCGCAAACCCTATTTCCAAAGTGAGCGAAATACCAAACCTCGTATCAGATGATTTCGATGTGGTCGCCATTGATGAAGCTCAATTTTTTGACAAAGATATTATAGATGTCGCGATTGCACTCGCAGATCGCGGATTTCGCGTGATCATTGCAGGACTCGATCAAGACTTCAGAGGTGAACCGTTCGGGCCGATGCCGGAACTAATGGCGGTGGCGGAACTGGTGACAAAACTCCAAGCGGTCTGCACCGTTTGTGGATCGCCTTCAAGCCGAACGCAACGATTGATAGATGGACAACCCGCATGTCAAGATGATCCCATCATTCTGGTTGGCGCATCCGAAGCATATGAACCACGTTGCCGTCAGCACCACGAAGTACCCGTCAGTCGTGCGCAACATGTAAAATAAACATATTTGCGTCTATCCGTAAGCAAGAAAGGATAGACGTTTCTGCTATATATTAGTATGTAACCAATAATTTCAGAAGAGGTGAACCGACTATGTTCGATAGACTGCAAGCAGTAGAAGACCGTTATGATCGACTCAATGAACTACTTAGTGACCCGGAAATCGTCAATGATCTGGATAAATTACGAAGCTATTCGAAAGAGCAATCGGATTTACAAGACACGGTCGAAGTATACCGTGAATACAAAGATGTCTACACTCAATATAAAAACGCGAAAGAAATGCAAGATGAGCCACTCGACGAAGATATGAAAGAATTAGTCAAAATGGAAATCGATGAACTGGAAGATCGTATCGAGGTTTTGGAAGAACAGTTAAAAGTATTATTGATTCCAAAAGATCCGAATGACAATAAAAGTGTCATTATGGAAATACGAGGCGCAGCGGGCGGAGACGAGGCAGCTTTATTTGCGGGTAGTCTATATCGTATGTATACACGCTACGCGGAAATGAATCATTGGAAAGTAGAAGTCATTGATTCATCACCAACCGAGCTTGGTGGTTTTAAAGAAATTATTTTCATGATCGATGGCAAAGGTGCTTACTCCAAGTTGAAGTACGAAAACGGAGCGCACCGCGTGCAACGTGTACCGGAAACGGAATCAGGGGGACGAACGCATACCTCTACTGCTACAGTTGCGTGCTTGCCTGAAACAGAAGAAGTAGAAATTGAGATTCATGATAAGGATATTCGTACCGATACATTCGCTTCATCGGGACCGGGTGGACAATCCGTTAACACGACCATGTCAGCCGTGCGCCTTACGCATTTGCCGACAGGTACGACGGTATCAATTCAAGATGAAAAATCTCAAATCAAAAATAAAGAAAAAGCGATGAAAGTCTTGCGTGCACGTGTCTACGATAAGTTTATGCAAGAAGCGCAAGCTGAATACGATGAAAAGCGGAAAACCGCTGTTGGATCAGGAGACCGTTCCGAACGGATTCGCACATACAACTTCCCGCAAAATCGCGTGACAGACCATCGAATTGGTTTGACCATCCAAAAACTTGATCAGATTATAGAAGGGAAATTGGATGAAGTCATCGATGCATTGATTATAGAAGAACAAGCACATCGTCTAGAAAGTTTGGATCGCAATGAATGAGACCATCTATGAGTCCGTGCAACGCGCACAACAATTGCTTCAGGAACGTGGAATGGACACGCATGCCGCTGAACTGGCCATGCGTTCTGTCGCAGGAATGAATCAGGCTAATTATTTAGCTAGTTTTCGTGAACGAATTTCGCATGAAACGTATTCGCAATTCTGGGCAATTATCACAGAATTACTGACAGGTAAACCGATTCAATATATCCTCGGAGAAGAGTCTTTTTACGGCTATTCATTCGAGGTCACTGAACATGTCTTGATTCCACGTTCTGAAACAGAAGAACTCGTCCACTATGCATTGCAGCGAGCGAGTGTATTATTCGGGGACCAAGTCATTCAAGTGGCGGATATTGGAACAGGTAGCGGAGCGATTGCCGTCGCGTTCAAAAAAGAACGACCGACTGCAAAAGTAACTGCCACTGATTTTAGTGAAACGGCGCTTGAAGTCGCAAAACGCAATGCACAGCGCAATGAAGCGGATATAGTCTTTATGCAAGGGGATATGGAAGAGCCGTTGACTCAGCAGAAATGGGACATAATCCTATCCAATCCACCGTACATCGCGGAACATGAAAAATCCGATATGTCGCCAACTGTCTATGATTTCGAACCGCAAACGGCGTTATTCGCTGAAGAAGAGGGTCTCTACTTTTATCGAAGACTGGCAGAGAACTTAACGCCTCTGATGAATCGTCCAGCGCTTATCGGCTTCGAAATTGGCTATCAGCAAGGGACAATCGTGCAAGGATACTTGCAAAAATCCTTTCCAGAAGCGACGGTTGAAATTGTTCAAGATATCAATAAAAAAGATCGAATGATATTTTGTGAGATTCGATGAATAAAATCTCCTCCTGCGGGTCAAGATAGAGTGCAGGAGGGGATGACATGTTACAAGATTATCCGATTAACCAACAACCGACTCAAACTTCGAAACTATTGGCGTTTATAGAATTTGTACTTATATTACTTACGATTCAAGCGGTGCTGCTCGTGTTCGGTCAGCAGGCAACGACAGGTGAAGCGACGCAGTTTCGCATTCTCGCAAACTCTAATACGGCAGCGGATCAACAAATGAAACGAGATGTTCAAGAAAAACTCGCGCCACTACTCGAGCAGGCAATCAGCGAATCTACCAACACGCAGCAAATCACTGAAAATCTTCAAGGGTTAGAACCTACGATTCTTGAAATTGCAAAAGCGCAAGTAAACGGTGCGCACGTAACACTTGAGCACGGTGCGGCAGTGATTCCACCAAAACGAGTAGGGTTCTTTATTCAGCCACAAGACGTTTACGATGCGTATGTCGTGAAAATTGGCGCAGGTCGAGGCGATAACTGGTGGTGTTCATTGTTTCCTAACGTTTGTTTCCCTGAAGAAGCTACAGTAACTGAAACAGAAGAAGAAGAACCTGTTACATTCTTCATTTGGGAGTGGATAAAGTCGTTGTTTAAATGAACATATTCACAATTTTTGTGGATAAGGTTGATAAAATGTGTATAAAAAGGGGTTGAGCAAGTGGATACTACGCAAGAAATAGTGGATAACCTAGTGGATAACGACGGAATCTATGAACAAGCTGTAGATATCTTGAATTCTGGAGGGATTGTTGCCTTCCCGACTGAGACAGTTTATGGTTTAGGAGCCATTGCGACAGATGAGCAAGCAGTACAGCGGATCTTCGAAGCAAAAGGAAGACCTTCGGATAATCCGCTGATCGTACATATTGGGAACAAGTCAGACATCGAGAAATACGCAACAGATATTCCTGAAATTGCAGACGTATTAATAAAGGAATTTTGGCCAGGACCGCTGACGTTAATTATGGAGAAAAAGCCTGGAGTAATTGCAGATGTTGTTACGGCGGGACTTAGTACAGTAGCGATCCGTATGCCTGATCACCCGATAGCGTTGGCATTACTGCGCAAACTGGATCAGCCGTTAGCGGCACCGAGTGCAAATCGTAGCGGAAAGCCAAGCCCAACGGAAGCGGATCATGTCTATCACGACTTAATCGGTAGAGTTCCGCTGATTTTAGATGGCGGAGAGACAGGGGTAGGCCTGGAATCCACCATTTTGGATATCACGGTTACACCGCCTGTCATTTTGCGTCCGGGTGGCATTACGAAAGAGCAGCTGGAAGAGTTGATTGGCACCGTGGATATGGCGACGCTACCTACAGATCAAACGGCAACGCCGCGCGCGCCGGGGATGAAATATGCCCATTACGCACCTGAAGCACCGCTATTCATTATCGAGCCGAATACGGATTCTATTGCGCATGCACTAAACACTATTCATCAACAAAATAAACGAGTTGCGATGATCGGACCTGATGAGTTATACACAGAAAACGCGGATTGGTACTTTTCCACAGGTTCCATTAACAGTCGTGAAGCGATGGCGTCGAGTCTTTATAAAGCGATTCGCCAATGCGACAATACCGAGGCTGATATAATTCTTGCAATTGAGACCGATCATTCGGGTATTGGCGCAGCGGTTATGAATCGCCTCGATAAAGCATCAGACGGCAAGCGTTTCACCGAATAACATTTCAATAATGATGAATAGCCCCCTTTAGCGCCCGCATAAGATTAGTAGATGCGAGACTTGCGAGGGGGCTACTTTTTTGATAGAAATCATAGCGGCTATCGTGACAACGGCTGATATACTAATCGTCTATACATTACTTCAACTGCGGCGAGGTCGATTGATGATCATGCTGTGGACGACTATACTAAATGTGTTGCTGCCACTTATCGGTTTCTACGCGGGGGAATGGGTGATGATCTTTTTCACAGGTTGGGGCCATGCGCTCTCGAGTGTACTGCTTTCACTCATAGGTCTTCACATTCTCCTCTCGGACAGTGAAGATCTGTCAGTCGTCAATAAAATCTCCCCATTTTTCTTAGCACTGATCGTCAGTATAGATGCATTCGGAGTGAGTGTGACATTCGGTATGATGCAGCTGAATAAATGGCTGTTTGTTTTGGCGTCCGGATTCTTTTCTATTATATTTTCGGCCATTGCTTTCTTGTACACAGGCCGCTTGCGTGTAATTAATAGTACATTTATTCGACGGTTAGCAGGTATTGTATTCATATGTATGGGCGTATTGTCCTTGATTTATTAAAAATAGTGTTTCTTTTTTCTCATAAATCCGTTATTCTGTAAAGTAGGTGAAGAAAATGAATATTTATTTTATTTGTACAGGCAACACATGCAGAAGTCCATTGGCAGAAGCATTAGTCAATCATGCTAACGTGCCAGGTATGACGGCGAAATCAGCAGGTATTCATGCAATAGACGGCTTGCCGATTTCAACGAACTCAGCACAATTGCTGACGGAAGAAAAAATACCTTTTACTCCATATTCTAATGAAGTCAAGTCTGCTGAAATGGAGTGGGCTGATGTTGTTTTAACGATGACCGCAAACCATCGAGATATCCTGCACAGTCGTTATCCTGCAGTGAAAGAAAAAATATTTACATTAAAAGAATACGCGGGTACAATGGCGGGTCTTGATGTGCATGATCCATATGGTGGAGATTTGGAAACATACCGCACTACATTTCATGAACTGACAGACCTCATTAACTCCGTCATCCGAAAGCAAGCGGAGGGGAACTTATGAAAGAACCGAAAAAAGTAGGGCTCCGGGCGAAACTCGTCTTATTTATCGTGATTCTTGCAGTCATCACGTATACAACGAGTGCTGTATTCATTAACTGGGTACAGCCGACATTCTTCCCGAATGTACGGCCATTCGTTTTTCAACTGCTTACGTACGCCATGGGCATTATGTGGTCAGGTATTTTAGCCGCCATGTTCAGCACCATTTTGACTAAGCCGTTGCAACGTTTGGAAACGGCTGCTATGAAAGTGGCGGATGGGAAAATTGGTACAGACATTCAACTGCCCAACTCCTCGGATGAAATTCATTCCGTCTCCAAAGCATTCCAGCAAGTAGTCGTTAATTTACGTAGCATTATTGAACAAATTGAATCCAACTTCCAAGCTACTGCCCAATCCGTCGATGAATTGACGAATGAGACAAGCGCTGCGTCTGGCCAATCCGACGCCATTGCGCGCACTATTGGCGAAATTTCCGATGGCGCAGAAAACACTTCGGAGTCAATACGAGAAACAGTCAACGCGATTGAAGATATTCGTCAACTCGCGGTGGAAGTCAATAATCGCGCGGGTCAGTCTTCAGAACAATCCAAAGTGATGTTACAGGAATTACACGTAACCACAGAAGTCTTCCAATCGGTTTTAGCGGGTATTCATCAAATGAGCAATCAAAGCGAGCATTCATTGGAAACGATACAAGTACTCGATGAAAACGCACATAAAATCGGTGAAATCGTGGAACTTGTCGGCAACATCGCTGGTCAGACTAACCTACTAGCGCTTAACGCATCTATAGAAGCAGCGCGGGCAGGGGAGCATGGTAAGGGCTTCGCTGTCGTCGCGGAAGAAGTCCGTAATTTAGCGGATGAAAGTGCAAAAGCGGTCCAAATGATTTCGGGACTCGTTCAAACGATCCAATCAGACGTCAAACAAGTCGTAGCTGAAATGAAGCAACAAGTAAAAACGGCATCCACTGAGGCCGAACGCGCGACAAAAACGAATGGAAACGTTGAAACAATGACCGCCACTATCCAGACAATGGCACTTTATGTAGAGGAAATTAGCCAAATCGTCAGCAACCAAATGCAGACGATCGAGCGCACGGCTAAGCAGTCGATGGAGGTAGCAACGATTGCAGAGCATACTTCGGCGGGAGCGGAAGAAGTTCGTGCGGCCACAGAAGAACAAGTGGCGTCTATAGATCAAACGAAAAACAAAGCGTTGGAGCTGAAGGAACAATCGGAAGAGTTGTACAAAGTCATCCGAAAGTTCGACCGCACGCCAATGAAATAAGCAAAGACGATTCTGAGGTATTTTGCACTCTGAATCGTTTTTTTATTTATTATGGGTAATGGGAACGATTGGTTAGTAGTAAGTAAGAGGCGGCATGGGGGTAGTGTTTTGGCAATTTCATTTCTTTGGCTGTTTTGTACAGGGTTACTGGTTTAATTGCCTATGAGAGTGGGATGGTCATTGGCACCACTACGGCGCTGGTAGATGGCTTTCGCAAGGAGCCACAGACAGGAAAGTCGCCTTCATTGGATTGTGTGTAAGGCAGTTCATATACTTCTTTTTCAAAAGCAAAAAATCAGTATCATCAAGTTGCTGATCTTCTTCCTGTAAAAACTACAACCTAAATAATTTCCACTTAGTAGCGCAGGCACAACTGCGGGGTAGGCCGTGGCCATGAGACAACTGGCAGCACCACCGCCAGCTGGCTCCTGGCTGGAGGCAATCCCCCGCGTGCCTGCGCGGGTCCAAAAAGCAGACACTCACTATATTCCGTCACCAACAACCAGTCGAGCTACGCCCCCAACCAAAAGTGCAAAGACCCGCAGCCGCCTAGTCTTTCCGCGAACCGCGTTTATAGGTTGGGTACTGAACGCACTTTATCATGTTGCTATCCTACTTAAAACCACAACCAAAATAACTACCACTTAGTAGCGCAGGCACAACTGCGGGGTAGGCCGTGGCCATGAGACAACTGGCAGCCCACCGCCAGCTGGCTCATGGCTGTAGGCAATCCCCCACGTGCCTGCGTGGGTCCAGAAAGCAGACACTCACTATATTCCGTACCCAAAAACCAGTCGAGCAACGACCGCAACTGCATAGTTACTCGGTCAACCGCGTTTCTCAGTAAGGTAACTTCACCACACGCCTAAGCAACTACAAAAGATGAAACTTTCCGAATAGAATGCTTAATCTACATCGAGCAATGCCCAGAACATGACTTCCTAGACCTCAAACACGTACAATGCTTTCGTTTTATTCATATAATATTCGTCTTTATGACAAAACTTCAACGTTTCAAAAAGGAAATTTCAAAAAAAGTACAGTAAAACCGATGATTTTTTTATAGAACAATGATAGAATAAGCGATAAGTAAAAATAGAAATGAGGGTGCGCAGTGAAAGTTGCAATTTCTTCAGACCACGGAGGCAACAACCTCCGAAAAGAGATCACCAATCTATTAACCGAACTCGACATTGAATATATCGACTACGGACCGGATGCCGACACTTCCGTCGACTATCCTGACTATGCAGAACCAGTAGCGAACGACGTCGTGGCGGGGAAAGTAGACCGCGGAATCTTGATTTGCGGCACAGGAATCGGCATGTCCATTTCCGCCAATAAAATCAAAGGTATCCGTTGCGCGCTCGTTCATGATGTATTCAGCGCAAAAGCAACACGCGGCCATAATGATTCCAACATTTTAGCAATGGGCGAACGCGTGATTGGACCAGGGCTAGCACGAGAAATCGTTAGCACTTGGCTTGAAACAGAATTTGAAGGCGGCCGTCACGAGCGTCGTATAAATAAAATGATGAAACTTGAAAAGAACTAAAGGAAGCAGGTGGAACAAGTGGATGCCATTCAATTATGGAAACTGCAGCTAGAACAAGCATTGACCGAATTTGCCGAACAAGCACCACCTGCCGAAGAGACGATTTTCGTCGTCGGCTGTTCTACTTCTGAAGTAGCAGGTGCACGGATCGGTACGAACGGTGCACTTGAAATAGGAGAAGCACTATTCGCACCGCTTCAAGCGTTTGCGGATCAATACCATGTACATTTAGCTTTCCAAGGCTGCGAGCACATCAACCGTGCCATCACATTGGAACGCAAGACGGCACAGCAATTTCATTTGGAACCTGTATCCGTCGTACCCGTTTTTAAGGCGGGAGGCTCGATGTCTACTTATGCGTACAAACAATTTAGTGATCCCGTCGTAGTGGAATCGGTGCAAGCACATGCCGGTATCGACATCGGACAAACATTAATTGGCATGCAAATGAAGCCGGTAGTAGTACCGATCCGTACATCCATTAATAAAATCGGTGAAGCTGTAATCACACTTGCGACAACTCGTCCAAAATTAATTGGCGGAAGTCGTGCGAAATACGAATAAACCGTGTACAATACAAGAAAATATAAAACTATCAGAAAAAAGGGGATACAATCCAATGGACTTAAGCAATGTACAACGCGAAGATGCAGCAGTATATGAAGCAATTATGGCGGAAAAGAACCGTCAAAACTCGAACATCGAATTAATCGCATCTGAAAACTTCGTAACGGAAGCAGTAATGGAAGCACAAGGATCATACTTGACGAATAAATATGCTGAAGGATATCCTGGCAAGCGTTACTATGGTGGATGTGAGCACGTAGACGTAGTCGAAAACATTGCACGCGATCGCGTAAAAGAAATCTTCGGCGCAGCATATGCAAACGTACAGCCACACTCTGGTGCACAAGCAAACATGGCTGTTTATTTCACGGCACTTGAGCCAGGCGACACAGTTCTTGGGATGAACCTTTCTCACGGCGGTCACTTAACACACGGTTCACCAGTTAACTTCTCCGGAAAGCTTTATAATTTCGTAGATTACGGTGTGACAAAAGAAGAAGAAGTCATCGACTATGAAGACGTTCGTCAAAAAGCGCTTGAGCACAAGCCGAAAATGATCGTTGCGGGTGCAAGTGCATATCCACGTGCAATCGACTTCGCAAAATTCCGTGAAATTGCGGATGAAGTCGGCGCTTACTTGATGGTAGATATGGCACACATTGCGGGTCTAGTCGCAGTAGGCGAGCATCAAAATCCAGTTCCACACGCACACTTCGTGACATCCACAACGCATAAAACATTGCGTGGACCACGTGGCGGTATCATTCTATTGAATGAAGAAACAGCTGAAGAATTCGGCAAGAAGATCGACAAAACGGTATTCCCAGGCGTTCAAGGTGGTCCTTTGATGCACGTAATCGCTGCAAAAGCGGTAGCGTTTAAAGAAGTATTGGATCCTTCATTTAAGGAATATGCGCAACAAGTAAAGAAAAACGCTGTAGCGTTGGCTGAAAAACTACAATCAGAAGGTATCGACGTTGTATCTGGCGGTACTGACAACCACATCGTACTTGTGAAACTGAAATCACTTGAACTAACAGGTAAAGTAGCAGAGCACGTACTGGACGAAATTGGTATCACAGTCAATAAAAACACAGTACCATTCGACACAGAAGGACCATTCATCACGTCTGGTATCCGCATCGGTACACCGGCTGTTACAACTCGTGGTTTCGTAGAAAAAGACATGGTAGAAGTGGGACGTATCATCGCAACATTGTTGAAAAACCACGAAGACCCAACAGCAAAAGAAGAAGCACGCAAAGCCGTTACAGCTCTAACAGATCAGCATCCTCTATATAAGTAAGCAAACTAGCGCCTGACCTTGTGTCGGGCGTTTTTTATGTGGTGGGTGGGGGTGGTTATGAGCGGTTGGGTTGGTTAATTGAGCGCTGGTGGGTCGGCATTGAGCGGATAACCGGGATGATTGAGCGCTTGAGGCTCCTGATAGAGCGTTCATGGGGTTGTATAGAGCGGATAGCCCGTGCCATAGAGCGGGTAAGTTTGCGCATAGAGCACTCGCGGACGAACATAGAGCGAGATGGCGCGGGCAATAGAGTGTATTAGACAACAGACTAAGCTCTCGCGGATCGGCTTAGGGCATGACAGTGCGAGCGATAGAGCGGATAACTGGGTCGATTGAGCGCTTGAGGCTCCTGATAGAGCGTTCGCGGAGTTATATAGAGCGGATAGCACGCAACATAGAGCGGTCCAACGTAAAGATAGAGCGAATAACCCCGCCCATAGAGCGCTCCTCAAAGAAGTATGAGTATTCACGGAAGTTAATGTCTTTCACGCAATTTTTTCATTATGACAAATCACACATGTTCACTGCGCCTCGCGCACGATTTCTGTTATAATGTACAAGATATTCCGAAAAGGAGCGATACCAATGGGAAAAGTACATGTATTTGATCATCCATTAATTCAGCACAAACTGACGTTTATACGAAAGGTCGATACAGGAACGAAAGAATTTCGCGAGCTTGTGAACGAATTAGCTACACTTATGGCGTTCGAAATCACACGTGATCTTCCAACGCAAGAAATTACGATCCAGACACCAGTCTGTGAAGCAAAATCACATATTTTGGCAGGGAAAAAATTAGGGATTGTTCCGATCTTACGTGCGGGAATTGGCATGGTAGATGGAATTATCGATTTAATTCCAGCTGCGAAAGTGGGACATGTGGGATTATTCCGCGACCCAGAAACATTAAAGCCCGTTGAATACTTTGTGAAGTTGCCTTCTGATGTGGCTGAGCGCGAATTCATCGTAGTGGATCCGATGCTTGCGACAGGCGGAACAGCAGTCGAAGCTATCAATTCCATGAAGAAGCGTGGCGCAGTTAATATCAAATTTATGTGCCTAGTCGCTGCTCCTGAAGGCGTCGAAGTTCTGACAGAAGCACATCCAGACGTGGACGTGTATATCGCGGCGCTAGACGAAAAGTTGGATGAACACGGCTATATCGTCCCTGGACTAGGTGACGCGGGTGACCGTTTATTCGGCACGAAATAATGGAGGGATCATTCATTGACTAAGAAATGGAAAGTGATGACGATTTTCGGCACGAGACCGGAAGCTATTAAAATGGCGCCTCTCGTTCTCGAGCTCGAAAAGCATCCGGATGAAATCGAGTCAATCGTCACGGTCACTGCCCAGCATCGTCAAATGCTTGACCAAGTGCTGGAGACATTTAACATTACACCAGACTATGATTTGAATATCATGAAAGACCGCCAGACGCTGATCGATGTGGCAACACGCGGCCTTGAAGGTTTGGACAAAATAATGAAAGAAGCGCAACCGGATATCGTGCTCGTCCACGGTGATACATCGACGACGTTCATCGGTAGTCTAGCTGCGTTTTATAATCAAATTTCAGTAGGACACGTTGAAGCAGGGTTGCGTACATGGAATAAATACTCGCCGTACCCTGAAGAAATGAATCGCCAACTGACTGGCGTTATTGCCGACCTTCATTTCTCACCAACTGAAAGATCAGCGCAAAATCTGATTGATGAAGGCAAAAACAAAGACCGCATCTACGTTACAGGTAACACGGCAATCGACGCATTGCAAACGACGGTAGATCCGGATTATCATCATCCGATATTTGATACGCTTGGAGACGACCGTTTAGTTCTATTGACTGCACACCGACGTGAAAACCTCGGCGAACCAATGCGCAATATGTTCCGTGCAATTAATCGCTTGCTCGACAAACACGATGATATCCAAGTGATATATCCGGTACACATGAATCCGGCTGTACGTGAAGTGGCGGATGAACTGCTAGGAGACAACGACCGCATTCATCTGATCGAGCCGCTTGAAGTACTGGATTTCCATAACTTCGCAGCGCGTTCGCACATCATCCTCACAGACTCGGGCGGTATCCAAGAAGAAGCACCATCCCTTGGAAAACCTGTCATCGTTCTGCGGGACACAACCGAACGCCCGGAAGGTATCGATGCAGGAACATTGCGCTTAGCAGGAACTGAAGAAGAAAACATCTTCCAACTATCCGACGCGCTCCTATCCGACAATGCCGAATACGAAAAAATGTCCAAAGCCCATAACCCTTACGGCGACGGCCACGCATCGGCACGAATAGTAGAGTCCCTACTCAAATATTTACATTCACTATAAGAACCAAAACAGCAGAGAACTTACATCTGCTGTTTTTCTTTTTGCAAATAAAGTTGTTAAGAGAAGAGAGGGGAGGGGGGCGGGATTGAAGCTCCAGCTGGGGACGCGTTCTAGAGGGCGTGGGTTAAAGGGTGCAGACAATGAAAGTGCATGCTCCTAACGCTTCGCTTTTACTCGCAAAAGCCGTCCTTCGCTACGGCTTTCGCTTCAATCCTACTTACAAAGTGATGTAATCAGTTACCTTCAACTTCCAACTAAAACACAAGCCTTACTACAATGAACAACAAAAAGTAGCCTCCACTCAGATTGCAAGGGATTGGCACGTAGGAGGGGCGACTCCCGATGGATCAGCCCGATCAGGTGAGACAACCAAAAGGGAGCCTGCGACCTGGTTGGCTCACCGCGGGCCCATGGGAAAGCGTCCCCTCCGAAGCGCCAATCTCTACCCCAACAGCCCATCAGCCTCTCCAGTATTAAACCAACGACGCTTAGAACAAATTAATCTGAAAACACGAACAATTACATGCTCGAATTCATGATAAAACCACCATATAAATCCAGAAAACAAATATGTCGAATGTTTGACAAAGAGAACACATTGTGAATTTAATCACTTGAATCAATTGACATAAAAAACCCTCTATTGTATGCTAACAAAGGGTAAGATTGATAAGGAACTCATACATAAATTGAGTACAGAAATCATGTTTCCTAGGTTTCAAGTCTTCACTCGGAAGCGCCAATCCCTAACTCTTTGTCGACGTCGCACATAGCAACGTCACCTGGTGGACGGAACAGGCGATTCACTTACAATTTTCAGGTTCCTTTGCAAGGGATCTATGTCGTTGAAAAAGATCAAAACGACAAAGACTCAACACTCGACATAAGTCGGGAATTACTGAACACTTCAGACGCTGTAATCCAAAATACGAATTGGGAGAATCGACAATGCAAAGTATGCAGGAAATTTTTAAACAGCAAAAGAAGAGTTTCTTTTTTTTGCTTGCATTGTTCGTGCTCGGTTGGTTCTTCTTGGACTACCGGACAATCTTCGCTGGGCTCATCTTAGGTTCACTTTTCGGTATGTATAACTTTTGGATTCTCGTTCGACGGATGGAACGGTTTGACCGGTCTATCGATGAAGGGAAGCGAGCGAAGTCATTAGGTATGGGCTTACGTTTTGCATCAGGTGTAGGGGCTACGGCCGTTGCACTCGTTATGCCGGAGGAGTTTGATCTGATCAGCACGGTAATCGGGTTAATGATACCCTATGCATTGCTGTTTACTGGTCATCTGCTGTTCCATTGGAAGCAATGACACTTTACTAGCAAGGGGAGGTGAACAAAAACGTGAATCATGAAAATCCACAGTTTATTTTATTCGGAATCGGGTTTAACCCATCGAATATACTGATGTTATTTGTAACGTGTCTGATTGTCTTCCTGATTGCAGTTGCATCTACGCGGCGGCTTCAAATGAAACCTACGGGTATGCAAAACTTCATGGAGTGGGTCATGGACTTTGTTAAAGGCATCATCAAAAATAACATGGACTGGAAAACGGGAGGCCGCTTCCACGTACTAGGCATCACTTTAATCATGTTTGTCTTCGTTGCAAATATGATTGGACTTCCATTCGCAATCGTCTGGGATCACCAACTTTGGTGGAAATCACCGACAGCCGATCCAGTTATCACGTTAACCCTCGCTGCTACAGTTGTTGCGTTAACGCATTACTATGGTGTGAAACAGCTCGGAATGGGCAAGTATTTGAAAACATACTTCCAGCCAATTCCATTCCTAGCACCACTGAAGATCATTGAGGAATTCGCAAACACGTTGACACTCGGTCTTCGTCTTTACGGTAACATTTTCGCAGGTGAAATCTTGATTGGTTTACTTGCAACATTGGGTGCTTCAAGCATCTTCGGTCTTGCCGGAGCTGTTATACCAGCACTTGCGTGGCTCGGTTTCTCGGTATTCATCGGGGCGATCCAAGCATTTATCTTCGTTATGTTAACGATGGTCTATATGGCTCACAAAGTCAGCACAGATCACTAAACATATATTTACCCTGTAATCAGGGAACCAAACTACAAAGAATATTAGGAGGAAATACAAAATGGGTTTATTAGCAGCAGCTATTGCAGTTGGTCTAGGTGCACTTGGTGCAGGTATCGGTAACGGTTTAATCGTTTCTAAGACAGTTGAAGGGATCGCACGTCAACCAGAAGCACGTGGCGTTCTACAAACAACAATGTTCATTGGTGTTGCATTGGTTGAGGCACTTCCAATCATCGCAACTGTTATTGCGTTTATCGTAATGAACAAATAATATTTGCGTTATATGGCGAAGCATGCAGTATAGGTCTTCGCCATTGCTTTATGTCAATAAATAAACAATCTACAGAGTCTGAATGAATAAAGTGTTCCAATTAGAGTAAGAAACAAAAGAGTCATGAGCTCTTGAAGGGAGTGAAACAATCGTGTTGGATACCTTCGTCCTCTTATCAGCAAACGCTGACGCAGGATTTTTAGCTAGTTTAAACCAACGTCTAAATTTAGGCGACATTATCGTCACTGTAGTATTTTTCACGATTCTCATGGTACTTCTAAAGAAGTTTGCATGGGGTCCGTTAATGGGCGTGATGGATCAACGAGCGAAGTTAATCGCTACGGAGATCGAACAAGCCGAAGCAAGTCGTCAAGAATCTGCAAAGCTTCTTGAAGAGCAACGTGCTCTATTAAAAGAAGCACGCGAAAGCGCACAATCTATCGTAGAGAATGCGAAGAAACAAGGTGACACTCAACGTGAAGAGCTGATTATGGCTGCACGCGCTGAAGCTAACCGTATGAAAGAATCTGCAACTCTCGAAATCGCTACTGAAAAAGAGAAAGCAGTTGCAGCAGTTCGCGAAGAATTCGTATCTCTTTCTATCTTGGCTGCGTCTAAGGTTCTTGGGAAAGAAATTTCTGAGGAAGATAACCGCGCATTGATCGAAGAAACGATTGTGAAGGCAGGCGAAGGGCGATGAGCCAATCGGTAATCGCAAAACGTTATGCCGTTGCATTGTTTGAAGCAGCACAGGAAAAGCAACAAACGCTTTCCGTGCAAACTGATCTAAAAGAAATGAAAAAAGTATTCGCTGGAGACAAGCAGTTTGGTGAGCTATTAATTTCGCCAAAGTTCTCTACAGAGAAGAAAAAAGAATTGATTGGGCAATTTTTCAACGGAGCAAACCAACTTGTATTGAACACACTATATGTGTTGCTCGATGCAGGTCGTATTGAAGAGATAGGCAATCTAATCGAAGACTTCCAGGAACTCGCTAACGAGGCTTCTGGAGTTGCCGAAGCGAAAGTCTACTCTACACGTTTGCTTTCTGATGAAGAAAGTACAGCTATCTCTACTGCCTTTGCGCACAAAGTAGGGAAACAATCATTGCATATCGAAAACATTATTGATCCAAGCTTGATCGGTGGCATTCGCCTCCAGATCGGCAACCAAATTTACGACAGTAGTGTCAGTGCAAAGCTGGCGCGTCTGGAACGTCAATTAATCAATTAATTTGAATTAAGAGGGGTGACATACATGGGCATCAAAGCTGAGGAAATTAGCGGTCTGATCAAACAACAGATCGAAAATTATCAGTCTGAAATGGAAGTAAGTGAAACAGGTACTGTAATCCGTGTAGGTGACGGTATCGCACTTGCTCATGGCCTCGACAATGTCATGGCGGGGGAACTTCTTGAGTTCTCTACCGGCGTAATGGGTCTGGCACAAAACTTGGAAGCGAACAACGTAGGTATCGTTATCCTTGGGCCATACACAGACATTAAAGAAGGCGATGAAGTTCGTCGTACAGGCCGTATTATGGAAGTACCAGTCGGAGAAGAATTGATCGGACGTGTAGTCAATTCACTTGGACAACCAGTTGATGGACTAGGTCCAATCAACACAACAAAAACTCGTCCTATCGAAAGCCCTGCACAAGGGGTTATGGCGCGTAAATCAGTTCACGAACCATTGCAAACAGGAATCAAAGCGATTGACGCTCTTGTTCCGATCGGCCGTGGACAACGTGAATTAATCATCGGTGACCGTCAAACAGGTAAAACGACTGTTGCAATTGACGCAATCCTAAACCAAGCTGACCAAGACATGATCTGTATCTATGTTGCGATCGGTCAAAAAGAATCTACTGTTCGTGGAGTAGTTGAAACTCTACGTAAAAACGGTGCACTCGATTACACAATCGTAGTAACTGCTTCTGCATCAAGCCCGTCGCCAATGCTATTCTTGGCACCATACACAGGTATTTCGATGGCAGAAGAATTCATGTTCGACGGCAAGCACGTGCTTATCGTTTATGATGATCTATCTAAACAAGCAGCAGCTTACCGTGAACTTTCCTTGCTACTTCGTCGTCCTCCGGGTCGTGAAGCATATCCAGGGGATGTCTTCTACCTACACAGCCGCCTACTTGAGCGTGCTGCAAAGTTGAATGACGAACTAGGAGCAGGATCTATTACAGCATTGCCGTTCGTTGAGACACAAGCTGGAGATATCTCTGCTTATATCCCAACAAACGTAATTTCTATCACAGACGGACAAATCTTCTTGCAGTCTGACCTATTCTTCTCAGGTGTACGTCCAGCGATCAACGCCGGTCTTTCCGTATCCCGTGTTGGTGGATCAGCGCAAATTAAAGCAATGAAGAAAGTTGCCGGTACACTTCGTTTGGACTTGGCAGCATTCCGTGAACTAGAAGCGTTCTCACAATTCGGTTCGGATCTAGACCCATCTACAAGAGCGAAACTGGACCGCGGTCACCGCACAGTTGAAATCTTGAAGCAGGACTTGAACAAGCCGTTGAAAGTTGAATACCAAGTAATCAGTCTATATGCACTGACACGCGGTTACCTCGACGATATTCCAGTAAGAGACGTATTGCGTTTTGAAAGTGAAATCACTAGCTGGTTAGAATCTAACCATACGGAAGTGTATGATCACATCCGTACAACAAAAGATCTTCCAGCTGATGACGTAATGAGCGCAGCGTTCAACGAATTCAAGAAAAACTTTGTGACTTCTGAAGCTTAATTTTTCCTTGAACTGATCTTAAAATAAAGGTGGTGAATAGCCAGTGGCGTCCTTACGCGAGATAGAAAGCCGTATTGCTTCAACAAAAAAGACGAGTCAAATCACGAGAGCGATGCAAATGGTATCTGCTTCCAAACTGAACCGTGCTGAAATGAATGCGAAGAAATTCGTACCATACATGGATAAAGTTGAAGAAGTGGTTGGTGCCATTGCAGCCGTAACGAAAGATTCCGGACATCCTTTATTAACTGCACGTCCCGTAAAGAAGTCTGCGTACATCGTAGTCACTTCAGACCGTGGACTAGTTGGTGGATATAACGCGCACATTTTCCGTGCAGTTACCCGTGCAATCGAACAACGCCATAAATCGAAAGATGAAGTGGTCATTATCGCGATCGGTCGTAAAGGCTATGAATTCTTCGACCGTCTGGGTTACCAGATTGAAGAAAGCCTAATCGGACTTTCGGATCACCCTCGTTTTGAAGAAGTAAAAGATATCGCGAATCGGGCTGTTGGCATGTTCACAGAAGGCGTATATGATGAAGTGTTCTTGTATTATAACCACTTCATCTCCGCCATCTCCAACGAAGCAACTGAACGTAAATTGCTTCCACTCACAGATATTTCATCTGTATCAGCTTCATCATCATATGAGTTCGAGCCTTCAGCAGAAGCGATTCTCGAAACACTTCTCCCACAATACACGGAGAGCCTCATTTATGGAGCGGTACTCGATGGAAAAGCGAGCGAACATGCTTCCAGTATGACAGCGATGAAGACGGCGACAGACAATGCGTCTGACCTAATTGATTCGTTAACACTACAATTTAACCGCGCTCGTCAAGCAGCGATCACTCAGGAAATCACTGAAATCGTAGCCGGCGTAGCAGCACTCGAATAATAGATTTGAAACAGTAAGACAGGAGGGAAAAGCATGAGTAATGGACATATTCTTCAAGTTATGGGTCCAGTTGTCGACGTAAAGTTTGAAAACGGACAACTTCCAGCGATCTATAACGCATTGAAGGTTAATATCGATCGTTCCAACGGAGTGGTTGAAGTATTGACTTTAGAAGTAGCACTTCACCTTGGTGATGATGCAGTTCGTACGATTGCGATGTCCTCGACAGATGGTCTGAAACGCGGTACGTCAGTTATTAATACAGGCGCACCAATTTCTGTTCCAGTCGGCGACGTTACACTCGGACGTGTATTTAACGTACTAGGTGAGGAAATTGACCTGCGTGAGCCAGTTCCTGCTGATTCACAACGTGACCCAATTCACCGTTCTGCACCAACATTCGAATTCCTTTCTACAGAGGTAGAAATTCTTGAAACTGGAATTAAAGTAGTTGACTTGCTTGCACCATACATCAAGGGTGGTAAAATCGGACTCTTCGGTGGTGCTGGAGTTGGTAAAACAGTTCTAATTCAGGAATTAATCAACAACATCGCACAAGAACACGGAGGTATTTCCGTATTCGCTGGTGTTGGAGAGCGTACTCGTGAAGGAAACGACTTGTACTTTGAAATGACAGATTCAGGTGTTATCAAGAAAACGGCAATGGTATTCGGTCAGATGAACGAGCCACCAGGCGCACGTATGCGTGTAGCACTTTCTGGCTTGACTATGGCTGAGTATTTCCGTGATGAGCAAGGACAGGACGTTCTATTGTTCATCGATAACATTTTCCGCTTTACACAAGCAGGTTCTGAAGTTTCTGCACTACTTGGACGTATGCCTTCTGCGGTTGGTTACCAGCCGACATTGGCTACAGAAATGGGTCAGTTACAAGAGCGAATCACTTCTACAAATAAAGGATCAGTTACATCGATCCAAGCAATCTACGTACCAGCGGATGACTATACGGATCCAGCTCCGGCAACAACTTTCGCTCACTTAGATGCAACAACGAACTTGGAGCGTAAACTTTCAGAGATGGGTATCTACCCAGCTGTTGACCCACTAGCTTCTTCTTCACGTGCATTGAGTGCAGAAATCGTTGGACCGGAACACTACCGTGTAGCTCGTGAAGTACAAACGACTCTTCAACGATACCGTGAATTGCAAGATATCATCGCAATCCTAGGTATGGACGAGTTGGATGAAGATGACAAGCAGGTTGTTGACCGCGCTCGTCGTATCCAGTTCTTCTTGTCACAAAACTTCCACGTTGCTGAGCAGTTTACAGGACAAAAAGGTTCTTACGTTCCAGTTCCTGAAACAATCAAAGGCTTTGCTGAAATTCTAGAAGGTAAGTACGATCACTTGCCAGAAGATGCATTCCGTTTAGTTGGACGTATCGAAGAAGTTATCGCAAAAGCAAAAGCTATGGGTGTAGAAGTCTAAGAAAAGGGACCAGGAGGGAAAAAAATGAGTAAAATCAAAGTGAATATCGTCACTCCCGACGGCCCTGTTGTTGAAATGGATGCGAACATGGTGATTGCAGTTACCGAAGCTGGTGAGATCGGGGTTCTACCCGGTCACATCGCGATGGTCGCGCCGCTTCAAATTGGTGCACTTCGCCTAAAGACAGATGGCAAAACAGAAACAGTCGCAGTCCACGGAGGCTTCATCGAGGTCCGTCCTGAAGTTGTCACTGTATTGGCACAGAGTGCGGAACTGGCTGAGTCCATTGATATCGCACGTGCAAAGAAAGCTGCTGAAAAAGCTGAACAAGATCTTCAGAAAAAAACTGATGACCTTTCCAAGAACTTAGCAGAGCTTGATTTGAAACGTGCAATTAACCGCATGCAAGTGTATGAACAACGTATTTAATCTATAATTGAAATGGGCGGACAGACAACCTCTGTCTGCCCATTTTCTCTATATCCAAGAAAAAAGGAGTGGAAACTATGGACAGCATGTTAGGAAGCAATCCACTACTCGCAATCGTATCGCACATCTTCTTCATCGGCATCAGCTTCTACGCACTACAAGCGATCTTGCCAGAGAACATCATACGAAAAAATCGCGTATTCCAAACACAACTTTTGTTTATTTTGCTAAGTATTGCTATCGGATCCACCGTATCAAAATTCTTTTTAGACATATCCTATTGGTCAGGAAGATGGGCAACTTGGTTTTGATTTCCTTCAGCTGAAGCTCTACCAGTACGACCAGTGGAAATCAGAACTCTAGCTGAAAGAAATTAAAACAAGATGGTCATGATGTGGTGAGGTTTTGTCACTTGAACTTGTAAAAGTTTAAGGAATTCACTGATTGTCAACAACATATAGTTAAGGTCGTAACGGAAGAAGGAGACGACTCGAGAAAGCGTCCAACAGCTGAAGTGGAAATCAGAAACACGTGGTAATGTAGACTTTCCTGTAGCAACTTTGTAATATTCCTGTAATGAAAATATCTCTTATTGCGTGTAAAATGTAGGATTACCGGGTAATAACGGTAATGTGGCTATAAATGAACGGTCAAATGCAATCACTTTGTGTCAGATCATCACATATACTACACCACGCAAGAAATAACGCAAAACTGCGCCGGAAGGTACTTGTTTAGCAATGTTTTACAAGGTACAATAGTATATGTTTTATATTTTAAATTTGAATTTGACTTTAACAAATGATCCGCAACACCAATGAAAATGTTTATAGACGATTATTGATAATAGGCTGTGGGTGAAGGATAAATTGGACTCGGAGGGGCTACTGGTGGAAAAAATTATTATTAACGGCGGACGGACTTTACAAGGGAACGTACGTGTAGAAGGTGCGAAGAACGCGGTATTACCGATCTTGGCTGCTGCTTTATTAGCATCTGAAGGAGTGAATGTCATTCGTGACGTTCCAAATCTCTCAGATGTACGGACGATTAATGAAGTGCTTAAAAGTTTAAACGCAAAAATCACGCATGATCCAGAAAAAGGGGAAGTCATCGTAGATTCACGTGGAAGACTAGCTGATGAAGCACAATTTGAATTTGTACGTAAAATGCGCGCATCCATTTTAGTAATGGGACCGTTACTAGCGCGTAACGGATTCGCGCGTATCGCATTGCCTGGTGGTTGTGCTATAGGTTCAAGACCAATTGACCAACATTTGAAAGGCTTCGAGGCAATGGGAGCAGAAATTTCATTTGGACATGGTCACGTTGAAGCGAAAGTAGATGGCCGATTAAAAGGCGCGAAAATCTACTTGGATTTCCCGAGCGTAGGCGCAACAGAAAATATTATGACAGCTGCTGCTCTCGCTGAAGGTACAACGATCATCGAGAACGCTGCCAAAGAACCTGAAATCGTCGACTTGGCGAATTTCATCAATGAAATGGGCGGTAAAGTCGTAGGTGCAGGTACGGATAATATTCGTATCGAAGGTGTACAGACAATGTATGCATCGATTCACCATATTATTCCGGATCGTATCGAAGCTGGAACATTCATGGTAGCTGCTGCTATTACGGGTGGAGACGTTACAATCGACAACGCAGTACCTGAACATTCTACAGCACTAATTTCCAAATTAACGGAAATGGGTGTAGAAATCACTCCATTGGATGAAGGGATTCGCGTTACAGCGAAGCATCCACTAAAGGCAGTCGATTTGAAGACGATGCCGCATCCAGGTTTCCCGACAGATATGCAATCACAAATGATGGCATTGATGTTAACAGCTACCGGTATCGGTGTGTTAACGGAAACTGTATTTGAAAATCGCTTTATGCACGTTGAAGAATTCCGCCGTATGAACGCGGATGTGAAGATCGAAGGACGTTCTGTTATTGTTTCAGGACCTTCAAAAATCCAAGGTGCGGAAGTCGCAGCCACAGACTTGCGTGCTGCTGCATCACTCATCCTAGCCGGACTCGTAGCAGAAGGCGTTACACGTGTGACTGAATTAATTCACTTAGATCGCGGTTATGTGGACTTCGATAAAAAGCTCAAAGCTCTAGGCGCAGACATAACACGTGTTTCAACTGAACAAGAAGTTACAGAATCTCAATTAGTATAATAATCGAAACCATGGACAGTTCGCTGTTCATGGTTTTTTCATTTGATACAATGAATACGCAATCTCCACATAACATATAGTCTAGTATGTACAAAAAACTACTCCTTTTATTCATCATTCTCACATTATTTTTTATTCCTATCCTTGTAAGACAAGCGCCAGAATTTAAACTGGTAGACCAACGAGAGGAGAAGTACTGCGATGCGATGATCACGGTCGTAGGTGTGGACGAGCCGATTCCGTTAGAAGAGTATGTCGTCGGAGTGGTAGCGGGTGAGATGCCTGCTGATTTTCATCCCGAAGCATTGAAAGCTCAAGTAATTGCTGCCCGCACATATGCCGCAAGAAACACAGACAAAGGAATGAAGCCGATTGCGAAAGACGTCTCTGCTCAAGTGTACCGCACAGAATCCGAACGTAAAGAGCGTTGGGGCAAGTCGTTTAACGACAATGAAAAGAAAGTACGCAAAGCAGCGGAAGACACGAAAGGCCAAATTATTGTGTACGGGGAAGAAATCATATCGGCCATGTTTTTCTCTACATCTAATGGCAAAACAGAAGCTGCGCAAAACTTTAGCGGCAATCCGGTCGAGTATTTACAGAGCGTTGAAAGTCCAGGAGAAGAAGATGTTGCACCTACTGTAGAGCGCAAGCAAGAACTAACATTGACTGAATGGAATCGTAAACTCGGTTTCAACTGGGATGCCAATCAATTTCGTGAACTGAAGCTCGTCCGCAATCAAACCGGACGCGTCCAGAAAATTATGTCTGGACAATATGAAACAAGTGGGCGACAAATTCGTGAAAAACTTCATTTGGCCTCTACCGATTTCAATATTGCGTATGATGTCAACAATCAAATCGTCCATATTACGACCGTTGGCTATGGCCATGGAGTCGGGATGAGCCAATACGGTGCGGAGGCTTTCGCTCAAAAAGGATGGACCGCAGATCAAATTGTGTCGCACTATTATACAGGCACAAAAATTCAAGAAATAAATTTACCTGAAGATCGATGTTTAAAATCCTCGTAACTTGCAAAGAATGCAAGTGAGGTGATGAACATGCGAGAAGAAAAACCAAAGGCCCCTTCTCAGGAGAACAAGAAAACGAAGAACGGCTGGTTCTGGCCTGCCATTTATACGAGCGTAGCGCTTTTATTCATCGGCATGGTATGGGGATACACCGCATTGACGACGGAAGATTCTGTCCCGTCTGAAGTGGCAAAAGTAGAACAGCCAAAAGAAAACGGCACGGTAGAAACAAACGCAACAAAAGAAACACTGAAGTATCCATTCGATGAAGCAAAAGTAGATCAAGTTGCCATCTTACAAGAATTTTATGATGCAGAAGCAGACGAAGCAGTGCGTGAGAAAGCACTACTCGTATTCAACCAGACATACGTCACCAGCAAAGGACTATCTCTATCGATGGATGGAGAACCATTCGAAGCTGTTGCGGCAATGAGTGGAACAGTCGAAGAGGTCATCGTGGATTCATTCAAAGGCACGGAAATTAGATTGAAACACGCTGACGGTAAGACAACAGTCTACGGTTCATTGACAGGCGTAGTCGTGAAAGAAGGCGACACGGTCCAACAAGGACAAGTGCTAGCCACAACGACTCAGAATGAATGGAACCCCGAAGCAGGCGTCCACTTGCAATTCGAAATCCAGCAAGATGGAGTGTCCGTAAACCCACACGATTTCCTAGCGTTTTAATACGTAGCACCCAAGCCATTCCAGCCCCCGGAATGGCTTTTTTCATATGTTGACACTTGTTCGCATACACTACATTAGTCAAAGGAGTGAATAGAGAAAGGAAGAGGGCGTGCACGAGCAAATTAGAAAACGCTGCGTACGACTGGGCAAGCTACTGATCGAGACCAACTTGACAGTGCGCGCGCTAGCCACTGCGACCGGCTACTCCAAAAGCACGGTCCACAAAGACTTAACCGAAAGATTACCAAATGTAGACCCATGCTTGTCACGGAAAGTCGCAGAAATACTGGCCTATCACAAATCCATCCGCCACCTCCGCGGAGGAGAAGCCACCCGCCAAAAATGGAAAAATGAAACCGAAGCACAAAAAGCAGATGCCTAGCCACACTGAAAATGAAGCAGTAAGGTACTGTACCCATACAAGCAGCCTGAAAATGTGAAAAGCTATCCAGAGGAATGTATCTGGATAGCTTTTGTTTGATTGAGTGTGATGGGGGTGGGAGAGGGGTCGATGGGCTGGGCTGGAGCGGACTGGGCCGGGCGGGCCGCTCAATGTTGGGTGATATCCGCTCTATGTGGGACCGCGAGCGCTCTATGTGCTAGCTAAACCGCTCTATGTCGCGCGCTATCCGCTCTATATAACTCCGCGAGCGCTCTATGTGTCAGTTCAAGCGCTCTATTGCTCGCGCCATCATGCCCTAAGCGTGTTCGCGGGTGCTTAGTGTGTTGTCTAAACCGATCTATAGCGCGCGCAATCTCGCTCAATGTGCTGGCTAAACCGCTCTATGTCCTGCGCTATCTGCTCTATGCCCGTCCGCATCCGCTCAATGTGTTGGCTTCACCGCTCTATGTCCAATGCTATCCGCTCTATCCAACTCCGCGAGCGCTCTATGTGTCAGTTCAATCGCTCAATCGCTCGCGTCATCATGCCCTAAGCCTATCCGCGAGTGCTTAGAGTGTTGTTTAAACCGCTCAATCGCCCGCGCCATCCGCTCAATGCCTATCCGCAACCGCTCAATGTTCTAGCTTCACCGCTCTATGTCCCACGCTATCCGCTCTATCCAACTCCACGAGCGCTCTATGTGTCAGCTCAAGCGCTCAATCGCCCGCGCCATCCGCTCAATGCCTATCCGCAACCGCTCAATGTTCTAGCTTAACCGCTCAATGTCCCGCGCTATCCGCTCTATACACCTCCGCGAGCGCTCTATATGTCAGCTCAACCGCTCAATGTTCTAGGTTAACCGCTCAATCGCCCACGCGATCCGCTCAATACAACCCCGCAACCGCTCTATGTATCAGCTCATCCGCTCAATCGCCCGAACAACCCCTTCAACCTCTCAACAAACCCCCAAAACATGTATAATAGACACCAAACATCACCAACAGGAGGAATGAATCATGACGAAAAAGTATATCCTAGCGCTCGATCAAGGTACCACGAGCTCACGTGCGATCCTTTTTGATAAAAAAGGCAACATCTTCCACACAGCGCAACAGGAATTCACGCAGTACTTTCCGAAGCCTGGATGGGTGGAGCATAATGCGGATGAAATTTGGAGCTCGGTTCTTTCTGTTATCGCCGCTGTCATTTCTGAAAAAAATATCGCCGCCACGCAAATTGAAGCGATCGGCATCACCAATCAACGCGAAACGACGGTCGTCTGGGATAAGCATACTGGCAACCCGGTTTACCATGCGATCGTTTGGCAATCCCGCCAGACAGCTGACATTTGTGAAGAATTAAAAGCCGCTGGACATAATGATGTATTCCGTAATAAAACGGGTTTACTAATCGATTCGTATTTCTCAGGAACGAAAGTGAAATGGATTTTAGACAACGTAGAAGGCGCGCGTGAAAAAGCCGACAACGGTGATTTGCTATTTGGCACGATCGATACGTGGATTATTTGGAAACTGTCAGGAGGTGAAGCGCATGTTACGGACTACTCCAATGCATCGCGGACGCTCATGTACAATATTCACGACCTGCAGTGGGATGAAGAGTTGCTGCATATATTAGATGTTCCAAAAACGATGTTGCCGACCGTCTGCCAGTCCTCCGAAATTTACACACACACCGACACCAAGCACTTTTTCGGCCACAATGCACCGATCGCGGGTATTGCAGGTGACCAGCAGGCGGCTTTATTCGGCCAGGCATGCTTCGAAAGCGGTATGGTGAAAAACACGTACGGCACCGGCTGCTTCATGCTGATGAATACTGGGGAGAAAGCAGTGACGTCTGAAAACGGTCTATTGACGACCATCGCGTGGGGAATCGATGGGAAAGTGGAATACGCACTCGAAGGCAGTATTTTCGTCGCGGGTTCGGCCATTCAATGGCTGCGTGACGGACTGCGTATGTTCCGTAAAGCGTCTGAAAGTGAAAGTTATGCTAAGCGAGTCAAATCGACTGATGGTGTCTACGTTGTACCGGCATTTGTCGGGCTCGGCACACCATATTGGGACAGCGATGTCAAAGGCGCGGTATTCGGCTTGACTCGGGGTACGACGAAAGAACATTTCGTGCGTGCTACCATTGAATCACTCGCTTACCAGACGAAAGACGTTCTCGACGCAATGGAAGCGGACTCCGGGATTTCATTGAAAACATTACGAGTTGATGGGGGAGTGGTGGACAATAACTTCCTTATGCAATTTCAGGCAGATTTACTCAATGTGCCAGTCGAGCGTTCGACGATCAATGAAACGACCGCTCTCGGCGCGGCGTATCTTGCGGGGCTGGCGGTAGGGTTTTGGAAGGATCGCAATGAAATCGCGGAGTATTGGCGTCTCGACCGACCTTTTGAGCCCAATATGGAAGAATCGGTACGCGAAGATCTCTACAAAGGGTGGCAAAAAGCCATTCACGCAACGATTGCCTTTAAATAATTCACTAGCCGTCGCTAACTTGCTGGCGGCTTTTAGTTTTGCAGACCTCTATCGAAAAATGCCAAATAAAGTAGAAATATGATATAATGAACAGCTAAGAGTGTAATCAGACAGGACGTAACGGGAAGGAGTCGAGGTCACAATGTTTTCAAAAGATATTGGAATAGACTTAGGTACCGCCAATGTATTGATATATGTGAAAGACAACGGTCTCCTCATCAATGAGCCGGCTGTCATTGCGATCGATAAGCGTACGGATGAACCTGTGGCTTTTGGTGAAGAAGCGTATCAAATGATGGGTCGAGCACCAGAACATATCCAGATCGTACATCCAATGAAATCTGGGAACATTGCGGAGTTCGAAATGACCCGTGTGTTGATCAGACACTTCCTCGAAAAAGCGCTAGGAAAAAGCCTGCGCATTAAACCTCATATTACGGTATGCTGTAAAGCGGATACGACGCGAGTGGAAAAAAACGTGATCCGCCAAGTACTGATGGGTGCGGGAGCCAAACAAGTCGTTATGGAGGAAGAATCGAAAGTGGCGGCGATTGGTGCAGGTATTGATATATCCAAGCCCTCAGGCAATATGATAGTCGATCTGGGTGCAGGCACGACAGACGCATCCGTGCTTTCGATGGGGGAAATCGTATCGTTCAAGAAAACGAATATCGGCGGCCTTCATTTCGATCAATGTATCATTCAACATATACGTAAAAAACATAATGTCTATATAGGTGAAAAAACGGCAGAACAAGTGAAAAAAGGCATTGGTCTTGTGCTCATGAGTGGAGAAAAACCGAACGCAATGAACGTGCACGGTAGTGACCTTGCCACGGGCATTCCGAAAACGATTGAAGTGACAGCGGAAGAGATTCATCAGGCATTGCAACTACCGATCGGTAAAATCGTAGAGACGACAAGAGATGCACTGGAAGACACACCGCCCGAGCTCGCTGCGGATATTGCACAGCGCGGTATCATTTTAATCGGTGGCGGTGCATGGCTACCGGGAATTGATACCTTATTAACCGAACATCTCAACGTTCCAGTTTTCATTGCAGAAAATCCGCTCACTTGTATTGCAGAAGGCACCGGATCGCTCATGGACTCGATCGGTAAAACGTGGACACGCATAATTTGACCTGCCATGCAAGCTACAAGTAGTGTATACTAAAAACAACGAATATTCGACATGATGCAAAGGAGTGAAATGAAATGTTTCGTGGTTTTTACACAGTAGGATCAGGCATGATTGCACAGCAACGCCGTACGGAAATGCTATCAAATAATATCGCGAACGCCAACACGCCAGGTTATAAGGCGGAGCAGTCGACGATTCGTGCATTTCCTGACATGTTGATGTCCCGCTTGGATTCAATGCGTGTACCGACGGAAAAAGGCTTGAACTTTAGAAATCTTTCCGAAGTCGGCGAACTATCGACAGGCGTTTATATGCAGGAAACCTTGCCTTTATTCGCACAGGGACAGTTGCGTGAAACAGAACAGAAGACCGATATCGCGTTACTTGATGGACCGATGGAAGTCAATGAAGAGACAGGCGTTGCAGGGACTGTGTTTTTCACGCTAGAAGGTGAAAATGGCGGTCAGTTCTACACACGAAACGGTAATTTCGCTGTCAACGCAGAAGGGTACCTGACCAATCCATCCGGCTTATACGTCCTTGACGATGCAGGCAATCGGATCGAACTGACAAGTGATGATATTCGCGTGACGGATTCAGGAGCAATCTTCGCAGGGGAAACGGAAGTCGCGACGCTAGGTATTGCCTACTCTGACTCACCGGATACATTGTCTAAGCAAGATAACGGACTCTTCACAACGATCGACGGCAATGCGTTACCTACAGGGGGCACATACTCGATGCAACAAGGCTATCTCGAAGATTCCAACGTCGATGCCGCGCGCTCGATGACGGATATGCTGACAGCTTACCGTGCATTTGAAGCTAATCAAAAGGTCCTGCAAGCTTATGATCGCAGTATGGAAAAAGCGGTCAATGAAGTAGGACGGGTCAATTAATGACTACATATAGAAGCATGCGAAAAGGAAGTGACCTTTGATGATCCGCACGATGACTACAGCGACCAACACGATGAACCAGTTGCAGCAACGTCTCGATTTGATCGGCAATAACTTATCGAACGTCGGTACTCATGGATATAAATCCTCGGCAGCTACATTCCAAGAACTATTATTCCAGCAAATCCAAAATGACAAAGCAGATCAAGCCGAGCGCAGTTCAGATTTTGGCATCCGTATGGGGACTGGCGCGCATCTCGGCAGCTTGCAGATGAACTGGAAAGTGGGCTCTGTACAAATAACGGACCGCCAGCTAGACTTTGCGCTAACGGAACCGAAACAACATTTTAATTTGATCCAGCCAACGGACGGCGGAGAGGAAATCATTTATTCACGTAAAGGGAATTTCTACTTGTCGCCAACTGCAAATGGCAACAATGCGCTAGTCAATGAAGAAGGACTCGCGGTGGCGGAGAGCGCAGGCCGTCCAATCGTCTTTTCTGGACAAGCAACCGACTATCAAATTCGTCCGAATGGTGTATTGCAAGTGACGACACCACAAGGCACACAGGAATTTAATCTCGGTGTCACCGTCCTAGAAAAGCCAGATTCAATGGTTCAACTTTCCGCAACCAACTTTGGTTTGCCGACAGACCTAGCAGCAATCGGACTGACAGCAAATGATTTATTGACAGAAATGACAGGTGCTGGACGAAATCAGATTGGATTGCAAAATCAAGCGCTCGAAACTTCCAACGTAGAGTATGAAAAAGAAATGGCGGATTTGATTTCGACGCAACGTGCCTATCAATTCAATGCGCGTTCCGTAACGATGGCGGACCAGATGATGGGCTTAATTAATGGCATTCGCTAACGCGTGCAATAGGAGTACTTACTATGACTGATAAAAATAAAAACTTCAAAAAAATAACAGAACCACTATCACCCGTACAACCATTTGAACCATTAAAGACTTCGGAACCAGCAGAAATGGAAGATCCGATCGAATTGACAGAAACAGATCCGGTCGTACCAACTGAAATGGACGAAGTGGCAGTTACGCTGGCAGAGCCACTCACAGCGGACAAAGAAGTTCCAGAAGACATTGAGTCGACAACGGAGACAGAAGCGCCAGAAACAACTCCTGACGCTCCAGGTGAGGTAATAGAAGGAACACCACTAGTCGAAACAGAACCTGTCAAAAAACTACCTGCGCCAGAAGAATCCGCCACGACATTCTGGACAAAGATTAAATCGAAATGGCCACGCAGAGAGCGCTCTGAAAAAATCACAAAACCTGTTAGTGAAATGCGTTGGGTACAAGTGCGCATGATACCGATCTGGTTGCGCTTGCTGATTTTCATCGTATTGCTTGTCTTAGCAGCTATAGCGGGTACAATGGTTGGATTCAGTGTAATTGGCGACGGATCAGCAGGCGATGTCTTCAAAAAAGAGACATGGCAGCATATTTTTGATATCATGAACGGTAAATAAGTACAGAAACATCTGATTTCTTCAGATCCTCTGGAATAAAGGAGATATATTTCATGCTAAATGCTCAACAAATACAAGAAATTATCCCGCATCGCTATCCATTCTTGCTCGTCGATCGCATCGAAGAACTCGAAGAAGGCAAGCGTGCAGTCGGGTTGAAAAACGTTTCAATCAATGAAGACTTCTTCAACGGCCATTTTCCGGGCTATCCGGTCATGCCGGGTGTTTTAATCGTAGAAGCACTCGCACAAGTTGGCGCAGTCGCTTTACTCAAAAAAGAAGAAAACAAAGGCCGTCTAGCATTTTTCGCAGGCATCGATAACTGCCGCTTCAAGCGCCAAGTCACACCAGGTGACACGCTACGTCTCGAAGTGGAAATTGTTCGCTTACGTGGAACAATCGGTAAAGGAAAAGCCATCGCAACCGTTGACGGCGAAGTGGCATGCGAAGCAGATATTACGTTCGCACTCGGTCCCGTCCAAGAACAATAACATCACGATGCAGTACTGAATAATTGATATAATAATCATTGGAATGCCAATATGGCATACAGTGGGAGGGTACATTACAGCATGTTAAAAAAGCTTTCTCCAAATATAAAGAGCAGCATCACTCGTTCCATTTCTCAATCATTCGAACAATATATGAGTGAAATCGGCTGGTCTGCAGAAGAATATAACATCGAACAGTTTTATGCGAACTGGCGGGAATACATAACGACTAAAGCGCTTTGGTACGACAAGATTCCGGACGACGTCAAAGTAGATCCCGAGTTCCACAAAGAATTAGCAGAGCGCGTGGAGGAAGTATTAATCCGCATACTCAATGATCCACCGACGGAAGAACAGATCGCGCAAATTGAAATTTTACAACAAAATCTTAACACACATTATGATTATGGCTGTAAAGCGGAAGCTGTATACGTTCAAAATGTATTAGAAACCACATCAGGCTATCCAAATAATTAATACGAATAGTTCTCTCCTTTTCGCACAAGCTATCGATGAACATACCAAAACGTATGGTTCACAGCTTGTAAAAAAGGAGGGAATTTTTTTATGATCAGAAAAGCTCTACCTGTAGTTTTCGCATCTGCACTCGTTCTAACCGCATGTAACACGAACGACGGTGCACTGCCGAACAACAACGAAACGCCCATGCAAGACGTAGAACGTGACAATACACCCAACGACAACCAGCGTATGGGTCCAAACCTCGACGGTCTTGACGACAATGATGACCGTGGCATCATGGACAACGACGGAGAGGGCATCATGGACAACGACGGCGAGGGCATCCTGGAGGACACGCGTGAAGGGATTGAAGAAACACGCGAAGAACTCATCGATGACAACAACGAAAACCGTGGCGCACGTGACGACAACAATATGGACGGCAACATGAACGGTAGCGACTCTGCTCCTGACGGCGTTTTGCGCGATGGCGATCGTAAAACACGATGATTCCCACCAATATAAAAACGGCCCTGCATATTGAATGCTTGGGCCGTTTTTGTGTGTGGATTTTTTAGTGTGTGCGCTTTGTGCGGCGTGGTATCCGCTCAATGCGGCATGTTAACCGCTCAAAGCCAGTGTCCGAGCGCTCTATGCAGCGTGTTACCCGCTCAAAACTCCGCGAGCCGCTCAATACATGTTCCCAAGCGCTCTATCGCACGCGCCATCCGCTCAATGTTCATCCGCGAGCGCTCTATGTGTCTGCTGATCCGCTCAATGTTAGCGTGTATGCGCTCTATGCGGCGTGTTAACCGCTCAAACTCCGCGAGCCGCTCAATACATGCTCCCAAGCGCTCTATCGCACGCGCCATCCGCTCAATGTCCTACCGCGAGTGCTCTATGTGTCTGCTGACCCGCTCAATGTTAGCGTGTATGCGCTCAATGCAGCGTGTTATCCGATCAAACTCCGCGAGCCGCTCAATACATCCTCCCAAACGCTCTATCGCTCGCGCCATCCGCTCAATGCCCTACCGCGAGTGCTCTATGTGTCTGCTGACCCGCTCAATGTTAGCGTGTATGCGCTCTATGCGGCGTGTTATCCGCTCAAACCTTATCCGCGAGCGCTCTATGTGTCATCCCAAGCGCTCTATCGCACGCGCCATCTGCTCAATACCCAATCACAACCGCTCTAAATACCCACATAACCGCTCTACCACCTACCCCCAAAAAACAAAAAAAGCCACCCAAAAGGGCAGCCCATCCATCACAACTTCGTCTTCTCATCAAGCTCCGTATCGCGCTTCAACTTCGGGCGATCCCACATGGCCGTTTGGAATTGCTCAAGCAGCGCATCGCCTGTCAAACCTTCATCCAGCAACTCTTCCAGCAAATGCTCCGGATACTTCGATCGGACACGCTTCAAACGACCCTTCATTAACACAGAAATCCGGTCCCCAATCTGCCGCCAGTTTTCCACCGCCACATCAAACGAAGCAGGCTCGTTACCAGGATACGAAATCACGACGCGCACGGTTAGCAACGTCTCCTCAACTTTCCACTTTTCCATAATGTCCTTATGCTTAGCATCTATGAACAGCTCAAGAACCCACAATCGATGACTGTTCTCCTGATTGATGATAATGCCATCAAACAGCGGAAACGCAAGCACGCCACTCTCCTGAATTACTTCCACCGAAATCATCTTAAACGTCTTCAATTCCATCACCTCGGTACAATTTTCCCAAGTATAGCATAAAAATCATAAAATACTCGAAAATTCAAAAATGCCATATACCCCATCAAGCGGAAATCGCATACTACCGCGAATGTTCCAAAATTGCTTCGAATGAAAAATGAAAAACGACGCCGAAAATCGTATCAAAATTCAATTTTGCCACTTTGCCAACAAGATCGCATGTAGATTACGATAAGGGCAGCACAAAGAAAGGAGGGACCAACTCGTGAACCAAGTGGCTTTAGTAGGGAACATCACCAAAGACCTCGTATTAAAAGAACACTCATCAGGACGTGTCAACACCACGTTCGTCCTCGCCGTCAATCGCAGCTTCAAAAACGCAAACGGGGAAGTAGCAACCGACTTCGTGCTGTGCTCTGTCTGGGGACGATCCGCCGAAAACCTAGTCCGTCACTGTGGCAAAGGATCGCTCGTAGGCGTCAGTGGAAGCATTCAGACCCGGAACTACGAACGCGAAGATCAATCGAAAGTGTATGTCACAGAAGTCATGTGCAGCGACATCCGCTTCCTGTCGAAATCAGCTAAACCTCAACACACAGAAATGAGAACGCATTCATCTACTGAGCCCAAACGTTTTGAAGAAGCGAAAACAACCGAAACCGCATTGCCTATTTTCTAAACAGGTCCAAAACGAAAGGGGAGAAGACCAAGGCAAATACGCCGTCGCACATCCGTTGCTGATCAATTCCTGAAAAGAGATGGATGACACACAATTGAAGAGAAATGAAAAAAGAGAACATTACACGACACTACAAGCATATTCGCCAACTAGCATGACCTATTCGGCAGAAGCAAGAGCGGGTGGGGACCCGATCCTCTGTGATGCCGGGAGTACATTCAGCATAGGAACTGAATCAATTTTACGCCAACTCATCCGTCGCCCGTTTCTGTCGGAGACCACTTCCGCGGGGCGGGCTGACGGAATACATACCCGCTCAAAGAAAGGATGAAGCCCACATGCACAGCCCACCTACAGTCGCGCAGAAACAAGATATTCAACGCCTCGAAGACCAGATTGGCCAGCTGATCCGCATTATCGCCAACCTCAACGAGCGCATTAATTACCTCGAAACAATCAAAACAAACCCTTTCCTCATCCCCGATATAAAATGAATACAAAAAGACCTGCATCCACTTTCGATACAGGTCCTAATGATCAATAGGTTAATTAAACGTCAGCAAATCCTCGAGCTCTCGATCATTGAGCTCCGTCAACCACTGACTCGAATGAATCAAATCAGCTGACAGCGCCGCCTTCTCGACGAGCATCTCGTCAATCTTTTCCTCGATCGTCCCAACAGTCACAAATTTATGCACATGCACAAATTTGGTCTGCCCGATACGGTACGCACGATCCGTTGCCTGGTTCTCCACAGCCGGATTCCACCAGCGGTCTGCGTGCAATACGTGATTCGCCTGCGTCAGATTTAAGCCGGTGCCCCCAGCTTTCAACGATAGGATGAAAATCGGGAATTCTCCGTTTTGGAACGCCTCGACCAATGCATCACGTTGTCCTTTTGGCATACTACCCGTCAAGAACGGCACGTCAATCCCGTGCAACTCCGACAAGCACTGACGGATCATCTGCCCCATGCCAATATACTGCGTGAAGATCAAGCATTGCTCACCGTTCGCCGCAATCTCCGCTGCCATCGAAACGATTCGTGCCATTTTATTGGAACGCGTCGTCAACTCGGCAGCAGGGGCTGGCGGTTCTTTCAGGAATAATGCCGGATGGTTACATAATTGTTTCAATCGACTGAGCATCTTCAAAATCAAGCCTTTACGCTCAAATCCTGTCAATGTCTCGAGTTTAAATTTCGTCTCCGAAACAAAACTCTCATACAATGCAGCTTGCTCAGGCGTCAGCGGTACATATTCATTTTGCTCGAGCTTCTCAGGCAAGTTCAGACGCAACTCTGGATCATTCTTCGTCCGGCGCATCATGAACGGCTGAATGCGAGCACGCAATTTCCGCTTCTCCGCTTCGAGATCATCACGCTCAATCGGCACGATGAACTCCTCGCTAAATTTACGGAAACTGCCGAGATATCCTTTATGAATGAAATCAAAAATAGCCCATAACTCCGATAAACGGTTCTCGATCGGCGTACCCGTCAACGCGATATGATGCTCACCGCGTAACTTCCGGATCGCCCGTGACTGCTTCGTCTGTAAGTTCTTAATGTTTTGCGCTTCATCAATGGTTACATTCGCAAACTCATACAACGACAGCATTTCACCGTCTTGCGTAGCGGTCCCATACGTCGTCAAAATAATATGCGGCTGACGCTTGCTCATCATATCGGCAAACTGCTCCTCGCGCGCACGATTCGTCCCGTAATGTACGTGTACCGTCAATGAAGGTGCGAAACGTTCGAGTTCCTTTTGCCAGTTACCCATGACACTTGTCGGGCATATAATTAACGAAGGGGAGTCGGTTTCCGGTAAATTATGCACATACAGCAAATACGTGATGAGCTGTACGGTTTTTCCAAGTCCCATATCATCCGCGAGCACCGCGCCAAATTTATTGTCACGCATGAAATGAAGCCACTCGAAACCTTCTTGCTGATATGGACGCAACTCGGCGTGCAACGTCTTCGGTACTGGAACAGGCGGCAACCCTTTCTTGTCATGCAGCATATTCATCACTTTACGCAAAGACTGCTGCATTGAAAACGCTACTAACGGATCGTCTTCTTCCTCTTCATCATAGACAGGCGCAATCTCTTCCGGTACTTCATTGAACAGCAAATCTTTCACTGTCCATTCACCGTCATCGACTTGCTCCATCAACTCACGAATGCGTTTGAGCCATGCCGGATCCAAATGGAACCATTCATCGCCCGCGCGGATATATTCACGGTTTTCATCGACCATCTTCTGGAATTGATTTCTGTCGATCTTTTCCCCAGCGAGTGAAAACTGCCAATCAAACGACAGCACTTGATCGAGACTCGCTGACGAACGATACGATTGCATACCTGCAGACGTCCGAATCTTCAACTTCGTCTCCGTCACGTTCTTTAACCAAGCCGGCAGTATAACCGGATAATCAAATGCCTGACAAAGCGGCAGATCTTCCTGAATGAAAATCCGCACTTGCGCATCATTTAACGGCACATGCATGAATTGTCGCGGTTCATACCATTCAACGGAACGGAAAATCCCCACCATCTCAGCTTGACGCTCTTCGATATCCTCTGCATACGGCTTACGTTTTGCCGGCAAAGCATTTTCAATCGAACCCGCAATTTTACCGGCAGCTGGCGACCACTGCGCACCGCGATCACTAATCAGAATCGTCTCAAGCAACCAATCCGTCTCATCAACATCGGGCTCCGTCAAACGAAGGGCTACGCGGAACGGTAACTTCGACGTTTCAGTATTCGGCCAACCATACTGCTTGAAGTGCGGCAACAAAGCAGGGAAGTCTGCCATCGAGACACCAAGCGTCGCCAACTGACCACGCATTGCAAGCGAGATATATCGTCCAGCCTGCTCGGATAAATGCGTTTTATCGAGATCGAACGACAGTCCAGACTCATTCGCTTCAACGTATGAAAATAGCGCAGGATCTTTCCACAACGTCGCGGCTTCACGAATGTCAGTCAGCACTTGTTGATCGTCAGACGTCGCACCGGAGTATTGCACATACGGATGACTACCAGCCGAGAACAAGCGCAGCAACATATCGATTGATACATCGAGCCAATTATCCCGCTGCTCCACCAACATGCCGTACATCGTAGGCTCATCCGAATAAAATAAATACGACACCAACATATCGGCATCGATCTTGCGCGTTTCACCTGCGACATTTGCGGACACGATGAAGAGGCCGTCTTGTCCTTCTTGTAACGTTAACTCTAATGAAAGTTGTAAGATGTTCGAATCGGTCATAGCAGTAGATTTCCTTTCTCCATCTCTTCCATCAGTGCACGCAGACGTGGAAATTGCTGGCGGACTGTATGGACATAACGGTTCCAAAATTCATTGCGGCCATCGCGCTTTGCGGCAGTCTTCATTTGCTTCCACAAACGCACAGCACGGCGATAGCTATCTCGATTTTTCTCTTTGACTAATTTCAACGCTTCAGCATGCATGAGAGGGAACACCGCTTGCGAATCTTCCGCAAGCGCCGTCTTCATCGCAGAGCTGTCAATCATATCGACTGACCCGCGTGTTAAATGCATAAGCGCAGCCCATTCGGCGTAACGATTACGTTCGAATAAAAACTTGCCATACGCACGATTTGCTTCCGGCCCATACGATTGGAACAGTTGATCGCGCTGTGCTTCTGAAACATCAGACAGCGATAGTAACTCGTCGATATCTTCGGCAAACGCTGAACGGTTACGCGCTGCAAGCTGCTGATAATGCTCGGCTAAATGAGGGAGCAATTGCTGCATAATCGACTGCACAATATCAAAATCCTCATCTTCCTTCGCATAAAGCGCAAATGCCAACCACTGGGGAACAGCAGTAGCATCTAGCGTATTCAACTCCTCGTCAAGCTCGTCAAAACGTCCCGACGTCAAATAGAGAAACGCACGGAACAATGCCGCATCTTCTGCCGTTTCCTTTTGCAGGCGTTCAATCTCCTCTGTCAATTCAGCCTCATCAGAATAAAGCTCAGTATAGACAAGACGGAACGCTTCAAAACGCTTCGAGAATAAACCTTCTTCGTCTATTGCGAATGAATGAATCAAATCTTTCAGCTTCACATGAAATGCATCCGTCTCAAATAGACGTGATTTCGAACTCAGTTGTTTAATGCTCGCTTTAATTTCGGACATTTGTTCATTGAGCCAAATCGTCAGTTGCCATTTGCCGTAATGATAGGAATCATTCGCCGATAGCTCGCTATTTAGGAAAGGCCATGCCGCTCGCAATAACGTTAGCTGATAGTACAGCGAAAAGAGCGGCTTCCATTCCCATTCAAAAGGAGAAAGCCGCGTCTTCTGATGTTCAATTTTGGAAGCATAATGCAAGAAACCGGTCGGTCCGTCACTCGGGCTCAACTCGGTAAGCGGCTTCACTAATACGGATAACGCGTTCAACCAAGCTTCTGGCGTCCGCTCATTGATCGACAATTGTGTCTGCACAGTCCCGGACTGGCGCCACGTATTGAGCCAATCTGATAATGAATGAAACTGCGAGTACAAATGGAAGACGACCGCGATCTGATGCGCGCACCAGTCTCCGTCGGCACATGTGCAGTACGGTTCCATCGTCATGAAAGAAAGACGCGCGAATTCCGACTCTGTACCTGAAATATTGGCCATTAAGGATTGCTCGGTTTCCGTGTAGCGATACGCACCAATTGCGTTCATACGTACAAGTGAAGCGGCCTTGCGTAGAATTTCCGCCTGTGCAGGGACAGACGACTGAAATGTATGTTTAATATGATTCATGAATTCTTCAATTTGTGATTCGTGCATATTTGCGATTCGTTCAATAGTGATGGCCACCGAATCCACTCCTTACTTAAGCATTCCTCCTATTATACCGTTTTTATCGGTCTTTTACCACAACTTGAGAAACATAAAAACCATCCGATTTCATTTACCTGTTTGATTATCGAATAGCTGCATAAGGTTCAACATGCCTGACAGCAACAATTGGCGGTTCTCGTGGTCCAATGAATTTGCTCGTAAAATAAATTCTTTCAACAGTGGTTCGTTTTCAATTAGTGATCCGTACTGCGCAAGAAACCCATTTTTGTATGTGGCGGTACTGTCGAGCGTTTGATTTGAAAAAGAGCGTACCGTCTTTAATGGTTTGTCCAGAATCATCGCAAGCAATACATCATCCGGTATGTTATAGATTTCCTTAATAAGTGGCACCAAATAAATCGGGAAAACTCGTTCACTTGATTCATATCTGGACATCGTCGCGCCATCGACTCCAAGATCCTCAGCCATCTGTTTTTGTGAAATATGTAAATACTCATCGCGGTATTCTCGTAATTGTGTTCCGAAACTCATTTTCATCACCCGTTTTTCTCGCCATCGTATAAGAAAAGAATCCGGTATTTCGTTAAATTGTCATTTAGACAATATGAATTGACGAATTGACAATTACGAGATTTTTCTACAATATTATGAGAAGATTGTGATAAAAAATAGAAAGTAGGCGAAAGTGATAGAAAAAGTGCAATTGATTTTATACTTACCTCAATTGCGGCACCGTGTACAAAAGCCGAAACCCGTAATCGCAAGTGAGCTATGTTTCTTCGAATCTCTCGAACAATACTCCGAAAAATCCGTCCATGATCCAAATGGCAACGTTACATATTTGTATAACGTCACTCGCGAAGAGATGATGTTCGAGCAAGTCGTCATCTCGTACGCAAACCATCAAATGATTTTTTCTTACGAGAAAACGAATGTCGATGCGAGCGAGCAATTACTGGAACAATTGCGAGAAGGAAACATTGAGTATCAGCCAGTGTCCAAAACCTTTCTTGTAGGGCGTGATGAATAACCCGAAAGACGGCGTGATTCGCCACTATGACCGTTTTCTGAAAAATTCTCTTGGTATATTAGATGGTTTCCGTCTCATATCATGCACAAAATCCTCTTTAATGTGATATATTAATAATAATCGGAAAATTCAAATTACTGAGGAGGAGGGGGAAGATATGCTAGTCATACAGCGAATCAAGCCATTTTTCACCAGGAAAGAAGAATTCAACTTACGCCTTGTATTCGCTTATCAATATTTCTCGATTAAGCGAAACGATGAGGTGTTTCAATTCATCCCCGAGGAAGGTAAAGAAATCGTTGTGAATACGAAAAATCTGCAGATTGAGAACTTAGGAGAAGTGTTCGTCTTTCAGCGAGGCAGCAGATTTATCCGGATCCCACTTTATCAATTGTTGCTAGTTTCCGATTTGCATTTACATTTGTCGACTATACTCGAAGGAGCGATGGGATTGGAAGGCCATCTACAGGAAGAGTACATGCGTGAAGCGGACGGTTTGGTGGAGAAGTTGGAGCAAGATAATTGGGAACGAATGGTAGATTATGCGCTAGAAACGAAAAACCAACTCTTGTTTAAGGAGTTGATGGAAGGACTGCGAGTGATTTGATCATCACACTAAAACGTTAAAAACACCTCAGTTAGAAGCACATCTATGTGCGTCGACGTTGAGGTGTTTTTATGTGCGTTTTGCTATGCGGTTTCTCATAGTGTCAGGAAATGGAGCGCCACTACGAATAGTCCTGATCCGCCAAGGCCTAGTGCAAAGTCTTGCCACGTAAACTCAATGGTCTTTTCCAAGTTCATCGCTCATCACTCCTCTTTGTAATTAGAGCCATCTGACCCTATTGCTTCCTATTATAGCCTATTTCTTTGGATTAAAAACATTCAGATAATTAAACGGATCTAATGGACTAGGGTTTTTAAGTGGCAGAAGCTGACGGGTTGTTGGGTTGGGGATTTGCGCTTCGGAGGGGACGCTTTCCCATGGGTCCGCGGTGAGCCGACCAGGTCGCAGGCTCCCTTTTGGTTGTCTCACCTGATCGGGCTGATCCATCGGGAGTCGCCCCTCCTACGCGCCAATCCCTGCAAACAGAGTGGTTGTTACTTTTTGTGGTTCATTAAAGTTGGGATTGTGAATAATCTGAAGGGTTGACGGTCGATAGGGGTTGGGATTTGCGCTTCGGAGGGGACGCGTTCCCATGGGCCCGCGGTGAGCCAACCAGGTCGCAGGCTCCCTATTGGTTGTCTCACCTGATCGGGCTGATCCATCGGGAGTCGCCCCTCCTACGCGCCAATCCCTTGCAAAGTGAGTGGGTGATACTTTTCGTGGTTCATTGAAGTTCCACTTGTGATTGCTTTTGCAGTTGAACTTTTATTTGAACTTAAGCAAGTTTAATAACAACAACAATTTACACTTTACTGCCAGTGATTGAATTACTTCCATCCACTATAATAGTAGGATTGGAGCGGAAGATGGGGGCGACTCTGGGAGGATCAGTGCGAGTTCGAGACCCCGCAGGAAGCGCAGCGAACGAGGAGGCTCGAACCGCGCCCTCCAGAAAGCGTCCCCCATCTGCAGCGGAAATCCCACGCACAATGTAGCTTCACTTGTCATATACAGCGCTTAAATCTCCGACTCTATTGCCAAATTCTGCAACAAAACGAGACATTCGTTGCAAATCCGTCATTTTTTGATAAAGTAAGAGAGATAGAAACTGATATAATCAGTGGATAAGTTGGAGGCAAAGGAGAAGTACATATGTATTCTACTTACGGTTACTGGCGTTCGTTAGTTTATCCTGACCGGCTTGCTGTTGAAATTGGGCAAGGAACTGTCACTGGATTCAAACGCCGTGTGTTTAGCGTATTCATTTTGGGCATCATCCTGTTCGTCCTCCGCGATATGTGGGGCATGAATACTGGGACGATGACGTATCTCTTGGCGAACGGTTCGCTCGATGAATTCACCATTGGTCGCATCACCGCTTTAGTCGGCGCCATACTCTGGGCCATTATCTACATGTCGTTCCATTTCTGGGGCGTTGCATGGATTTTAAGCATGCTAACGAAAATTCCGTTTAAACCATTGCTGAAGTTGCAGCTAGTAGTTACGGGATTATTATTAATTGAAAAACTCATCAATTTCCTAATCTTCGCGGTTGCTGGAAAAACAGCAGCGGTTTCGATTCTTTCATTCGGACCTCTCGCGGTAACATTTTTGGATAATTGGTACATCATTCTATTTGTCAATCAACTTACGATTTTCTCTGCATTGATCGTGGCGGTTCAATATCGCTTCATCAGCTTCTCGAAAGTGGAAACGTCACTAGTCGGTGAAGAAGTTGTAGAGCATACAGGTATCCGCAAGCAGGCATTGTGGATGTTGATCGCCTTGCAAGTGGTCTTTGCATTGATCACAGCGGCAGTTGGCTTTGCTCCCATCGAAAAAATGTTGAACTTGTTAATGATTGGGGGACTATAAGATGAAAACACAAAACATCATCGTGACAGTCCTCGTGACAGCGTTCCTAGCATTGAACACGTATTTGGTGTTCGCTGAAAAAAGTGTCATCCCGAAAGCGCAGTACGTCAGTGAGTACGAGCGGCTGTCTGCGGATGATTACAAGAATGAGCTCGATAAAGAAGGGTTCATTTCACCGAAAGATTTGCATACCATTTACCTGAAAGACGACCAAACAATTGATTCGTGGCTTGTTCAAGAAGGGGAGACGGTGGACTTTGGAACGGAGCTCGCTTCATTAAAAGTGGATCACATTGATTCCAAGCGCAATGAACTAGAATCGGAACTATCCGCGTTGCAAAATCAGTCGTCTTCGATTTCACAAACGATCAGTAATCTCGAGTATGAACAGTCCTCTGCGGGCGGTTCGAAAAACGACAGCGATTACTACGATACGAACGATGAGAAAAAAGTGCGTGTCAATTTGAATGTCGGAATTGAAATGAGAGAAGATGGAACGTTTGCGCAAGCGATTGCGGAAGCGGAGCGTGATCTCGCAGAAGTACAACGAAAAACGGAAATTGTCGAAGCACAGCTCGCAGAAATACCGAATGAATCTGCATTGACGAGTCCAGTAAGCGGCTATGTCGTAGCAATTAAACGTGATAGCGAATCACCATCGATTGATATTTACAGCACCGACCAGACGATTGTCACATACGTTCTCGACAACGAATGGCCAAACGTGGAAACGGGCGCGCCGGTTATGATCCAGCATGACTCGATCCAAACACCATTCACACCGAAAGTCGATCCGAATCAACAACCAGAAGATCAAGTAGAACCAATAGAACCTGAAGACACAGAAGACGGAATCAGCAGTACAAAAGGCAAATCCGTAGCGTCTCTATCTGCTGACGGCGTACCACCGAGCACCGTACCGTACGACGATCCGAAAACGGAAATCGACGGAACGAATACAGAACCACCGGCTGGTAATTCGAATGCTCCTGAAGAGAATTTCGACGGCACATCGGGTAACCCGGACGGTTCAGTCGATCAACCGGATACACCGGTATCTTCACCGGATAGTTCGAATAATAACAATTCTGGTACAGAGACAGCGCCAACTACAGGCACTCCGGATACGGATGGCACACCTGAAGTTACACCTAATCCGGATGATGCAACAACGAATCCAGACGGAACCATGTCTAATCCGGAAGTGAATGAATCACCTGAAGGTAAGCCTGTCTTAACGAATAAACAAAAGAAACTGGCTGAAGCGCAAGAACGCATCACACCGGACTACCCGAATAACATCTCCACAATTAATGGAGTCGTTGTATCGGTATCCAAAGTGCCTGCGAAAGACGACGAATGGCTAGAGGCGTATAAAGCCTTAGGCAATACACAAAAAGACAATCCACTAGCATATTACGAAGTGCGCGTAGCACCGTACGACGAGCAAATGGACTTGCCATTCGGCACGAACGTCAACACATTTATTCAAACAAATGAAGCAAATCAAGTCGTCAGTGTCAAAACGAACTGGCTAACGGACAAATACCAGAACAATGCGAAAGTATGGACGCTGGACAACAACGGACGAGCAGTCCAAAACGTTGTCGAAGCACCATTCACATCACTTGATCGCACAGTCCTCACAACGGGCGTCGAACCAGGAGTGATCGCATTGCACAACGACGATCTAGACAGCAGCCTCGAGCACCAATCCGTCTTCCACCCACTGCCGCTCTATTTGCCGGAATGGGAACAATGGAAAACAACGCCTTGGCAACACTATGTACGGTATTTGATTAAACGATGAAAAAACTGCCCCTTGAGGGGGCAGTTTTTTTCGTTTTTGTGGGGGGAGTTTGCGCTGGGGCGCTCATAAATTACGCTTGTGTGCTCTATGTAGTTTATTATCCGCTCTATCTACGTTCTTGAGCGCTCTATAAAATCTCTTAACCGCTCTATCATTCCGCGTAAACGCTCAATCCCCACGCTAAACCGCTCTATCGGGCTTGCTATCCGCTCATACGACCATTACATTGAACGAAACCAAGCAGAGCGAGACTATGCCGCTCATACTTTCCGCTAAGCGCTCTATCTAAGGCATTATCCGCTCAATCTACGTGTTGAAGCGCTCTATGCAACCGCGTATCCGCTCAATCCCCACGCTGGCCCGCTCTATCAAGCGTGCGATCCGCTCATACGCCCATTCCATTGAACGAAATCAAGCAAGGCGAAGCCGCGCGCTCAAACTTTCTATTAAGCGCTCTATCGACCTAGCCAACCGCTCTATCCCAAGGTCCAACCGATCTATATAACCATCTATCCGCTCTATCGCGACCAACTACCGCTCTATCAAGCCAATCAACCGCTCATAGCCGCCACAATTCACGTGACTAAAGACATATTTTCAAACAAATTCCCACCCTAAATCACTCTTTACACCGTGAAAATTGAATTCTCCCCAACAAATCTACTCCGAAATCCAATTTCACCCCCAAAAAACCATGCAAAATTGAATTTATCCCAATACTTCCCAATAACAAACACTCTTGCTACAATAAATACACGCACCAACAATCCATAATAGGGAGGTGAACCAATATACTCTACAAAACTCGCACGATCCCCAAGCTGATCATCGGCCAACAGGCGCTATTAAAACGCTTGCCGGTCAATCACGACAAGTATGAAAAAATCCGCACCGACTTCTACAACGGCAAAGCAGGGTTTGGAGGGGAGAGGGAATTCGACTACCAATTACGAGACTTCATCCCGCCGTATCCGCACGCAATCCTCCACGATGTTTTCCTGAAACACGAGCATGCCTATTTCCAAATCGACTCCATCTTGATTACCCCGAGCACCATTATCCTGTTCGAAATCAAAAACATCGCAGGCAAACTGCACATCAAGCAAAATCCGACACAATTCATCCGCGAATCAGTCAACGGGGAACGCACCGTCCTGAGAAGCCCAATCGAAGAAATGGAACGCAAAAAACACTACTTCGCCAGCTGGCTGCAAGCGCGCAACATCGACATTCCCCTCGTCGACTACATCGTCTTCGCCTACCAAAACGAACTCACCATCGAAAACACATCGTCCCACCGACTCGTATTCTCGTATGAAATCCCCAACCGTTTAAGAAATTTAGAAATGAAGGCAGATATTTTGAACGCAAAACAGATTACTAGATTAGCGAATGAACTCTTAAAAACCCACCGCCATTACGACCCATTTCCGCTAATCGAAAAATATGCACTTTCCATACAAGATCTGGCAAGCGGTGTCGCGTGCCCCAATTGCGAACAATTAACGATGCAGTGGCGGACCAGAAGTTGGCAGTGCCGAGCGTGTGGTCATATCGATCGCTATGCCCACCATGCCACGCTAGCCGAATGGTACTGCATTGGCGGCGCGCAACTCACCAACCGGCAATTCCGCCACTTCACAAACATCCACTCCCGCCACGTAGCGAAACGAATGCTTGCTAACTCCTTCACCGAAATGTCTGGAAAAAAGCGCAACGCGATCTACCAACTCTCTCCGAGACTTCTTCAAACAGAAAATCTGAAATTGTAAAAGCAATCAAACCAGTGCATAAGCTCTTCGTGCGCTGGTTTCTTATTGAAATCAACTAACGCACACGCTCAATGTTTCGGGCTATCCGCTCAATCATGACGCCTAAGCGCTCTATCCACCCGGTCGAGCGCTCTATTAACTCAATCAACCGCTCTATCAAGCTAGTACTCCGCGCTATATAGGCAAACATCCGCTCATAACCGCGGACCCACCGCTCATAAGCAGATCCCTGCCATTCAAAACTCTCACGCGCTCAATGTTTCGAGTTATCCGCTCAATCCCGATGCCCATCAGCTCTATCCGCCCAATTACCCGCTTTATCAAGCTGGTACTCCGCTCTATGTAGACAAACATCCGCTCATAACCACCGGCCGACCGCTCATAAGGAGATTCTTGCCATTCAAAAACTCCCACACGCTCAATGTTTCGGGCTATCCGCTCAATCTCCACGGCCACCCGCTCTATCCACCCAATCAACCGCTCTATCAATCCAGCAATCCGCTCTATACAAACCAATATCCGCTCATAACTACCGCCCAACCGCTCATAACCCCTACCCCCAAAATATACAAAAAATCAATTAACTCAACAATTTTCACCAATACCCTACCAAACCACCTGTCAAATCCCGTATACTTTAACAAAAGGAGGACGTTTATATGAGTCTAGTTTGCAACAAAAAAATATTCTTAAGTACTATAGCCATGAGCGTCGCTGTGTCCGCAGGGGGAATAGCTACTTCTGTACCGGCTGAAGCTGCGAAAGTTGTCACGTTTAAGGATGTACCTGAGAAGCATTATGCCTATGACGCGGTGATGTATATGGCAGCCAATGACATCATTAAGGGCTATGCTGACAATACATATCGTCTGAATAAACCGGTTACTCGGGCTCAGGCGGCGAAGATGATTGCGGTTTCTATTGGGGCGAAACCGAGCCATGCGTATAAAATGGATTTTAAGGATGTAACGAAAGACAACGGATCGTATGATCATATTCGCGCGTTGACACAGCGAGGTCTGTTTAAGAATGCGGAGAAATTTAATCCGAATAAACCACTTACTCGTGGCCAAATGGCGAAACTGTTGGTTCTTGGCTATCATATTGTCACGGATGACAACGACTTCATTATCTTTGATGATGTCAAGAAGAGCAGTGGCGCATATGAATACATTATTACGATTGCCGAACTGAATATCACCACGACGCGTCCAGGCGGGAAATTCAATCCGAATGATCCGGTCACACGTGGCCAATTGGCGGCATTCTTATACCGTACGATGCAATTCGACGAAAATCGCAAAAATGGACTGATTACGTATGATAATCAGAAGAAAGGCTATGTCGACAGAGATAAAAACTTGATTAAGCCGAATCCTGATAATCAAAAACCGGCACCCGAAAAGCCGAAGCCGGTACCACCAAAGCCGACTCCAAAACCACCAGCAGCAAAACCGGAGCCGCCAAAACCAACACCGGTACCGCCTAAACCAGAACCAGAGCAGCCTTCATTAGCGGCACAATCAATTATTAATGTGAATATCAAACGAAAAGACGCCAAAGTAAGCAATCTGCTAGCGGATCCTGCACTTAATCGCATGGCTAGCGCAAGAGCGGAGGATTTGGCGAAACTCGGGGAATTATCACATATTACGCCGACACATGGCACGCTTGTAGAGATGCTGGATAAATTTGATTATAAATGGGCGGCATACGGTGAAAACATTGGTGCAGGCTTTACTGACGCGCTGGAAATTACCAATGCTTGGTTAGCATCGCCGGCGCATAAGGAGAATCTCCTAAGTCCCGTATTTACGCATATGGGAGCAGGCACGGCACCCGATTCAGATGGTAAAATCTATTGGGTGACACTATATACTAAAAAATAATTATAGTTAGCCGCTTAACCGCTGGTGTATAGGGTATAGTGAAAAGATACATACTTTTACCAAACCCACCGAATAAAGGAGGAAGCGCAATGAAACAAACTGTTATTGCAGTAGTGGCTGTTTTTGCTTGGCTCTGCTTAACACCCGCCACCGAAGCCGCGACTCTGGACGAAGTGAAAGAAATAGTCGATTTGTACTATTATGGTGATCAGCCTACTAATCTTCGCCATGCGAAAAACGTCACCGAAGTCGTACGTCAGCTCGACGAATACTCGGTGTACATGACGCCAGCTGAATATAATGATTATCTCAATCAATACGCAAGCAGCGAAGCACCGGCACAAGTCGCAACTATTGCGGCACCGCACAATCCAGACAATGTGAGCTCGAATATGATGTACGGAAACGTCGGGTACTTGAAAATTAAGTCATTCTCTGCGCATTTACAAGAAGACGTGAACGCACACTGGTCGCGTTTGAAAGCGGCAGGAGCGAAGAGATTAATTCTCGATTTACGTTTTAACGGTGGCGGCTACGTAGACAGCGCCGAGCAATTACTAGGCTTCTTCCCGAGAGTAAAAGAAGCGTACAAATTGCAAACGCGCATGGGCACACAGTCAGGTAAAGTCGTCCCAGCGAAAAATCAATTCCCGGTAGACACGTACGTACTCGTCAACCGCTACTCAGCATCCGCTTCTGAAATTGTGGCAGTTAGCCTCAAAGACCAAAGCGCAGCGAACGTAGTAGGGGAGACGACAAAAGGAAAAGGTAGCGTCCAGTCGTTATTCGAATTAGAAAACGGTGGCGCACTGAAACTCACAACAGGTCACTACACAGGACCTAAAGGAACGCCCGTGCAACACAAAGGCGTTGAGCCGAATATTAAAATGAAGCCGGGAACAGAGCACGCAGGCATGCACAAACGCCTCGTAACATCGGACTTGGTTGCACAAGGTTACCAGTTTATCAAAGGACCAACCGATGTACCGCAATCAAAAGTATTCAACGTCGAGTTCACGCAAAACATGAACTTCGGTCCAGCGAAAGATTTTAATAAGATGGAACTTGTGAAGTTCGGAAGCGTCTCTATACAAACGGCTAAAAAGGCTAGTAATGAGAAAACGATGACGATCCAGCCAGCGAAACCTATGGCGCTTGGAGCGGAGTATATGCTTATCGTACACCCAGGCATAGCAGGAGCTAACGGGTTGAGTGTGGTGAAAGGGACGTATACACCTTATACCGTGCAAGCACGCGTACCGGCACGAGCTAAATAAATTGGTGATGCGGTAGAGAAGTTGGTATACTGTCATAGATGGAATAGATATAAATCTTAGGTGCTCTTAGTAGATGGAGTGAGGGGGAAGGCAACGTGGATTGACGCTTCAGGCGGATGCTTTCCCATGGGCTCGCGGTGAGCCAACCAGTTCGCGTTGCTCTCTTTGGTTGTCTCGCCTGATCGAGCTGATCCTGCGGCAAAAGCTTAAACCTTATGTACTTCTAGTAGATGGAGTGAAGGGGAAGGCAACGTGGATCGACGCTGCAGGCGGACGCTTTCCCATGGGCCCGCGGTGAGCCAACTGTTCACTGCGTTCTCTTAGTTGTCTCACCTGATCGGGCTGATCCATCGGGAGTCGCCGCCTTCCGCTTACGATCCACTGTGTGTTCTTTTGGAGTTTCTGTGGAAGAGTGTAAATACTAAAGTACTCTATCATTTTTAATGTAACTATTAAAATCCAAGGATGAAGAGATTCATCCTTTCTCTTTGAACTTAAACGTGTTGGAACCTCATGCACTTGAACTTGAACCTCCAACAAAAAGAAAAAAGTGGTCGCTAACTGCCACCACACTGTAGGTAGGATCGGAACGAAAGGCGGCGACTCCCGCGGGATAAGCATGAGCCTTGAGACCCCGCAGGTAGCGTAGCGGACGAGGAGGCTCAAGCCATGCCCGCAGGAAAGCGTCCGCCTGTAGTGCAGATCCCATATCCAACCCAAAGTCTAGCTAGACTTTTACCAACCACAACTTAAAACAAGAAAGCGAAGGTATCATACACTATGGAAAAGAAATTATGCGTAGTAGGCCTAGGTTATATCGGTCTCCCAACTGCCGTTATGTTCGCAAACAGCGGCCTGCAAGTACACGGCGTCGACCGTAACGAACACGTCGTACAACTTATCAACAATAAACAACTACATATAGAAGAAAACGGCCTGCAAGAACGTCTCGAGAAAGCCGTAGATGCAGGACACTTCCAAGCATCGACTACACCAGTAGAAGCAGACGTCTACATCATCGCCGTGCCGTCACCGATCAACCCGGACAACACGGCGAACTTGGAATTCATCCGTGCGGCAACCGCATCGATCGTGCCATTCGTCAAAAAAGGCGCACTAGTAATCTTGGAGTCAACAGTTCCACCAAAGACTGTCGAAAACATTATGCTGCCTGAATTACGCAAAACGGATCTTATTATCGGTGAAGAACTATTTGTCTCTCACTCACCGGAACGCGTAATTCCGGGTAAGATCTTCGAAGAACTAGTCAACAACGACCGCATCGTCGGTGGAATCAATGCGAAATCAGCAGAAATGACAAAAGATCTCTACGAAGTATTCGTCAAAGGAACAATCCATCTGACGGATGCAACAACAGCGGAACTTGTGAAAGTCATGGAAAACACATACCGCGACGTGAACATTGCATTTGCCAATGAACTTGCAAAAATCGCAGAAGGTATCGACGTGGATATTTGGGAAGCAATCAAATTTGCAAACTTCCACCCACGCGTCAATATTCATACACCAGGTCCAGGCGTAGGCGGTCACTGTATCGCAGTCGATCCGTGGTTCTTAGTGGAACTGGCACCTGAAAAAGCGGATATCATCAAAAAAGCACGCCTAACAAACGATGGTATGCCAATGTATACGGCGAAGCGCGCACAGCGTTTGCTACAAGAATACCATATTGAAAACGGTAAAGTGGCGGTTCTTGGTCTTGCATTTAAAGGGAACGTTGACGACATGCGTGAAAGCCCGTCAACGAAAGTGATTGATTCTTTGCAACAACTCGGTCTAGACGTCGTATCATTCGACCCGCACATCAAGGAATTACAGCATTCGACGCAAGTTGCTACACTTGAAGAAGCAATCGGCACAGCGGATCTTCTTCTATTAACTACAGACCATGACCAATTCAAGGAACTGAATCCGGCAGACTTGCAGACGAAGCAGCCAAGACCGATCATGTTGGATACAAAAAATGCACTCGATGCGGATGCATGGGAACAAGCGGAATATCGCTTCTTTAAATTAGGAGATGGCAAAAAAGAGGGGCAGCTATACAAATGAAAGAAGAAATACTAGGCGTCTCCGTCAACACGGAGAACTACAATGAACTGATTCCGAAAGTCTTCGAGAATATCGAAATAGGAAAGAAATCACTCATCGTCGCGATCAATCCGGAAAAGCTTATGAAAGCAAAAGAAGATCCTGAGCTAAAAGCATTGCTTAACCGGGCAGAATTCCAAATCCCGGATGGCATTGGCGTAATTCTCGCATCTAAGCTAAAAAAAGGTCAGATTCGTTCACGTGTTACAGGAATCGACATGATGGACCGCGTCGTACAGGAAGCCGCTGCGCGCGGAAAACGTATTTTCCTCTACGGCGCGAAACCTGGAGTGGCGGAAGAAGCCGCAGCGAAATTGCAAGTCATGCATCCGAACATTCAAATCGCTGGAGTCCAGCACGGCTATGAAAAAGATGTACAAGTCGTACTCGACACGATTAACCAAGCAAAACCGGATATCTTATTCGTTGCGATGGGTTCGCCGAAGCAAGAACAGTGGATTGAACAACACCGCAACCAGCTACATCCTATAGTGTTTCAGGGAGTAGGGGGATCATTCGACGTGCTAGCAGGGAATATTAAAAGAGCGCCGGCTGCTTTCCAAAAGGTAGGAGCGGAATGGTTGTATCGTTTATTGCTTGAACCGAGCCGAATTAAACGTCAAATGAATTTGCCGAAGTTTTTAGTAGAGGTGTATCGGAAGAAGTGATTTTGGAAGGTAAGGCTGATAGGGGCTGTTGGGGTGGGATTGGAGCTTCGGAGGGGGCGGTTGTCTCTTCTGATCGGGCTGATTCTCCCGGATTCGCCCCAATCCCTTAAAATGTGAGTGGGTAATACTGATCGATGGTCATTGAAGTTAGGATTGTAGTTGTAAGAAACGTTGAACTTAACCAGGTTCAAAGATAAAAATAATTAACCCATTGCCTCCAGAGTGATTCAAATTACCCCCCTTCATCCCAATCCATATTTCTAGCTCTCTATTATTCCAAAATAAATCTACTAAACACGTCAACCAATAAACACTAGTAAGTTTAGAAATTTACTACTATTAAGTTACTATCTTGTAATCTAGTTAACTTGGTGATAGAATACGAAGTTGTAAGGATAATTTTCTCTATAGCATATAGCACAATACGTGCAAAGCGTTACGGTTGGTTGACCGCAAACAAAAAGGCTTGAACAGTTCCCATCTGTTCAAGCCTTTTTGTTTGGCAAAAATACTTTGCGTGCCCAAGATACTGTATTTAAAAAACACTATGGAAAATACTTGTATTTTGGTAATCTTTCGATACAATAGTAGATGGTATGAAAATAAATTGCCGTACCGTGCTATTAGACTATCATCTAGTTCAAGATTCAATTGACTTTTAGCACATTCTTATCTATACTTTAATGTGTAATGCTTACTACTTTCATACATAGGTAGTAATAGGCAAAAACAAGAGATATTACGAGGAGGAAATTATTTAATGGCTAACCAACCAACGAAATACCGCAAGTTTGTAGTAGGGGCTGCTTCAGCTGCACTAGTAGCATCAGCAGTAGCACCAGTAGCATTCGCGGCTGAATTCACAGATGTAAAAGACAACAACTCACACAAAGCAGCGATCGACGCTCTTTCTGATGCAGGTGTAATCTCAGGATACCCAGACGGCACATTCCAACCTAACAAAACACTTACACGTTCTGACGTTGTAAAGTTGATGGGTAAATGGTTAGTGTCAGAAGGATATAAAGTTCCTACTGATTACAAAACTAAACCACGCTTCTCTGACTTGAAGACTACATCTAACGATGAGCTTCTAGAAATGTCTGCACTAGTGTATGACAACGGAGTATTCGTTGGTAAACCAGACGGTTCACTTGATGCTAACGGCGACATCACTCGTGAAAACATGGCAATCGTTCTTGTACGTGCATTCGACCGCGTATACGACGTTGATCTAGTTTCTTACGTGAAAGCACAAGAATTCAACAAAGACGTTACAGACCTTGGCAAAGCGAAAGCTGAAGCTCGTCCTGCTATCGACGTTCTTGACTTCTTCGACATCACAAACCCAGCTGCACCTGAGTTCAACCCGAAAAACACAACAACTCGTGGACAGTTCGCTTCATTCCTTTACAAGACTACTAAAGTTGACTTCGACGAAGTTGGCGGCGGAATTGTAGCTCCTGGTGTTGCTTCTGTTAAAGGCATCAACGCTACTACAGTAGAAGTAACAATGAAGGATAAAGTTTCTAACATTGATTCTTTGAAATTCACTATCGACGGTTTGACTGTATCTAACGCTGCAGTAAAACAAACTGACGACAAAACTGTTGTATTGACAACTGCTACTCAAAAGGGTGGAGAAAAGTACACAGTGAAGTTGGATGGCAAAGCAATCGGTACATTCACTGGTATCGAAGCAACAGTTCCTACTTCTTTGAAAATCACTAACCAATCAGTACAAGGTAAAACTGGACAACAGGTTATCCTTTCAGCTGACACTGGCGTGAAAAAAGCTGGTATCCCTGTAACTTTCAACGTGAAAGCTAACACTATCGGCACAACTAACAAAGACCAAGTCTTCGAAGTAACTACTAACGAAGATGGAATCGCAACATTCTCTTACACTCAATACTCAGCAGGAACTGACCAAGTAACTGCATACCCAACAGGAGCTCCAACTGTACGTGACACAGGTTATGTATTCTGGGGTGTTGACACAATCCTAGCGGTTGAAGAAGTAACTGTTGGAAACACAATCAACAACGGTGCAAACAAAACATACAAAGTTGTTCACAAGAACGCTACAACTGGTAAGCCGGTATCAGGCAAAGTACTAAACGTTTCATTACTTGAAAACGTGAACGTAACTCCTGACAAATTGTCTAACGCTACAGTTAACGGTGTGAAAGTTTCACAACTTAACAATGAAGACAATGCTAAAACTGCAACAATTACTACAGACTCTAAAGGTGAAGCTACATTCACAGTTTCAGGTTCAAATACAACTGCAACACCAATCGTATTCGATCGTAACGTTGTAGGTAAAGAATCTACTTATGAAGCTAGCCTACTACAAACGAAAGCAAACACAGTTACATTCACTGCACAGCAAGTTGAATATGCTATCGAATTAACTCGTGATGGCGGAGAAGTTGCTGCTAAGGGTGTTAAAAACGGCCGTAAGTACAACGTAGTAGTTAAGAACAAAGATGGTAACATCGCTAAAAACGAAACTGTTAACATTGCATTCAACGAAGATTTGGATCGTGTAATCTCTACAAATACATCGGCTCAATTCATCAAAACAAATGACGACAAAACGGTAGTATACAACGGTAAGCAAATTTCTGTTAAGACTGACAACGAAGGTAAAGCATCATTCGTTATCGGTAGTGAATTTGAAAACGATTATGCAACTCCAATCGCTTGGATCGATGTTAATACACCGAATGCAGTTGAAGGAAAATTAGATCAAGGCGAGCCATTTACAATCGCTCCAATTTCTTACTTTAAAGCAGCATACCTTGACGGTGCAGCATTGAAAGTTTACAACGGAAACAAAGAAACATCTACGTTTAAAGGTAGCGAGACTGCAACGTTCAAAGCATCTCTTGTTAACCAAAGTAACAAGGACATGGCTAACACTTCTATCAAAACTGCAACATACACAGTATTCAATACTGGTGCAAATGACGTAGTGGTTGCTGGTCAGATTGTTTCTCCAAACCGTAGCTACACAGTAACAACAGCAGCTCCAAACACAAACTTGGAAGTTAAACCTTCACAAGACAAGAATGCTTCAGTACGCGTAGTAGCTACTGGAATTGCTATCGATACAGATGGTAAGGACTATGCATTCACAGCGAAAGAAGCAACAGCTTCTTTCACATCTTCAACTCAAGTTTCTGACCTTTACACAGGTGTAGTAAAATCTTACGACACTAAGAAAGAAGAACTTACTTTCGACGGTAAAGAAGCAGTTAAATATGCTGGAGAAAAAGGCAAAACGTATGAGTACAAAGGAATTGGTAATACACCAATCGCTACTTCTGAAGACTTCATCAAAGAATTGAAAAAAGGTAAAGTTACAGTTACTCGTGAAGTAAAAGATAACAAAGTTACTTTCTACATCATTGAGCAAACTGCTGGTAACCCACCAACAGACGTAACAGCACCTGACGTAGTTGTACCATCTGAAGGTCTTGTATTCACATCAGCAGTAGCTGAAGCGGCTAACGATAGCGTTGGACCTGGATTTGGAGCGGTTGCTTACGACATCCAAGGTACAGTAGCAGATGCTGGCGTTTCAGAAGTGAAACTTACTTTCACTGGTGAAGACGAAACAGTAACTGAAACAGTACCGGTTGTTGACGGTAAAATCGTATTCAAAAAATCTATGACAGACTTCTTCGGTTACTTCAACAAAGTATCTGCAAGCTACACTGTTAACGGTGTAACGAAGACAACTGAAAAAGATCTTGTACTAAGAATCGTTGGCGAAGCACAAATTACTGAAACAACAGTTGATGTTGACGGTAAAACAATCGGTTTCACTGATATCGTAGGTGCAAGTGCTAATCTAGACTTGACAACACTTGCTCCATCAGCAACTGCTACTGATATCAAAGTTACAGTAACTGAAGACTCTACGTTTTCTATGACATACGGTAACAAAACTAAGAGTGTTGAGTTAACAAGAGGCGAGAACCAAGTTTCTACAGCAGACTTGTTCCCGGGTCTTAACCCAAGCACTAACTTAACAGTAGGGTTCTTACAAAACCTTCAACCTTCCGGAACTCTAGAAGTTGCTACTAAATTAGTAGCTGGTGGAGTTACTAAAACTGGTACTCTAACTATTTCTTACGATCCTAAACAGTAAGTCTTAGTCATATTGGAAGACGGTTATTTATAGTAATGAATGAGCTGCAGACGAATTCCGATAAGTATGGAATTCATCTGCAGCTTTTCTATATAATAAAATGAATAATCATTGTTAAGGTGAGCTGTAAAGAGGTTTCATCCTATAATATATACACAAAAAGGGGTTGGAGAATTAAGTGAAGATCATGAAAAAAGGAATCATAACAGTTATTGCTATGGTTATGCTGATGTTAGCGGTGCCTGTAACGAGCTCAGCAGAACTACTATGGACAAAGAATGAAACACCGGTATTTGCTAATAAGAACTGGGAGATCACGTTCAATAAAGATGTAGATGCAGAAACGATCAATTCAAGTACAGTCTATGTGCAAGATGCAAAAGGAAATACTCAAAAGTCAACTCCGAAATTAGTAAACGGTAAAACAGTAGTCGTGCCAGCGCCGTCAAAAGGATATGTAGAAGGCAATGATTATACACTTTATATTGATAAGACTGTACAATCGACAAAACAGCAAAAACTAACTGACGGTATTAAAATGAATTTTGCGATTGAAAGTATTCAGGATTATATAGTAGGCGCATGGAAAGGTGATTACATCGGCATCAACTTCCTGGCAATCTTCCATCCTGACTACACGAGCACTGTAATATTAGATGATGAGACTGAAGTAGGTGAGTATACTATCTCCGGAACGAATATGACGATGCGATTATTGGATGAAAAGAGAACAGGTAGAGTAGATAAGATCTCGAAAAATAAATTTACGATCACAAGTGCATCGGGTAAAGTCGTCACTTTCACAAAGTAAGTAGGGAATTAGTCGAAATATGTTACACTAACTTTTGAAGTGCTTAAATACATTGGAGGTAGATTAAATGAAAAAGAGTTCAAAAGTATCACACAAATTATTCAAAGCAACACTAGCAACGACAGTAGTAGCAGGAGCGTTTGTTGCAGCTGTACCAACAGAAGCAGCAGTAAGCTTCAAAGACGTTAAACCTGGAGTGCATTACTTTGAGCCGGTACTAGAATTAGCTGGTCGCGGAGTAGTAAAAGGATATGAAGACGGTACATATCGTCCAAACGCTTCAGTAACTCGCGCTCAAGCGGCGAAAATCTTAGCTCACGTATTAGACTTGGATACAACGAATGTCAAGGATCCTGGTTTCAGCGATGTGAAAAAAGGAACACCGTATTACGGCCCAATCGCAGCATTGGCTCAAGCAGGCTATATCAAAGGATATGAAGAAAATGGCGTAAAGTCATACAAGCCTAACGCTAACTTGACTCGTTCACAAATGGCTAAAATTCTTACACTAGGTTTTGACTTAAAAGAGAGCACATTAGCTGCTAATCGTTTCAAAGATGTAAAACCAACAGATGCATATGCAGGATATGTAGCTGCATTATTAGCACTAGATATTACTACAGGTACAACACCTACTACATTTGCGCCAAACGGTTTAGTGACAAGAGGACAGATGGCAACATTTGTCGTACGTACAGAAGTAGCGCTTAAAGATGAAACGCCGGAACAGCCGAATCCAGAAGAACCGGAAACACCTAATCCGGAGCAACCAGAAACGCCAGACCCAGAACAGCCTGAAGTACCGGAAACTCCGGATCCTGAACAACCAGAAACTCCAACACCACCTGTATTGACTGGTGAGCAGTTGTTCCAAACTAGCATCCAAAAAGAGTTAGAGAAGGTGAATACTTCATCAGATGCTGTAGCTATCTCATTTTCAGGTAGTACGTTCAACGTAGTACTCAAAAAGCCGGAGAGTACGGTTAATGACTTCTCTGCAGTAGCGAAGCCAATCTTTAATGCAATGAAAAAGAACACGGTTATCAACTCGGCAACGGTTTCAGTCATGATCGGTGGACAAGAAATTACGTTCACAGAGACGGGTATCGACAATAGCCAAGACTTCGATACGGTGTTGAGCAAAGCATTAGCTAAAGTAGGCCTTACAGGTGATTCCACACTAGGTGTACTAAAAGGTAGAACGGTTTCACTGAATGTAAAAGGATCAATCGAATCTAAACCATTCAATAGCACGTACCAATTTAAATTCTAATTCGCTATTCATTGAGTAATGTTAAAAGCCTTCTCGACTGTCGAGAAGGCTTTTGCATTTTATGTACAGGGTGATAGTTTTGTAATCTTCTGCTATCAAAATATCTCAAAATCTGTTAAAATTTAAATAGGATTAACTTATAAAGGAGATTATTATGAAGAAAAAATTTAAAATATTTTTATTGGCAATTCTTGCGTTGATTGTTGTAGGCGGGGGCTATCTTTTATACATTTTTCAGTTCAAAGAGTATGAAGTGGCAGATGAGGAAATTGAAGAAATTATGGAAAACCCATATGATATCACTCTACCGAACGGCACAAAATTAGTACTTGATTCTGAAGAAGAGCAAGATGGTAAGAAAAAAGATGAAACTACTGGCGCGGATAGTGAAAAATCAAAAGACTCACAAACGACAGGCGTTTCATCATCGAATTCAACAGGTGATAAGACAGCAGCAGGTTCTACAGCCGATGGCGCAACGAACTCAGATCAAGGCCAATCAACAGCTGGACAAGCAAATGATGCAAAACAACCTGTTAATGGGAACTCTACAAGCTCCACAGACAAGTCAGCCGGTGATAAAAACACTGCCACCAAACCTGCTACTACTCAACCTGCATCAGGTAGCACGGGATCCGGAAATCCTGAAAACAAAAACACTGTAGCTACTATCAAGAAAAAGTATGAGCCTACAGTAAATGAACTACAAGGACAAGTGGACAGTAAGATTGATTCTTTAATTAGCCGTGCGAAAAATGAATACAGTACGAAAAAAGCAAACGGTGAAAGCGTCAATTATGCGTATTTCTATAATAAATATATGACGGCTGCGGAAGGTTTAGAAGCGCAGACGGATGCGGCGTTCAATGGTGTGGTCAAGTCGCTTGAAAAAGATCTACAAGCAAACGGCTATGATAAATCATATTCTAAGAGTGTGAAAGATGAATATGCAGCACAAAAGAAAGCACGTCGTGATAGTATCATGAGTAAAGCAATGGGTAAATAACCAAAAAGAACGGCTACTCTAAAAGTTAACTCTTTAGAGTAGCCGTTCTTTTTTTGCGGGATATCATACGAATCGCTAAATGTATTATAGATAAGAAGCACAAAGCGCCTGACATATTTAATACGACATCGCGAATAGTTGCAGTCCGGCCACCAGTGAAGTATTGATGCATTTCATCAGCACATGCAATAAGCAGCGTAATGGCTAGTGCGATGATGAATCGCGGAGTGCGGGATGGTAACGATAGATAGATTCCAGTCGCGAGCAGTCCGAATAATACAAAATGTGCGCCTTTACGTAATAAGAATTCGATGAAACGGTAATAGCCACGTTCTTCAACGGAAATAATGTTCCCCCAATAAGGGATGGATAATTTGGCTAATACAGATTCAAATGGCTTGTCCGGTAAGAGGTTTTCTAATGTAGGAATTAGAGATTGTTGTTCATAAGTTTGACTGGAAGAAATGAATAAACTGCCGATAATAGAAATGGCGAGTACAAGTGCGAATGTTTTTTTCATAGTGTTATCATATCATAATCAGACACAGAAACTATATTTATATGGAAATTCGATAGGTTTCAATATGTATTTATGCTATACTATACACAAGTTTGCCGAAAAGGAGCAATATTATATTATGGAAGAAACGATTAGTTTACAGGAGTTATTTTCTACGTTAAAAAAGCGATTAGGGTTAATCATAGGAACTATGATAGTAGCAGCAGCTATTGCGGCAGTTATTAGCTATTTCTTTATAACGCCGATCTATCAAGCGTCCACTCAGATTTTAGTGAATCAGCAAAATGTAGAACAGCAACAATTCAATTCACAAGATATTCAAACGAACTTACAACTGATCAATACATACAATGTCATTATCAAAACACCGGTCATCTTATCACAAGTCATTGAAAGATTAGACTTAGATACAACACCGGCTGCGCTAAGCTCTCAGTTGACGGTAAATAGTGAACAAAATTCACAAGTCGTGAATGTCACCGTACAACACCCGGAAGCACATATGGCAGTGGATATCGTCAATACGACGGCAGCGGTATTTCAAAAAGAGATTGTGAATTTGATGAATGTGGACAATGTAGATATATTGTCGCCAGCAGCTTATGCGGAGATTCCAACGCCAGTAAAGCCAAACAAAGAATTAAACGTAGCGATTGCTGCAGTAATAGGCCTAATGATTGGTGTCGGAATCGCATTCTTACTTGAATACCTCGATACGACAGTGAAGACAGAACAGGATATAGAAGAGTTGCTCGGGTTACCAGTGCTAGGTCTAGTAAGTCCGATCTCTGATAAGGAATTCCATAAAGCAACTGATGTTCCTCAGAAAGGATCCGATGCACATGTCAAAAAAGCGCATATTTAAAAAGAAAAGGCAGCCAAAGCAAGCCGTGGCGCGTAAGTTAGTTGCACATAGTACTCCAAAGTCTATCGTCTCCGAACAATTTCGTACAATACGAACGAACATCAATTTCTCTATGCCAGATGAAGAATTGAAATCAATTCTTTTCACTTCTGCAGCCCCTGGTGAAGGTAAATCTACATCGTCTGCCAATACAGCTGTCGTATTTGCTCAAGAAGGGAAAAAAGTCCTTTTGATTGATGCGGATATGCGGAAGCCTACCACACATTATACATTTTCTAGAATGAATGCAACGGGCTTATCCAATCTATTAACTCGTCAATGGGAAATCGATGATATTATTCAGCAAACTGATATCGAAGGATTAGATCTCATTACAAGTGGGCCGATTCCACCGAATCCAGCTGAACTCCTTGGTTCCAAAACGATGGATGCACTAATAGAAAAACTTGAAGGAAAATACGACTTGATTATATTTGATGCGCCACCAGTTTTATCTGTAACGGATGCGCAAATTTTGTCCAATAAAGCAGATGGAACCATTCTCGTATTGAATGCTGGCACTACAGAAAAAGAAAGTATAGTAAAAGCTAAAGAGGCATTAGCATCCTCACAAGCAAATATTTTAGGGACGATTCTAAATAACTTTATACTACAAAAAGACCATTACTACTATCAGTATTATGGAAATGAAGAGTGAAAAGGCCTAGTGCTTTTTCACTTTTCTTCGATAGAGTAAGGCGCTAGGAGGAAACAAATGATTGATATGCATAGCCATCTTTTATTTGGCGTTGATGATGGTCCAGAGACGATGGAAGGCACGATGCGAATGATTGAAGAAGCAGCGGCCGAAGGAATTACCCACCTCGTTGTTACGCCTCACGCTTACAGTCCACAGTACCACGTGCCAGTTGAAGAAGTGAAAAGTCAAGTTCGTATGATCAGTGATATTATTTCGGCAGCAGGAATTGAGCTAACTTTGTCTACTGGTCAAGAAGTACGTATTCATGAGCACTTGATTGAGAACTTACTAGACAAGGAAATCCTCACTTTAGCAGACTCACGTTATTTGCTATTGGAGCTACCGACCCAACATGTTCCTGCCTATACAGTGAAAATCATACAATCGCTACTTGAAGAAGGAGTAGTGCCTATCATCGCACACCCTGAGCGCAATAAAGGCATAGCCGAGAAGCCGGAGCGTCTTGAGCGACTCGTCCGTCATGGTGCACTTGCTCAAGTGACAGCGGGAAGCCTCGCAGGCCATTTTGGAAAGAATGTGCAAAAGTTATCCATTCAACTCATTGAAGCCAACTTGATCCATGCATATGGATCGGATGCCCATAACACAGGAAATCGTCCATTCTTGTTCACTAAAGGACTAGAAGTTCTTGGCAAAAAGGTCGATCAGGAAACAGTGGACATGCTTCTGCAAAATAATCAACGAATTATTTCCAATAAACTGCCAACTATTTACGAACCAGAAATCCCTATAACTAAAAAGTGGTGGCAACTAATTGGTTGAGCTGTTATTGTTAGTATAACTCGAAACTTGAAAATAAAGGAAGATTCATAACATGAAAGGAGGAAAAGACATGACATTCCGCAAACGAATGACGATGCTCATCGCAACTGACTCGATCATTGTTTTATTGTCTATTTATATTGGGTACTTTATGCTTCATCCAATGACCTCTGTACTATTCAATAAAATGCTATTCATCAGTGCCATCACCATTCAGATCGCACATCACTTTTTTGCTTGGTACTATGGTCTATATCGAAAAGCTTGGTCGTATGCATCTATCGGAGAATTGAAGTCGATTGTCAAAGCCGTAACGTACACGATTCTCGTCGTAGCAGCCCTACAATTCACCCTTACACAAGATGTCTACGTACGCGCATTGGCCATCACGTGGATGCTACACGTACTGCTAATAGGTGGATCCCGTCTATCTTGGCGTCTAGTACGTGATGTAGTAGTGAAAGATAAAAGCGTTGTGATGAATCGCACGATGATTCTAGGTGCCGGACAAGCAGGTACGATGATCGCAAGACAAGTATTGAGTAATCCAGAATACGGCATGAAACCTGTCATTTTTATAGATGACGATAAAATGAAGCAAGGTCTCGAAATTTATGGTATACGTGTCTATAACGGAACTGAGAATATCCAACAACTTGTGGACATGCATCAAATTGATAAAATCGTCATCGCGATTCCCTCTATGGCAAGACAGCAAATGAGAGAATTAATGAAACGTTGTGTGGAAACAGGCGTTAAAACGCAAACGATTCCACGTATTGAAGACTTGATGACCGGAAGAGTGTCCGTTAAAGATATGCAAGATGTGAAGATTGAAGATCTACTCGGGCGTGATGAAGTACAACTCGATATGCATGCAATCGTGAAAAAACTAACGGGTAAAACAATCCTGATCACAGGAGCTGGCGGTTCGATTGGTTCTGAAATATGTAGACAAGTATTGGAATTTCGACCGAAGAAATTGATACTACTCGGTCATGGTGAAAACTCGATCTATACTATAGACATGGAACTGCGCCAAAAGGTTTCATCCAATACAGAAATATATCCAGTTATTGCAGATGTGCAAGATCGTACGCGCATATTTGATCTGATAAGCGAACTAAAACCAGATGTAATCTATCATGCAGCTGCGCATAAACACGTACCGCTCATGGAAGGTAACCCAATGGAAGCTGTGAAAAACAATATCTTCGGAACAAAAAACGTGGCAGAAGCTGCTAGATTCTTTGGCGTCTCCCACTTCGTTCTCGTATCGACCGACAAAGCAGTCAACCCACCGAACATCATGGGTGCGACGAAGCGCTTCGCTGAAATGATTGTGCAAAATTTGGCAAAAGACAGCGAAACAAAATTCGCAGCTGTACGATTCGGAAACGTCTTAGGTTCACGGGGTAGTGTAGTCCCGTTATTCAAAAAGCAAATTGCTAAAGGCGGACCGATCACCATTACCGATCCAGAAATGACGAGATACTTCATGACGATACCGGAAGCATCCCGTCTAGTCATTCAAGCAGGAACGCTTGCGCAAGGTGGCGAAGTGTTTGTCTTGGATATGGGTGAGCCGGTCAAGATTGTCGATTTAGCGAAGAACTTGATCAAGCTTTCTGGATATGAAGAAGATGAAATTGAAATTAAGTACTCTGGCATTCGTCCAGGGGAGAAGTTATTTGAAGAATTACTAAATGAAAACGAACGACAGAGTGAACATGTGTTTCCGAAGATTTATATTGGGAAAGCTACGCCGATTTCAGAGACGGAGCAGCTATATGTGCTGGATAAGTTGCCTGGTATGAGTAATGAAGAGTTGAAAGAGACGCTTGTTGGATTGGCTAATCGTAAGTTTGTGGAAGCACCAAAGAAAGAAGCGGAAGCATTATGAAATTATTACAAGATGGGAGGTTAGGTATTGTCACATATTACATTCGATTTTTCTAAAGCTAGTCAGTATTTTGGGAATTACAAAGTATCTTTTTTAGAGCAGACCGTAGAATCGATACACGAACAAATGCATAGTGGGGACAGCGAGCATAAAAATTATCTAGGCTGGCTCGATTTACCAGAAAACTATGATCGTGAAGAGTTTGAGCGTATTGAAAATACAGCGAAAAAGATTAAAGAGACTAGTGAGATACTAGTAGTGATTGGCATAGGCGGTTCGTATCTAGGTGCGCGTGCTGCTATTGAAATGTTGCAACACAGTTTCTATAACATGCTGTCCACTGAAAAAAGAGAAGCACCGCAGATCTTGTTTGTCGGCCATAATCTGAGCTCTACCTACATCTCTCACGTAATAGAAATGCTAAATGGAAAAGAATTCTCAATTAATGTCATCTCAAAATCAGGAACGACAACAGAACCTGCCATCGCATTCCGGATTTTCCGTAAGCTGCTTGAAGAGCGATATGGTAAAGAACAGGCACGAGAGCGTATCTTTGTGTCAACGGATCAAGAACGAGGCGCGTTAAAATTAATGGCGGATAAAGAAGGGTACGAAACATTCTCTATACCTGATAATATCGGAGGACGCTATTCGGTTTTAACGGTCGTTGGTCTATTGCCGATTGCAGCAAGCGGTATTGATATAAAAGAAGTCATGGAAGGTGCATTACAAGCACAGCATGAGCTTGAAGAATCAAAACTCGACTTGAATGCTGCATACCAATATGCAGTCATAAGAAACATTCTGTTCCAAAAAGGAATGGCGATCGAGATGTTCGTCACATACGAACCTGGACTCCATTTTCTTGCGGAATGGTGGAAGCAACTATTTGGTGAAAGTGAAGGGAAGGATCGCAGAGGAATTTTCCCAGCATCCGCTAACTTCTCAACAGATTTGCATTCATTCGGTCAGTATATACAAGAAGGACAGCGCAATTTATTCGAAACGATCATTACAGTCGAAAAGCCGAAATATGATGTTCTAATCGAAAGTGATGAAGATAATATCGATGGATTAAATTACTTGGCGGGGAAAACGGTAGACGAAGTGAATAAGAAAGCCTTTGAAGGAGCACTTGATGCACATATTGAAGGTGAAGTTCCTGGCTTAGTCTTCGAAATTCCAGCAATCGATGCTTATACGTTTGGCTATCTAGTCTATTTCTTTGAAAAGTCATGCGCGATGAGTTCGTACTTATTCGGAGTCAATCCATTTGACCAGCCAGGCGTAGAGCTTTATAAGACGAATATGTTCAAGTTACTGGATAAACCCGGGTATGAACAGAGAGATACAGTTCGTTGAGATTCAAAATACAATATACAACTTAACGTGAAGGGACCTACTAATCATGCAATGGAAAACAATAGCACAAAATTGGCTTAATCAGCTAACAAATGAAGATCCGATGAAAAATGAACTCACAGAGCTATTACGTAATGATCAACTAGCAGAGGATTGTTTCTATAAAGATTTAGAGTTTGGTACAGGCGGTATACGCGGTGTGATGGGTCCTGGAACGAATCGGTTAAATATTTACACGGTACGTAAAGTAGCACTTGGTCTTGCTCAGTACGTCGCAGAACAAGGGGAATCTGCTATGAAGCGTGGAGTAGCGATTTCTTATGATTCACGTCACTTGTCTGAAGAATTTGCGTTTGAAATGGCAAAGGTAATTAGTGGGCAAAGAGTCACAGCGTATTTGTTTGATGCGCTTCGACCGACACCACTGCTATCATTTGCAGTTCGTCACTTGCAGGCATTCGCCGGTGTAATGATTACGGCCAGCCATAATCCTCCAGAGTATAATGGCTTGAAAGTGTATGGAGAAGACGGAGCACAACTACCACCAGAAGCAGCAGACGTCATTATCAACTATATAGAGAAGTCAGGTTCAAATCTTATACAAGATACGATAAATACAGAACAGTTACAATCACAAGGTTTGCTCGTATCAATAGGTGATGCAGTCGATCAAGCATACATAAAAGAATTACAAACGATTCGAATCAATAAGGAAGTAAACGACGTGTCGATTGTTTTCACAGCACTTCATGGAACAGCTAGTAAACCTATGCAACAAACATTTGAATCGTTCGGCTTTGCCAATGTTCAGTATGTGAAAGAGCAGGAACAGCCTGATCCAAACTTTTCTACAGTGAAAAGTCCCAATCCTGAAGAAACAGGAGCGTTTGAGCTAGCTATTCAATACGGAGAAAAAGTTGGAGCAGAACTACTACTAGCGACAGACCCGGATGCAGACAGACTCGGAGTTGCAGTACGTGATGAACAGCAACAATTCAAGCTATTGACGGGTAACCAAATCGGTACAGTTATTTTAAATTACTTACTTGAAGAAAAACTGAATGCAGGAGAATTACCACGCAACAGTGTTGTCATGAAAACAATCGTATCCACAGACATAGTAAGTGCCATGGCTACCAAGCATGATATTGAAACGGTAAATCTATTAACAGGTTTTAAATTTATTGCAGAGAAAATTCTCGAATACGAGAAGTCAAAAGAGCATTCGTTTCTATTTGGTTTTGAAGAAAGCTATGGCTATCTAATTGGTGATTTCGTGCGTGATAAAGATGCTATCCAGACGGCTGCCTTTATAGGGGAGATCGCTGCGGTGTATAAAGCTAGAGGCAAAACCATATATCAAGTGTTGCAGGAAATCTATGAAGAATATGGCTTCTATAAAGAACAAACTTTATCTATCACGTTAGAAGGAAAAGGCGGAGCAGAGCAAATTACGCAAATTATGGATTCATTCCGAAATAATGCACCTTCTGCTATTCATGATATAAACATACAGCGAGTAGAAGACTATAACAGCGGTAAATCGATTGATTACATCACTGGAATGAAGTCGAGTATTCAATTGCCGACATCCAATGTATTGAAATACCATTTGGAAAACGGAGCTTGGTTCGTAATACGGCCTTCTGGTACTGAACCTAAATGTAAATTTTATTTTGCAACGAGAGGTCAGACAGAACAAGAAGCGGCAGAAACGTTAAAGATTATAAGTGACTCAGTACTAAATAGAGTACAGACAGAAATACTAGAAAAAGCATGAGGGTGAATGAAATGAAAAAAGTACGAAAAGCGATTATCCCAGCTGCAGGACTAGGTACAAGATTTTTACCCGCTACTAAAGCGATGCCAAAAGAAATGCTACCGATCGTGGATAAGCCAACTATTCAATATATCGTCGAAGAGGCTATCGCTTCAGGAATAGAAGATATTATTATTGTCACAGGGAAAGGAAAGCGTGCGATTGAAGATCACTTCGATATGAACTATGAGTTAGAAGAGAGCTTAGAGATTAAAGGTAAGCTTGAGCTATTAGAAAAAGTTCAGCAGTCTTCTAATGTAGAGATTCACTATATTCGTCAAAAGGAGCCAAAAGGGCTTGGACATGCCGTATGGTGTGCGCGCAAGTTTATTGGTGACGAACCATTTGCCGTATTATTAGGTGATGATATTGTGCAAAGTGAAGTCCCAGGGCTGAAGCAATTAATGGAACAGTATGACGAAACCCATGCTTCTGTAATTGGCGTGCAAACTGTCTTGGATAATGAAACAGATCGATATGGCATTATAGAACCCTCTAGTCAGACGGGTAGACGATACGCAGTAGAAAACTTTGTAGAAAAGCCTAAGCTTGGTACTGCACCTTCTAATTTGGCCATTATGGGTAGATATGTATTAACTCCTGAAATCTTTCAAATTCTAGAGAAGCAAGAGACTGGTGCTGGTGGTGAAATTCAGTTAACAGATGCGATTCAACAATTAAATCAAACTCAGCGAGTCTTTGCTTATGACTTTGAAGGTAAACGGTATGATGTTGGAGAAAAATTAGGTTTTATTACGACGACTATTGAATTTGCGCTTCAGAATGAAGAAATTAAAGATGAGTTGTGGGCGTATTTGGTTGAGAAGATTGGAGAGTTGAAGTCGGTTTGATGTTGAAAAGGTTTCGTAAGGTGTTTTCTTTGTCTCAATAAAAAGGGAACAAGTTGCATTATAAGGCCCCCTTCTTTTTTGAAATTAACTAGGTTGCATTTTAGTATCGTATGTTTACTATGAAAACTTATTTCGAGCATTTAATTTATTAAACGGACTAATTAAATAATCATTAAACATAGAAGCGAAGACTTTCAGGAGAGTGTAAAACTTATAAATGTTTTAACTGTCATAATATATCAAGTGTCGATTTACCTTATTAGTAGCAAGGGATAGTCCATAATAGTAAGCAGGGTAATAAAGCATGTGATTCTATTGAAGAAGGGGTTAGTTTTACAAGAAATATTTTGGGATATATTTTGTGTGTCACTAGAGTAGTTATGAGGAATTGACTATTGACTATTGAGTTTGAGTGACTTAATGAAAGGAACTTTCTGATAACACTTTCGCTTTTAGTATACGAATATTTTGTTTTTATGTGCCCGATTGAATAAATATTACTAGAGGACTTCTCAAAGTAGATAAGATTTAGTGGGGTAGTAGTTGGTTGGAATGGAATAAAAGAGGATTCCAATTAAGTCCTAGCAAACTAAAATGCTTTAAGAATTAAATTAGAATAAAGCGAGGTAATTGAAATGATGAATTCCGAATTTAGAAATATTCCTTTTTCACCGCCAGATGTAACAAATGCAGAAATTGATGAGATTATAAATGCGGTGAAATCCGGTTGGATCACTACTGGACCTAGAACTAAAGAGTTTGAAAATAGAATAGCTGAGTACGTTGGTGTAAATAAAGCTGTATGTTTAAGTTCAGCAACAGCTTCTATGGAACTTACGCTTCGTATTTTAGGTATAGGTCCTGGTGATGAGGTCATCACTTCAGCCTATACCTATACAGCATCTGCCTCTGTTATAGAGCATGTTGGAGCGAAAATTATACTTGTTGACACCGCGCCAGATTCCTTTGAAATGGATTATTCAAAACTTGCCGATGCAATTACTGAAAAGACAAAAGCGATTATTCCAGTTGATATTGCTGGAATCATGTGCGATTACGAAACTATATATAAAATAGTAGAAGAAAAGAAAAAGAAATTCAAGCCAAATAGTGAACTTCAATCTCTACTTAATAGGGTAGTAGTTATGACTGATGCTGCCCATGCTTTTGGTGCTGAGAGAAATGGAATGAAATGTGGGAAAGTTGCGGATTTTACTTGCTTTTCTTTTCATGCAGTTAAGAATCTTACAACGGCCGAAGGCGGTGCTGTTGTGTGGCGTAATGATCTTGGATTAGATGATGAGTGGCTTTATAAGCAATTCATGTTGTACAGTCTACACGGTCAATCCAAAGATGCGCTTGCTAAAACTCAAGTTGGTGCATGGGAATATGATATTGTCTATCCAGCTTACAAATGTAATATGACTGATATTATGGCGAGTTTCGGCTTAATCCAGCTTAAAAGATATAACAGTCTTTTGGAAAGAAGAAGAGAGATTATTGCGATGTATGATAAGTTGTTTTTGCAATTGGGTATTAAAAGATTGAAACATTACGGTGAGAACTTCGCTTCATCAGGTCATCTATATTTAGTAAGGATACCTGGAATTAATGAAGAAATTAGAAATGAAATTATTGTGAAAATGGCTGAAGCCGGTGTTGCTTGTAATGTACACTATAAGCCATTACCTATGTTTACAGCCTATAAAAATTTGGGATTTGATATCAATAATTACCCAAATGCTTTTAAACAGTATGTTAATGAAATTACCCTTCCACTTCACACTTTGTTGAGTGATAAGGATGTGGAGTATGTGGCTAAGAAATTTAAGGAATTAATCAAAAGAATATAAAACGTATAAAGTCATATTTCAACAAACATAAATAAATGTATGTATAATAATCATTTTTAGCGATGCACGAAAGGTGATAATATGAAAAAAATTCTAATAATTGGTGCTGGAACTTTGCAAATACCCGCTATAATAGAAGCCAAAAAGATGGGTTTAAAAGTTGCGACATTTGACTTTGATAAAAATGCACCAGGATTTGAATTGGCAGATGAGGCATATGTAATTAGTACAATTGATATAGATAATGCTTTGAAGAAAGCGAAAGAGATAAATCCCGATGGTGTGATGACGCTAGCTAGTGATATGCCTTTACGTACAGTTGCAGCTATTGCAAAAGAGTTGGATCTTTGCGCTGTCTCTGAGGAAACAGCATATGCAGCTACGAATAAAGCAATGATGCGTGAGCAACTTAAAGAATATGGGGTTCCAATTCCTCTTTTTTATAAAGTCACAACAAAAAGCCAATTTGATAAGCGTGTAAATCAATTTAGAGGAAAAAAATTCATTGTAAAGCCCTCGGACAGTTCAGGTAGTAAAGGTGTTTATTTATGTGATGATCATACCGATATGAGTCATGTTTATGATTATAGTATGGCATACTCTAATGCTGGAGAAATATTAATCGAAGAGTATATGATTGGTCAAGAAGTTAGTGTTGAAACATTTGCGGTAAATGGTCAGATTAATGTTATTACAATTACTGATAAGATCACTACCGGCCCACCATTCTTTGTAGAAATGGGGCACACTCAACCTTCCAAGTTGAGTGTTGAAGTTCAAGAACAAATAAGAGATATTGCAATTTCTGCAAATAAAGCATTAAATATTCAAAGCGGTCCATCGCATGTAGAAATCATAGTTACTCAAGAAGGACCTAAAGTAGTGGAACTGGGTGCCAGACTTGGAGGTGATAATATTACCACTCACCTAGTACCTTTATCAACAGGAGTTAACCTTGTTAGGGCTTGTATCAAAGAATCACTTAAAGAGGAACCAGATTTAAGGAGGAGCCTAAATAAGTCAGCGGCAATACATTACCTAAAATGTCCAATAGGGCAGATTACTTCCATTACTGGCTTAGAGGTTGTAAAGAAAATAGATAGGGTTATTGAGTTAAAGTTATTTAGGAAAATTGGAGATACAGTGACAGAGGTCCAAAATAGTAATGAACGAATTGGCTATTTCATCTGTATCGGAGATTCAATAAAAGATACTACAGAACTAAGTGAATATTTAATGGATGAAATTGTTAAAATTAATGTTTGAACAATATAACAAAATTCGGTAAAAGGGGAATTAGATATGATAGTAGTAATTGGTGCCACTGGCTTTATAGGATTATATACCGTTGAAAAATTAATAAAATCAGGTTATAAAGTTATGGCTACAGGAAATAAAAATAAAATTGCAGGAGAATATTTAGAATCAATAGGAGCTAAATATATCCACTTTGATATGACAGATGAAAATGATATAAACAAACTGCCGAAAGAGGATGTCGAAGGTGTAATTCTTCTTGGAGGACTTCTTCCTGCAAATGCAAAAGTAAATTTGGATAAGGATGAAAATGCTGCTGACTATATAAAAATAAACACCTTAGGAACCATTAATATATTAGAATATTGCAGAAAAAACAGGGTGAAGAAATTAATTTCTACAACTACCTATTCTGATGTTTTCAAGTCTTGGAAAAAGGACATAGCATTAAAAGAAACTGAACCAAGAAACTTTTCGCTTCAAGGTGATCATGCAGCATACGCAATTTCCAAAAATGCATCAACAGATTTAATTGAATATTATAGTCAACAACATGGTTTATCAGGGGCGGTTTTCAGACTTCCACCAGTCTATGGAATTGGACCGCATGACATAATTTACGATAATGGAATTAGTAAAAAAAGTGGAATCACTATTTTTATAGAAAAGGCTATGAAAGGTGAACCCATTGAAGTTCATGGTGATCCAAATCTTTCGCGGGATATAATATATGTGAAGGATGTTGCAGATGCTTTTGTTAAAGCCATGAAAAGCGATAAAACTCAAGGACTTTATAATATGACCTCTGGTGTTAGTCTTACATTAGAAAATCAGATAAAAACAGTAATAGATGTCTTTTCAGATAATGAAAAATCAGAGATCCTATATAGGCCCGAAATAAAAAACAGTACTCCTTCATACCTTTTTGACATGACAAAAGCAAAGCACGATTTTGATTTTGTCCCAGAGTTTAGTAATTATAAGAAAATGATGGAGGATTATAAAATAGAAATGGAAAGCGGTAGATTTAACTTTTTTATTAAATCTAGAAAAAAATCTTAATTAAGTAGGGTGTTAAAAAATTGAATATATATTTAGTGTTTAAAAGATTTATGGATATAGTACTATCATTATTGGCCTTACCTATTGTGCTAGTAGTTATATTGGTTTTTGGAATAATGATTAAACTTGAAGACAAAGGACCAATTATATATAAAAGCAAGAGAGTTGGAAAAAAAGGCGAAATTTTTAACATGTTTAAGTTGCGTAGTATGTATATCAATGCACCAGATATAAGGTTAGAGGATGGAGCCACTTATAATTCAGAGAGCGATTCGAGAGTGACAAGAATAGGGAAATTTATTCGTAAAACAAGTATTGATGAGTTACCGCAGGTGGTTAATGTACTAATAGGTAATATGAGCATAATTGGACCACGTCCCAGCACTCCTTACTGGTTAAGTATTTGTAGTGAGGAAGAAAAAGAGATTTTGACAATATCACCAGGGTTAACGGGATATAATCAAGCATATTTCAGAAATTCGATTAGTGATGCCGAAAAATATCGGAACGATTTAATTTATGTTATGAACATGTCCATTATTTTTGATCTCAAAATTTTCTTGAAAACCATAGCCGTTGTGCTGACGAGAAAAGGTGTTAATAGAAATAATGAAATCTATATAAAACCAAGAGATAACAAATTTTAGAATTTTTAGTAGAGTAACGAGGTGTATTAATGAAAGTAGGAATTTCCTCAATTCGAACAAAAGATATGGGGATTAATAGACATGAGCTTATCAACAAGTTACAAACTTTAGGGCATAGTGTTACTTATATAGGTCGAGATTCAGATAGTAACATTCATCAAGATTATGAAAGATTTCAAGTTCCATTCTTAACTATTCCTTTGGGGAGGAGTAATACTAATCCTTTTAAAGAGATTGAGACAATCATAAAAACCAAACAAGTCTTAAAAGAAAACGAGATAGATGTACTAATTTCTTATGGAATTAGGACTTTCCCCACAATGGTAGTAGCAGCAAGATTAGCAGGCGTAAAAAAAGTACTTTGCATTGTTAACGGTTCTGGGCGGTTATTTCAATTAACGGGTATTAAGGGATTTTTAGTGAAGTGTATTTCTTATCCTATGTTATGGATTGCTTTTCTTTTGAGCGATAGTATATTTTTTCAAAACCCTGATGATAAGAATATGATTAAAGGAAAAGGGTTGTTATGGAAAAGGAATTATGAAACTATTAATGGGTCGGGCGTTAATTTAGAGGAATACCCGTTTTGCAAGTTGGAAAGAAAGCCAGTTTTCTCAATGATTAGCCGATTAACTGGAAGTAAAGGGGTAAATGAATATATTCAAGCTGCCTCCTATGTTAAACAAAAGTATCCAGAGGCATCATTCTATTTAATTGGACCAATCGATGAAGAAGATTTCAGTATTAATATGATTGAACTGCAGAAATCTGTAAAAAATGGAATAATAAATTTAATTGGGAAAGTTGATGATGTAAGACCATATATTATTCAATCTAGGATTTTTGTACTTCCGTCTTATTATCCGGAGGGAATACCAAGATCCATTCTCGAAGCAATGGCTATGGGAAGACCTATAATTACCAATAATTCACCTGGGTGTCGGGAAACGGTCATTGATGGAAAAAATGGTTTCTTGATACAACCCAAGGATGTTAAAGAACTATCCGACAAAATGATCTGGATGATAAATAATGAAGATCCAGTTTTAGCAATGGGGAAATATAGTAGGGAAATATGTGAAGAAAAGTTTGATATACATAAAATAAATAATCTTATGCTTGCAAAACTATTTCAGTAATTTTATTTGTATGTAATCAAACGATCCAAGGTGAAATTTTCGAATTAATAACATTCATCATTTGTTTAACTTTCTAAGATTGTCAGATCAAGTCAAGTCGAACATTGAAGATAATTCATGAATATCTCAACATGGGAATTGAAATTCAGCAATTTTCTTGGGCCAGGATTGAAATTAAATAGTTGCATGTTGAGTCAATTTACTGAAGTCAGTTCCTGTGAGTTACTTGTACCATTCACATCCATATGTACTTTCATAAGTGCTACGCTAGTCCGAAACACCGGAATAAGTGAAGTGAAATGAAAGATCTATGGCCTTTTAAATTCAACCCACAAGTGAGATTCTTTATCAGCCTCAGTTGTAATGGATTTCAAACATCTTAGGAAGGTGTTTGATAAGAGAAAATTACTCTTTAATTGTGCCATTTTCCATTTCTGATGCAGGTTTTTTAGCGATTTTAATACACCACTTCTTACTTTAATGTAAGTATTTTAGTATCACATAATATACAGACCACCGTAACCATTTTCCTGTGTTTGCTTTCACCTTCAGGAGAGCCAAACGCACAAAATTCTTTTTCAATTAGAGCATCTTATGAGGTGTCTTTTGTTCATTATTTTTCAGTTTCTTGCCTTCAAGGTCGAGAAGTTCTGCGACAAACGAAATAGTTCCATAGCAACATATTTTTTTAACACTTATAATATAAAGCTTTGCAGTCTGAATTCAATAACATCCGCCAATCATTTTAAACTACCAATCCTTCTTCAATTGAACAAGAAGTAGTGTAATATTCTAAGATATTGTTGTCATTTTACAAGCTCAGTTTTCATGTTTACTATCTTAGCAGATATTTGCTTTAACTGTACTATAAGTAGAAATACACTTTAGTTTAAAGTAAATCGTATTGTGACAACTCTTTAGATGCTGCGCGATATATCTTAGGGAATTGGTAGTAATGATGTTTTGTACAAATAAAAAGTATTCCCGTGAAAATGTGTGAATATCTCATCGGGTGTCTTCCTTTATTAATTAAATGACGTTTACTATTGATTATCCAATTAAGCTGTTTTATTTATCTACAGTTATACTTAATATTATAATCCAAATCTTTAAAAACAAAGTGCTTTATTAGTGATTAGGAGAGAATTAATTTGAAAATACTCCATCTTATAAGTAGTTTAAGTTCAGGTGGCGCACAGAAGTTAGTGGAAGATACAGTCCCATTGATGAACGATTCGGAAAATATTGAAGTAGAAGTACTAGTATTAAATAATGAAAATAATGTTTTTGATAAAAATTTAATAAGGAAAGGTATTAAAATACATGTAATTACTTTAAATCGGTCACGAAATCCAATTAATATTTATTATATTAGAAAGTATATAACAAAAGGAAAATATGATATTGTTCACGTTCACCTTTTTCCTACTAATTACTGGTCAGCGTTGGCTTCAATAACTTTATTTAATAACAAGCCTGACTTTATTTATACTGAACATAGTACTCATAACAGAAGAAGAAATAAATGGTACTTATACCTTATTGAAAAGTTTATATACTCTTGTTATACGAAAATAATTTCAATAAGTCCTAACACTCAAGCTAATCTTATAGAATGGCTAAATGTAAAGGGTGAATATTCTAGTAAATATAAAGTTATTGAAAATGGAGTAAACATAGGACGATTTGTTGAAGCAAAGCCATATCAAATAAAAGAAATTGATATAAAATTATGTGGACATGAGAAATTAATATGTATGGTTGGACGTTTCTCTAGGCAGAAAGATCAAGCGACTATTATTAGGTCAATGAAACTTTTACCCAATGATATTCATCTTCTACTAATTGGTGAAGGTGAATTAAAACAAGAAAATGAAGATTTATCCAAAAGTTTAGGGGTTGCTAATAGGGTGCATTTTCTGGGGTTTAGAAATGACATTGATAGGATACTTAAGACAGTCGATATAGTAATATTATCATCACATTGGGAAGGCTTCGGTTTGGCAGCTGTAGAAGGAATGGCAGCAGCCAAACCAGTTATTGCTAGTAATGTCCCAGGTTTGTCAGAGGTCGTAGAAGGGGCAGGTTTGCTATTTGAAAAAGGAAATTATAATCAACTTTCTAATATAATTCGAGACCTCTTAATGAATGAAAGTTATTATCTTAATATTTCAGAAGCATGCTTAATAAGAGGAAGTTGTTTTGATATTAATAAAATGGTAACAGCCTACATCAAAGTCTATGAAGAAGTTTCAAAAGGTAATATAAAACAATAATACCTTAAATAAAATTTTATACATATGGCGTATTTATTATAAAATATGAGGTGGAAAATGTTAACAACTGGAATAGTTATTTTGAATTATAATGACAGTGAAACTGTTATAAGCTTACTTAGAAAGATTACATTATTTACGTCAATTAACCACATTGTAGTAGTTGATAATTGCTCAACAGATAACTCCTTCGAAAAATTAAAGGGATTCGAGAGTAATAAATGTAATATCCTGAAAACGAAGTTTAATGGAGGGTATGCATATGGCAATAACTTTGGAGCGAAATACTTGATTAATAGATATAAACCAGAACTGATTTTGATTGCAAATCCTGATATAGATATTGAAGAGAATTTTATAATTGGGATACTAGAGACATTTAAACACAATCAACAGTATGCCTTACTCTCTGGTGTTGTACTTGATAAGAACGGAAATGTTACGAATTCATATATAAATACCCCTTCATATATGAGTGATTTAGGATCCTGTACTATATTTTATAGGATATTAAATAGATTTAGATCCAGCAATAAAGTTAATTATGATATGGAAATTTTGAAAGTGGATATACCGATAGGATCATTTTTTGCTATCAGAACATCGGTCTTAAAGGAAATAAACTTTATGGATGAGGGAACTTTTCTTTTTTATGAGGAGAATATTTTAGCCACAAAGCTAAAATCTCATGGTTATTACGCAGGAATTATCACTGGTTTATCCTATATTCATATGCATTCTACAACAATAAGAAAAACATTGAAAACCTTACAAACACATAAGATTCACTTGAATTCAAAATACTACTTTCAGACAAATTATAGAGATATAAATAAATTTCAGAAAATATTACTTAAATCAGCAATGCGATATTCTATGTTGGAAACTATGGTTTTAACCCCTTTCAAGAACTTCATTAAAATTTGGATCATAAGCAAATATAAAAGACTATATTAATTATAAGTTTAGTATTTGCTTTAACTTATTTTACTTATATCAATAATAATTGATATATATTCAATTTCAATAATATCGTTTACAACTTTTATTATTAATGTCAGAAATGATTTTTCAATCTATTTGTAAGAGTTCTTATTAATAGTTAAGAGCTTCTAAAGGAAGTAAAGAATATGCAGTTAATATTGAGGTTATTGTTTTGAGTAGAAAAGCTATTGAGTTCATTAAAAACTATTTCTATACACTGACATCAAATCTTGTATCTTTACTAATATCAACATTGGTAATATTAGTACTACCAAAGTTAATAGGTGTTGAAGAGTATGGTTATTACCAATTATATTTATTTTACTCCTCTTATGTGGGTTTTATGCATTTTGGATGGAACGATGGGATATATTTAAGATACGGAGGAAAAGAATATAAGAATTTGGATAAAGGTTTATTTTTTTCTCAATTTTATAGTTTTGTATTTATACAAACTGGAATAGCTGTAATAATAATAGGTACAGCTATATTATTTCTAGATAGTGAGGAAAAGACTTTTATAATTCAAATGACGGCTATATGCTTATTTTTAGTAAATACAAAAAATATGTTAGGATTTATTTTACAGAGTACAAATAGAATTAAAGAATATTCCCAAATAATACTTTATGACAGAATTTTATATTGTTGTTTAATTATTGTTTTCTTGATATTTGGTATTAGGAATGTTGAGCTCTTAATAATATCCGATTTAATAGGGAAATTATTATCTTTATCTGTGGCAGTATATTATTGCAAAGATATTGTATTTCGTAAAATTTCTTCTTTTTATTTTAGTTTTAGAGAATCATTAATAAATATTAGGGTTGGAATAAAGTTAATGCTTTCAAATATTGCGAGCATGTTAATTATTGGAACAGTTAGATTTGGTATAGAACGTTCATGGGGCGTTGCGGTTTTTGGAAAGGTATCTCTTACTTTAAGCATAAGTAGTTTATTGATGGTATTTATCAATGCTCTAGGGATTATAATGTTTCCTATTCTAAGAAGAACTAAGGAAGGAAATCTAGAAGGTATTTATATAATTATGAGGAATTTTTTAATGGTATTATTATTGGGTTCTCTAATAATTTATTATCCTTTAAAGATAATTCTGGTGGCCTGGTTACCTGAATATAATGATAGCTTAATTTATATGATACTACTTTTTCCGTTGTGTGTTTATGAAGGTAAAATGGCATTACTAATTAATACGTATTATAAAACATTAAGAAAAGAAAAAATGCTATTAGGAATTAATGTAATCTCTTTAATTATAAGTATTACTACAACCGTTTTTATTGCATTGGTATTAAAAGATCTAAATGTGGCTGTTTTTTCTATTTTTATTCTTATAGCAATTCGATGTATTATAGCAGAAATAATTCTTTCGAAATCCTTAAAAATCTTTTTGTATAAAGATATTCTGTATGAATTACTGGTTACATTAATTTTCATACTTGCGGGATGGTATTTCAGTTTTTGGTATTCGCTATCAATATATCTATTCTTTTATATATGGTATTTGGTAATTAAGAAAAATGATATTTTAAACACAATCAAAAATATACGAGAACTTTTAAAGTAATTGAAATACCTGATATTTAGATTGAAAACAAATTTTAAGATCCATTATTAAAAGTAACTTTTAAAATTTCAGTGTGATACTGTCATCCAAAATCAAAGGCTCTGATTTTCATAATTGGATTTGTATTATAACTGTAATATTTTTGATTAACAAAGATTATTTATAGTAAAAGATTTTTTATTTAATGTTGCATTGTCATGGGATTTTTATGAAAGTAAAAAATAAAGCCATCCTATTGGTGGTGTGACTTCTGGTGGTGTATGGATAATGGATTTCAGCCAAAAAGGTCTAAACAGTATATTTTTAATTCTAATTATATTGATTTTATTAACCTTATTTTTACCTCCAATAACTCTGCCAGTAGCGGGTTCATCCCTCACTGTTTATATCGGAGAGATCTTCTTGCTTTTAACAATAGTGTTATGGATTATTTCTCTTATGTGCAAAAGAACCATAACTTTTAATAATATAGGAAAGTATAGTATTTTTTTTATATTTGCAGGTTTCTTTTCATTAATCAATATTGTTGATTTAGGAAGATACTCTATCGGGTTATTAGGATATTTTGAAGCCATGTTTCTAATATTAATGTTTTCAGATATAAAGTTAAAAACATCTGCTAAACTCATAAAATATTATATTTATTCGGGGTGTATTTTAGCTAGTTTTATTATATATGAGACCATTTTTAAGAATAATGGTGAGTTTTTAATAGGCAATAAAATTGTTTTAAGTATCGGTGCAAGTAATTATTTAGCTTCAATTTTACTTTTGCCGTTTTTTGTGAGTCTAACCAAATTATTAAAAGGTAAGCATTCATTTATCAATTTAGTATGTTTAACATTAATATCTATCGGTATTATTTTTACTGCTTCACGAAGTGCAATAATAATAATAATAATATTCACTTTACTTTACGTACAGATTGACTTACTTAGCAACAAAAAAAGTCTAATAAGAAAGATAAGTTCTTTATTGTTAATTCTACTTGGGGCGGGAGTAGTATATATAGAAGGAAAATCATTTCTATTCCAAATGATAAATACTGGAAGGTTTGAAAACCTCTCAGAACAGAGCAACTTTTTAACTAGACTAGAAATCTTTAGAGAATACTATTTGGCATTTTTAAAAAGTCCTATTGTAGGTAACGGATATTTTAATATAAAAGCAAACTTTTTAGGAGAATATACCTTAGCTCATAATTTCATCTTACAATTACTCGGGGACAATGGTATAATCGGGTTTTCAATTTTTATAATTCTGTTATTTTATATATATAGATTTTTAAAATCAAGTTATAAAACAGTTGTAGATAATAATATGAGACTGTTTATACTTGGATTCAAACGTAGCTTTCTAGTCATTTTATTGCATGGAATGGTAGAACCTAATATTGGAAGCAGGTTATTCATGATATATTTATTTATTGGGGTTGGGATCATAATTACATCTGTTTCTTATGAAAAGAGGTATAAATCTATTTCTAGTAACAATTGAAATGGAAACAATAAAGTTATAAAGAAAACATAATAAAGTGTGAAAACTAAAGCACTCTAAATGGAGTTAATTGTTAAATTCGAATTGAGTATAGATAAACTAGTTCGTATTAATTTTATACGGAAATTGAAAGGAGCATTTAAGCATGAAAGGAATTATACTAGCAGGTGGTAGTGGTACCCGTCTTTATCCTTTAACAATGGTTACTAGTAAGCAATTATTACCCGTGTATGATAAACCAATGATTTATTACCCACTATCAACATTAATGTTAGCCGGAATTAATGAAATACTAATAATATCTACTCCAGAAGACACGGAACGTTTTGAAATCTTGTTAGGAGATGGTTCACAATTTGGTATCTCAATACAGTATAAAATTCAACCGTCCCCTGATGGGTTAGCACAGGCTTTTTTGATTGGCGAGGAGTTTATTGGTGATAATCCTGTTGCTATGATATTAGGTGATAACATCTATTATGGAAGTGGTATGAGAAAAATACTTCAACGTGCAGCAAATAAAAGAAATGGTGCTACTGTATTTGGTTATCATGTACAGGATCCTCACCGCTTTGGAATTGTGGAGTTTAATGAAGATGGAAAAGTAATTAGTGTTGAGGAAAAGCCTAAAGTACCTAAATCTAATTATGCTATTACGGGGTTATATTTTTATGATAATTGTGTAATTGATATTGCTAAAAAAATTCAACCGTCTGTGCGTGGTGAACTAGAAATCACCTCAATAAATGATGCATACCTAAAAATGGGGGGATTGGAAGTGGAATTACTAGGCAGAGGATTCACTTGGTTGGATACTGGAACTCATCAAAGTTTGGTGGATGCTACAAATTTTGTTAAGACTGTTGAAGAACATCAAGGAATAAAGATTGCTGCTCCTGAAGAAGTAGCTTTTATAAACGGCTGGATTTCTAAGCAAAAGTTACGGGAATCTGGAGAAAAACTTAGTAAAACTGGATACGGGCAGTATTTATTGAAGGTTGCTAATGGAGAAATAAAATACTAAAGATTGAGAGATGTGATATAGAAAATGAAATTTACTAAAACCAATTTAGACGGGATAACTATTATAGAACCTAAAATATTTGGAGATCATCGCGGCTGGTTTATGGAAACATACAACGAATCAAATTTCTTTGAAGCAAGTATAAATGTAAAATTTATTCAGGATAATCATTCATTCTCGGCAGTAAAAGGTACTCTTAGGGGATTACATTATCAATTAAATTCGAAGGCACAGACAAAGTTAGTGAGGTGTATTAAGGGCGCAATTTATGATGTTGCAGTAGATATACGTAAAGGAAGTTCAACATTTGGAAAATGGTTTGGAATTGAATTATCTGCAGAAAACAAAAAACAATTATTAATTCCAAAAGGCTTTGCCCATGGTTTTCTTACCCTAACAGATGATGTTGAGGTTCAGTATAAAGTGGATGAACTTTATGCACCTGAGTGTGATAGAGGAATTATTTGGGATGACCCTGAAATAGGTATAGAGTGGCCAATTGAAATTGTGCCCGTCTTATCAGATAAAGATAAAAAAGCACCATTATTAAAGGATGCTGAAAACAACTTTAGTTATGGGGAGTAATCAAATGAAAATCGTAGTTACTGGTTATACAGGTCAATTGGGTTTCGATGTTGTTAGGCAAGGATTGAAGCTTGGTCTTGACATGGTAGGCATAGGCTCTGGAGAGTTAGATATCCAAAATGAGGCTGAGGTTTCTTACTTTATTAATAATATAAAACCTGATGCAATTATTCATTGTGCCGCGTATACTGCTGTAGATAAGGCTGAGGATGATAAAGAGCAGTGCTGGAATGTGAATGTTGCAGGAACGAAGAATATAGCTGAGGCAGCCCGAAGCATAAATGCGAAACTGCTGTATATAAGTACAGATTACGTTCTTGATGGGCAGGGAAATTCAGAATTTAAAGAAGTAGATGTACCTAACCCGGTTGGATACTACGGACTAACTAAATATGAAGGTGAAAAAATAGTCAAGAATATAGTAGATGAATGGTTTGTCGTTCGTATTTCATGGGTTTTTGGAGTGAATGGAAATAATTTTGTGAAGACCATGCTGAAATTAGCTGAAACACGAAACGAATTAAATGTTGTTGGAGATCAAGTTGGTTCTCCCACATATACATCTGATTTGGCGACATTATTAATAGATATGATTCAAAGTGATAAATATGGAGTTTATCATGCTTCAAATGAAGGCTTTTGCACCTGGGCGGAGTTTGCACAAGAAGTATTCAGACAAGCTAATAAAGAGGTCAAAGTTAATTCTATTACTACTGAAGAATATCCAACTCGTGCTGTTCGTCCTAAAAACTCCCGTATGTCTAAACAAAAACTCCTAGACAGTGGTTTTGAGCCATTACCGAAATGGCAAGATGCTGTTACGCGATACATACATGAAATATCAGAGGAGGTAAAGTAATGCTGAAAAAGAAAGTGTTAGTAACGGGTGGTGCCGGTTTCATAGGTGGAAACTTTGTACAATACATGGTTGATAAATATCCACATTATGATATTTTCAATTTAGATTTATTAACCTACGCTGGTGATTTAATGAAACATCGTGATCTAGAGCAGAAGGAAAATTATCATTTTGTAAAGGCAGACATTGCAGATAGAGAAGTTATACTTTCTTTATTTGAAAAAGTACAATTTGATTATGTTGTTCATTTTGCTGCTGAGAGTCATGTGGATCGCTCTATTACTGACCCGGGGATTTTTGTTCAGACGAATGTAGTGGGGACACAAGTATTGCTTGAAGCCTCCAAACAAATTGGAATTTCAAAATTTGTCCATGTTTCAACGGATGAAGTATATGGAGAACTTGATTTTGATCCAACGACATTCTTTACTGAAGACACTCCAATACAGCCTAATAGCCCTTACAGTGCAAGTAAAGCAGCATCTGACCTACTTGTACGTTCTTATCATGAAACATATGGTTTACCAATTAATATTACTCGTTGTTCGAATAATTATGGTCCATATCACTTTCCAGAAAAATTAATCCCTTTAACGATTTCACGTGTTTTAAATGACCAAAAAGTACCCGTTTATGGAGACGGAAAAAATATACGTGACTGGTTACATGTTTTAGATCACTGTATTGCAATTGATTTAGTGTTACACGAAGGTGTAACTGGAGAAGTATACAATATAGGTGGACATAATGAGAAGACTAATTTAGAAGTTGTAAAAACTATTATTAGTACATTGGGTAAATCTGAAGATTTAATTGAATTTGTTAAAGATCGTTTAGGCCATGATAAACGTTATGCCATTGATCCAACGAAACTTGAAAAGCTAGGTTGGGAACCAACATATACATTTGAAACAGGTATTGCTCAAACAATTCAATGGTATCTTGATAACAAGGAATGGTGGGAGCAAATTATTAATGGCGAGTACCAGAATTATTTTGAAAAGCAGTACAGTAAATAAAGTTTATTGTATTTATTCTAATTATATTTCTGTGGAATATAAATTGAAATTAGATAGAATTAAGGAGTCGAGGAATCTTGAATTTCAAAGAAATAGATCCTAGCAAAGTATACCTTATCACTGGGGCAGCGGGCTTCATTGGATACTATTTATCAAAAAAGTTCCTAGAACAAGGATGCCGAGTTATTGGTATCGATAACATAAATGATTACTATGATGTAAATCTTAAAAATGCCCGTTTGGAGAATCTGAAACCTTACGAAGATTTCACTTTTATAAAAGCGGATATATCGGACAAATTCACCATTACAAATATATTTGAGAAATACAAGCCGAATATTGTAGTAAATCTTGCTGCTCAAGCTGGTGTACGTTATTCAATCGAGAATCCCGATGTATATATACAAAGCAATATCATTGGATTCTATAATATCTTAGAGTCTTGCAGACATTATCCAGTGGACCATTTAATTTACGCATCATCAAGTTCTGTCTATGGAACTAATAAAAAGGTTCCGTTTGAAGAAACAGATTTTGTGGACAACCCAGTATCGCTTTATGCAGCCACAAAAAAATCAAACGAATTAATGGCACATTCTTATAGCCACCTTTATAGTATTCCTGCAACAGGGCTTCGGTTCTTTACTGTATACGGCCCTATGGGTAGACCAGATATGGCTTATTATGGTTTTGCCGATAAATATTTTGCAGGTGAACCAATTAAGATATTTAACAATGGAGATTTCCAAAATGACCTTTACCGGGACTTTACATATATTGATGACATTATTGAGGGTATTGAACGTCTCATGAGTAATCCACCTGTTGATGGTCATCTACATAAAGTGTTTAATATTGGGAACAACAGTCCAGAGAAGTTAATGACATTTATCGAAACATTAGAATGCGCTTTAAGCAAGGCTACTGAAAGAAAAGTCGAGTTTAATAAAGTATTCGAACCAATTAAGCCTGGTGATGTTCCGGCAACTTACGCTTCGACTGACTTATTGCAGAAGGCCGTTGGATTTAAACCAGAAACCTCAATTGAGGATGGGCTACAAAAATTTGCCGATTGGTATGTTGGTTACTATAAAGTGAAATAAACAGTTTAGAACAGGGATGTGTCTAAGGAATGAAAATCACAATTGCAGGAACTGGATATGTGGGATTATCAAATGCAATATTGTTATCTCAACACAATGAAGTCATTGCCTATGATATTATCCAAGAAAAAGTAGATATGATTAATAATAAAAAGTCTCCTATACAGGATAATGAGATTGAAGAGTTCTTGGAAACAAAGGATTTAAACTTAACAGCAACAACAGATGCTAATAGTGCATTTAAAGATGCAGAATATATTATCATTTCAACACCGACAAACTATGATCCTGATAAAAACTATTTTGATACTAAGACAGTTGAAACTGTCATTGCGAATGTAGTTGCGATTAATCCAGAGGCTATAATGGTTATTAAGTCAACAGTACCGGTCGGGTTTACAGAAGCAATAAGAAAAAAAATTGAAACACAAAATATTATCTTCTCACCTGAGTTCCTAAGAGAAGGTCGAGCTTTATATGACAATTTATATCCTTCTAGAATTATCGTCGGTGAACAGTCAGAGCGGGCGAAGAAATTTGCAGACTTATTGGCACAAGGAGCAATTAAACAAGATGTTCCGGTTTTATTTACAAATTCAACTGAAGCAGAAGCGACTAAGTTATTTTCGAATACATATTTAGCGATGAGAGTTGCATTCTTTAATGAGCTAGATTCATATGCCGAGGTAAGAGGATTAAATGCACAACAGATTATTGATGGCATGGGACTTGATCCGAGAATCGGAAGCCACTATAATAACCCATCATTTGGGTATGGAGGATACTGTCTACCTAAAGATACTAAACAGCTACTTGCCGACTATGAAGAAGTTCCTAATAATATAATTTCGGCAATAGTTGATGCGAATCAGACAAGAAAAGATCATATTGCTGATATGATTATAAAACGAAACCCTTCAGTAGTCGGTATATATAGATTAACGATGAAAACAGATTCTGATAACTTTAGACAATCTGCTATTCAAGGCGTTATGAAGCGGCTAGAAGAAAGAGGTGTTGAAGTTATCGTATATGAGCCAGCACTTCAAGAGGAAATATTCTTTAACTCCAAGGTGGTTAATGACTTTGAAGAGTTTAAGCGTATTTCGGATGTGATTGTTGCAAATCGCTTGTCTGATGATTTACGTGATGTTAAGAATAAGGTATACACTAGGGATTTATTTAGCAGGGATTGAAAACCTAACCTATTCAATACGCAACTCGGGAATTATTCATACAATCCTACTGAGAGTCTTCTAATCATAAAAATAATTGAGGGCTTTCTTTTTGGTTTCAAAACTTGTTCACTTGAAAAGATACCTGGTTATTATACAACATCATCAAATCGTTGATGAATTTTAACCGCCGTGTGTTGCAAAGAATATGAACATGTGAATATCGGTGTTGAAATTTTCATTAATAACGATTTAATAAGCGCTTACCTGTGCACGGGATAATCCAGAAGCTGTTCCGATAACAATATGATGTACAATATGAAGAAGTTTCTGGATGTGAAATCGGTCAGAAAACTCTTTTTTGATTGTAACTGTTTAGTGCAAAGTGAAGGTACACAGTATTGCAACCCAATCCGGCTTTGCAACTTTACTTGGAACGGGAGACATGATGGGCTTCGCAGCCAAAGCCAGCCTTTGATACAGCTGGCTTCCTGGCTTGATACATATGCCCGCAGAGGCTCTCTGTCAAGTTTCAATACTATGTAGTTGCAATAGCAATCTTCTGTATAACGTATTTGCAAAATACAGCAGCCTATCCGTCCAGCTCGTTACACACGGTTCCAAACACAATAAGTCACTAAATAAACGTTCTGATGTTCACTCTAGCTCATCGGCCAAATCCTTCATGACCATCTTCACTTGAAATCCTTCGAAAGCCTGCAAAATACGGCCCACTTCATCCCATGTATATGGCTTTCCGTCGATGATGACGAGCGGTGTTTCGCTGTTGGCTAAATCGTAGGCAAGTACGCTTTTCAAGTGGTTTTGTCTTACATAAGTATAGGATTCACCTGTTGGAAATTTACCTGTTTCCAGATACGTCTCCGACAGGCCGCGTGTTATTTTTTCTATCAGTTGTTCAAACAGTTTATGTTGATCGTCATTCGGTTTCCCATCCACTGCAAACTCGTATCTTTGCTCCCATTGTTCATGGGCAGTTAGTAAAATTACCGTTCCCATGATCTGCCGCTCCACTTCGAAAATGCGTTTTACTCCATTCGCGTCATCTACGACAAATGTTTTGGGTAGTTGCGGAAGTTCTATTCCCAACTTCGTCGCCATCATGGAATTATAGCAATCCATACAGAGTGACTGATGGCTGAATCATATGCGCACTGTGCTAGTACTACATATTTCACACTTCATCCGACTCCCTACATTTATATCTTTGTCGTATCATATCATACATAGTATCGAGAGGACTTAAAAGCTTATAGCTGTGCTCTGTTAAATTCAGAAGCTATTGTGATAACTTCACATTAAACAATTGTACGTGATTCCTGAATCATCTCGATTTGAAAACCATCAGGTGCTATCTGCCAGCGCTCGTTCACTATTTATTGCTTACTCATCCCCTCTGTTGAAATCGAGCACGGGTGCAACGAGTAGGCGTCTTTTCGGTGTCTTTGGCGTGACTAGTTCATTGACATAGTTTTCAAAATTCGTTGCGTTAAACAACGTAGAGGGTCGCAGGAATGCGCTGAATTCATGAAGGTTCAACCACTGCTTTGTTTTTAGATCGATGACACGGATGAAGTCTTCTTGTGTGTAGCCTTCTTTGATTCGACCGTTTATAAATTTTCGGGTAACCGGGGATTGAGGCTTGAACTGTTTACCGGTTTTGTCATTCAAGTACTGTATCACAGAATGTGCGACGTCGAGATGGTTCTCGACAATGGGTTTATTCTTTATATTCTTAAGTTCTTTGGTTATTGGCCGTCCCATAGTGGAATACGCCACCGTCCCAGTGTGAGTTGGCATAGCCTCCAATTGTGGGTTGGTAGGTGTCTCATGTTGGGTGGGGGCCGCGTTCCAATTTGGGTCAGCCGGTATCTCACTTGGTTTATAAACTGATGGCAGCTGTTCATAATCGATTAGATACCATTTCGTGTTATCGATTTTCATCTTGTTGTGCTTCGAAGTGGTGATCAGATATCCCTTTTGTTCCAAGTCGTACGTAATCCGTTTGATCGTGTTCAGTGACCAAAACGGAAATTCTTCGATCCAGTCGTCGTATGTATTGAACACCCATTTGTGACCGTCCCGTATGTTTTTTGGTATGTTCAAGCGGTAGTGAAGTTGCTGCAGGAATAGCGCGGCGTTTAACCCAACTTTCATTGCGAGTGAAGGTAATAGTGGAATTGGCTCTTCATTAATTAATAATTTCATATCGTTGTCCCCCTAGAGATCAGTGTAGTAGGAGTACTCAATTTGTACTTCTCATACTTCATATAGAGAGTTTTCTTGAAAAGGATACAGGTTTTTTGAATAGAGGTAAGAGTTCATACATTCACTTCCAACTAAGTGTTGCGAGGGCCAGGTTCCCACACAATTATTCTTTTCCTTTCGAAGGGGGTACCAGTACCCATGAAATTATAAGAAGCACAAATAGTAATAGAAGTCTTGGTTTCTATTACTGTTAATATCGCGTCATCTGGTCGGTGGATCTCCTGCCCGTATTCAATGGCTAATTCTGTCCACAACACTAAATGTGTGGGAATAACCCTCGAAATATACTCACTGCTTAGGAAGATACATAGCATATGATGCGCTGTATAGGTCGGACAATCACAATTACAACAGCTTTCATTAGAGGCTTTTTTTAGATAACTTACACTCATACCCATAGAAAAAACACCTCTACATTGATTTCATAAGGTTCAATACCTCATTTTCAATAAAAGGTGTTTTTGTTTGTTTAGTTTCTTAATATATCGCAAGGATCATGCGTTGATTGTGTATGTATTAATCAATACTTACAACTTCAAAGCTTTCATTCACAGTACCGTTTGCAATATCAGAGAAATCAACGTTATGATCTTTTTCAAATGTTGCTAACGGTGTTACACTCTGTGCAATTGCAGCATTTGACATAATCAATGCTGTGATTGGGTAGACACTTGTACCGAGAACAATAAATGATTCAGATTTAAAGATATCAATCTTTTTAGCTTTTGCAAATCCTTTGAAATCTTTTGTGGAGTAATATGCTTCTTCTCCAGATGTAATTGTATAAATTCCTTTTTCTGCAACTCCAGCCGCGTCAGCAGTAAGCGTAGTGCCTCCTACAACTAGGATTGCCAGTAAAAAAGTAAGTAATACTTTTTTCAATTCAGTTTCCTCCTTTATCAGTTATTTCTATTAATCATAGAACAAATCTACTAATTTTACAATAGTGGATATAGGATTGATAGACTTTGCGAAATGTGCGAGTTCCACATGCAATTAGAGTTCCTAGTTTGAGAAATCAGTCTAGGAACTCTTTTGTGGTTTTATTAGATAGCAAGTTAGTAGTACGGATTTTTTAAAAAGAGGGTAACTTATTCTCAATAATTAAATCGATAAACGAAATTCAATTCAACGGAACAGAATGGGTAGGTGCGGTTTATTTCTATCCTAATTCACGAGAATAAATATGCAGATTATTGCAAGAAAAACATCTATCCAAACAATTGTTTAGTGCTATAATAATAGAGCAGGTTGGGTATTTGGGTTTACATAACTAATCTATAGGGGGTCATTATAATTATGAATAAGTTTAAGGGAAGAGATACATCGGTTATAGTTTTATTTTTATTATTATTTACTTTCGTTTCAGTAGTTCCAGTTTCTGTTCAAGCGGACAGCTCCATGGATTTTATATGGGAGGAATCTAAAGGTGTTCCGGCCGCCAAAACGTGGACCGTTACATTTAACAAACCGATTGACAAGAAAAGCGTAAATAAAGGATCTGTGTACGTCAGAGATTCTCAAGGTGGAGAAGTAACCATTACCCCATCAGTTTCCTCTTCAGGTGATAAAATTATCATTTCGCCTCCCGATGGCGGATACAAACCTGAAGCTTCTTACACACTTTATTTAACAACCGACATAAAGGAATTGGGTGGAACTAAATTAAAACGAAATGTGATTAAGCACTTCACCATTAAGAAATCGACAGATCCTGGACAAGTTACACAAAAAGCTTATAAAAGCAGCTTTGAAATTACGAATGATGGGAAGTATAACGTCAATTATTCACTATCTAAAAAGGGAGATACCATTACCTACTCGTCAGATTCAACGATCGTTCATAATCAACTAAATACAGATTATGTTTATATTCCGGTTGGGACAAGTGCCGTTGTTTCATTTGACGTTAATATTAAATCCCCTATCCTTTCACCAGGCGAAGAACTATCAATAAAACCAACAGATGAACCTGCCTATTGGAGAGTTTCGCAAAGTGGGAAAAGTGTAACTGAATGGCAAACGACAGCACCGAAATATTATGAATTAAAAATAGTAGGACGAGATTATTACTTAGGGTACTCTACTAAAAAGGGAATAGTGGACTACTATAATAGAATCGATAGTGAGGATTTTAGATTTGGTTTAGAAAAAGAAACGAAAGCACATCTTCAAACTCTAGCCGACAATGAAATTACAATTATAGCTCCTTATCGTATAAGCAGCTATAAAGAAATGCCTGATCTATTTGTTTATGACTATGAAGTAAAACCAAATGAAACAATTAGTATTCAAGCCAATTCAATCAATACTGACGTCACAGTCGAAGCGAATAGTCAGTATGATTATGTAAGTTATGATAGATGGAATTCAGCCAAAATTTCCTCAACTCAACCTACTTCTAATGTTAAACGAATTGGAATCGAGGAAGGCCAGGAAATTGTAATGACTAACAAGGGTACACAGAGCTTTGTCATATATGGAAGAGCCGATACTTTCAAGGTTTCTAAACAAATTGAGACTGCTTTAAGTACTAAAGAACTTCTACCAAAGGAAAGTCTTGAATTTTCGAACACCTCAATTTACGAAACATCAATTCAAATAGATGGATCTGGTGAAGCAGAGTATGCTTCATATACTGAAGACGGATCCTCTAGTGGCTATAAGCATATTACTACTTCAACTAATTTAAATGGGATGACCTATTTAACAGCTAAAGGAAAAACGGTTGTAACCAATACTGGTAAATCACCATTGCAACTTACTTATCCAACACGGCATCTTCAAATTGAAAGCTCTATTATTCCGGCTTTGCATAAAGTAACTCTACCTTCCAAATCAACAATGATTTGGAAAAGCATGCATCCGGCCCACAACCAAATCACTCTTTCAGGATCCGGGAATTTTGACTTTGTTGAATATAGTCATGACGGTCAGCTTCGAGATTTTGATCAGGTAGCTATAACAGATAAAAAACCCTACACACGCAATCTAGGTGGATATTCTGCATTTGTTATTACGAATCCAGGGATAGAGCCATTGACTCTGATTGCTCCTTCTAAACTTTACTCTTACGAAAAAGCAGATAAAGAAGCGTTAACGAAAATGATACTCGACCCAACAACTTCTGCGTTTTCGAAAAATAGTGGTAATTCTCATTCGAGTTTAAAAGTAATTTCCGAAGACATATACGACTTCGTTGAATTTTATTCACAAGATAGAATTGGGAAATTCGGAAGACAACCACATCTTACCTCTTCAATAATAAAAAACGAAATTTTTCTCAATAAGGATTTGCTTATAACAAACAGTGGTAAAAAGCCGCTAATCTTATATAGTCCGGCATACATCTCCATATTCGAAGCTACATCGGAATCTGCGCTAGTTGAAAAGACAATTAAATCTAGCGAAAAGGCTATGTGGACAAGCAATCATAATTCATCAATTGAGATTATATTGTCTGGCTCTGGAGCTTACCGATATATTTCTAGGTATGAAGATGGCACAGTCCACTCGGAAGGTAGCCGTACACTTAATAGTGCTTGGACAAATAGCGTCGTTATACCTTGGCACGGAACATTAGAAATAACTAACGATGGAAAAAACACTATTTCAACCTATGGCCCCTCTAGATTTCTTCAAGTTAAATAATGAACAATGCAAAACAAGGATTCTTCTTTTCGAAGAGTCCTTGTTTTCGCTATAATGAATTTCCTGGCGCTGGCTACTGGAATCCTATTGAATTACTTTATCACTTAATTTTCAATTGAATTAACCGATAAAAGGTAAAGGAGTATTCATAGCAAATGTGCTTGAGAAGCATGCCAATACATACGAAACGTAAAACGACTATGAATGAAAATAGGAGGGGTTCGCTTGAAGAGAAAAAGTAAGACTGGAAAAATATCAATACTACTGTCTATGTTGTGTTTAGTAGTGTTGGTTTCAGTCAGTAGTGTAAATGCAGCAATTAGTTCAACGTTGTCTACAGAGAAAAAGCCTTATCAATATGACTTTTTCTCGGATGTAACGTTAAAATATAATGGGTTTAGCGGCGCGAAAAAGCTAGCGATCACTTTTGATAAATTGATTAAATCTGATGCAGGTGCTTATGATGGAAAAGTGACTGTTTATCAAAAACAAGGAAATGCTTGGGTTGCACTGCCGTTAGTTGAGAGTATTACCCCTAGCAACAAAAATTTCATTGTTACATTCAAGAATTTAGAGTTCATTGACGCATCTAAAGGACTGGATTTAGAGTTGAGAGTAGAAAAAGAGACATTTTATTTTGATCAGACATCAGATTATGTATTCCCATTCAAAATCTATGATGTATTACCGAGTTTTCATTCTGTTTTTGCTACTTCTAGTAATATGAAGTTAATTAATGAAAACATTTTTAACACAAATGCCCCGCGTGATGTAAAGCTATATTTACCGAAATTGTATGTAAATAAGATTGAGACAATTCATCGTGCGGATGGAATGGTGCAAAATCTTAAAAGTTCTCATTTAACGAATATCGATATTCTAACAGATGAGGAAGCGACTCGTCTGAAAGTAGATTTCAATGGAGATGCGCAACATAATCGTGATTTGGATAGAAGAACGGATCTCAAAGGTTTCTCAATGGGACAGGCTGGAATTGATGCAACAGTCTGCGATAAGCAAACTGGGGCAGATGGCCAAGTAGAAGATCATTGTGATCGTGTCGTTGATGATTTTACATTAACCGCATTTGATTTACATGGGCGTCGGTTGGCTGAGCGTACTTTCAAAGTAAAGATCAACCCGTCCAAGAGTGATACACCGTCTAAGAATGATATATTGAAAAATGATTATATAAAGACACCAGATAAAGCTTTTGGTCAGGTGAAAAGTTTATATGACCTGACTGCAGACCCTAAATTATCAAAAACAGTCTTTGAGCAGCTCCCAGTACGTGAATACGATCGTATTGGTGTTATGTATTCTCTAGGCCGCTCAATCCAGGTGAAGAATGAAGAACAGCTACGAATGGCAATTGCACATTCGGACTTCACCACAATTACTTTAGGAGATCATCCCATTGTGTTAAGCAGTCCGTTACGCATCGGAAAGAATATTTCACTTTTTAATGGAAAAATTAAAGGAGATATTATACTAGGTGACGGTTCTCGAAATTATATGTTTCGTTTAAAGAACGTAGATATTGAAGGGGAGCTTGAGATACATGCTGGAGTCGAAGGAACAGTCATACTGGATAGCTCTTCTGCTAAGTCTACAGTTATTAGAAGTGGTGGTATTCATTCAATCCATTTGAATGATTATACATCTGTTCAGGGTATTACAATGAGAAACACGTCTCCTGTAAGACTGGTTACTACTTATACCGATCGTACTAAATACGGTAAACTCATTAAAATGACGATTGATACGGAGCAGGAAATCGTGTTGGAAGGCTCTTTAGAAGAATTGAAATTGAATGTAACGGATGGGTTGAATAGAAAAATCACTGTAAAAGATGGTATTGATCAAATTTCTCGGCATGCGGACTCGTCAGGTCACTTGATGATTACACGCGGTACTAGGGTGGCATTGCCTACTCCGTTACCTCTGGAATGGACTACTAGTGATATAACTTCTGAAGACAGTGGATATACGGAAGTTGTAAGAAACGCAGGGCTTATGGAAAGCACTATGACAGTTTGGAATAATGGCCAAGCTCTAGATATAAAGAAGTTTGGATTTCCAGAAGGATTACGCTTTAACGTAGAGTCAGATGATGAATCAATATTTGGAGGAAGTACAAAAATAGAATTTGAAGATGAAAAACTGCGTATTATTGGTGAAACATTATCTGAGGAAGATGTTATAACGCGTGAAGTACGATTATCAGCAATACAAGGTTCTAGTAAATACATGATTAAAATTCAAGTAACCATCTTACAGAATTAGTTTGAGAAAGTAGAGGGAATAATATGAGCAGAATGAAACTAATTGTACCCGTCTTTTCCATTGTCATGTTCATCCTGTACATAACGGGCGCTTCAGAAGCACAAGCCTATGGTGCGTTCAATCATGAACAAGTTACGGATGCAGGAGAAGAACATTTCATGGTTTTGAAGGAGGATGGTTCGGTCTGGGCTTGGGGGAATAACTCCTTTGGACAAGTGGGTATAGGTGGTACAGATACCCCTTCCGCTGTGAAAAAAGCGGACGGTAACCGGCTGCTCAATATACGTGCGATAGCGGCTGGTGGAAAGCATTCCGTTGCATTAGATGAGTCAGGACATGTTTGGACGTGGGGAAATAATGAATACGGTCAGTTGGGACACCCGGCGACTCTAGTTGGTCCTTATCCCTTGAAGGTTACCAAAGCAGATGGTAAGAATTTGGATCATATTGTGGCCATTGCAGCAGGCACACATCATACGCTAGCAGTTGATAAGAATGGACATGTGTGGGCGTGGGGACAGAATTACTATGGACAGCTTGGTAATCCAATCGGTTCAGAAACATTTTTGAAACATGAAGTGCCCGTAGAAATACGTGGAGTGGACGATGTAATTGCCGTTGCTGGAGGAAAAGAACATTCCGTCGCCTTAAAGCGTGATGGTACCGTATCAGCATGGGGACGCAACACATTTGGACAACTGGGTATTGGTGAAACTGCTGATGTCAATAGTTCACCCCAGACGATTCCTGGACTTTCCAATATCATGGAAATTTCTGCAGGAGATTATCACACATTGGCTTTAAAACAAGATCGTACAGGTGTCTGGGCATGGGGAATAAATGATCTGGGTCAATTGGGGAATGGTGGACGAGAAATGAGGTTATCACCTATTCAAGTTGAGGGAATGAATCATGTTTCTTCCATTTCTGCCGGTGCTAATCATTCTGCTGTGATACGAGAAGACGGGTCTGTGTGGATTTGGGGAAGGCACACGTCCGGTGTTCAAACAGTGAGAACCACTCCTATTTTGGTAAAAGGGATGAAAGACGCTATCAGTATTGGCAGTGGAGGAAATTCTACTGACAGTTATACATTGGCGGTCAATGTAGATGGTTCGGTCTGGCGTTGGGATAAAAAGTCTTCTGATAGCACAACAAAATTACCTGTATTCGAGAAGGTTTCTGGAATAGAACATGTGATGAAACTGGATGAATATCCATTCGTTCAAGGCAATCAGGTGCTGTTTAGATATGATGGATTTGCATCTGAAGTACAACTCACGGGATCTTTTAACAATAATATAGATCTTCCATTAAGACAAGTATCGACCAATAGATGGGAACTGCAAGTGGAATTACCCCCTGGTGAATTTCATTATGGCTTCAGGGTGAACAATGAATGGACAGTGGATCCATTGAATCGCGAAAAAACTATTGATTCATTTGGTCGAGTATTTAGTGTCCTGCGTGTCGCACCGTATGCATCGGAAACGCCTTTGATTGATAATAAAGATGTAACATTCACTTACAGTAGTTATGATTCGATCGGGAAGTTAGAATTAGGAGCTAAAACGAAGAGTGTGGCGGTGACTGGTAACTTTGGTACTAACGATTATTGGACAGAGATACCGATGGTTAAACAACGGAATAACGTATGGGTATTGACAAAGACGCTGGAACCGGGAGATTATAATTATTCGTTTATAGTGAGAGATGACAACAGTGGTGTGCGGACAGAAAAGCGTAATGATCCATTGAATCCCAATCTGCAAACAGATGTTTTACAAGGCGTGACAAGAAATACTTTCACTATTGCGGAAAAGGTACTGACGAAAATACCTATCACGGATATTACGTTGAATAAAGGGCCGGACTTGGAGATGATGGTGGGCGAACAAGTTCAACTAATGCCTCGCATTACACCGTCAAATGCAACAAATCAAAATGTGATCTGGACATCGAGTAAACCTTCTATAGTAAGTGTTGTGGGTGGTAAACTAACTGCCCACAGTCAAGGAACTGCTACTATTATTGTGAATACAGTAGACGGCAGCGGTAAATTAGCGGTACTTACAGTGGAAGTCAAAAGACAAGGTCCTGCCATATCCTATCCGCGTGTCGGCTATGATACACGTGATGCAAAATTTGATGTAGAACCGACTAAGCCTTGGTTTATCAAATTTGGTAAAGAGTTCGACATGACTTCTGTTCATAGTGATAATGTATATGTACTGAATGAATTAGGAGTAAAGATGCCAATAGGCTTTCAATCATCTCGAGACGGATTGACACTTGAAATTCGTTTGCTAAGTGGAACAGTTTACGAACGAGGCGCCATGTACTATTTATTTGTAGAGTCTACAATAAAAGAGAAATACGGAACTGCCACATTGAAAGAACCTGTGCAAATGCGTTTTCAAATCAAATTATAAAGTTTAGGACAAAAGGAGATTCCAACATATTTGTTGGAATCTCCTTTTTGCTTATTTTACGTAAAATGATTTTTTTACAGGCTGTGTTAAGAAACTGTTTTGAGTAGTATGTCCTTTTGTTTCCTTATCAACCCATAACTTATAGGCTTTGTTACGTGCGTAAGGTGTAACCGGCGCAACTTTTACTGTTTTACCATCTGGACTGACTGTGATGTGGGTGGGAACAATTGCGCCAGTAGCATTCTCGGTCACACGTATTGTTCCATTTATTAAAGAATCTTGATGGACTTGTGCATTAAACGTTACCGCCCATACTTTATGTGGATCGACTTCAATTAATGAACTGTTCCATTCTGTTACAGGTTTAGCAGGTAGATCCTCTATGGAACTGATAATTTTATTCGAAATATTCACAGCGTAAAGCGAATTGTTTTTAGCCTTTATAGTTTCATTACTTGCATAGAGGTTCCAAGTAGGATGGGTGTTCAATAGTAACTCTTTGTCTTCATATCCATTTAAAGAAGGATCGTTGGAACTTTTAATGTAATGTATAGACGTATCATCTGTCTTATATCGTATCAAACCATTCGAAGTAATTTTGTAATTATTCTCGAATCCTTTAATTGTAGGTTTAACATTAGCATCAACGAGTGCATAGATGCCAGGTTCAGTAGCAAGACCTATCACTCTACCTTCCATAGCGCGACTAGGTACTGTGAATGCATAAAGTACTCCGTTTATTCGACTAAGTCTAACTAGCACTTTAGATTCTGATGCGTTTTGTTCAATTTCAATAGGTTGTACAAAGCGCTTTGTATAATCAGTTGTTAATTCCACTATATTGGAGATGTTGATCAGCCATGGCTGGTCGGTAGGTTGTAGTATATCGCCTCTAGACAATTTTCGTATGGCTAGATTGCTGTCTGTATTCACTTGTGCTGTCAAAGCAGACATATGAATCATCAGGTCGTCAGTTAGGTAGCTGATCCCCTGACTGTTAGCAAGTAGTTTCTCCTGAGCAGATAGTTCAAGTGGTAGTAAACTGCTGTCTGTTTTAAGTGTGATGTTTTTATTGAATGATTGTTTCCAAAAGGCTGAGGAAACATTTGCTGTCTTAATAGTGACTGTATATTCCGTACTGTAACCATCAGCTAGAGAATTCTCGTCGGTTATTTTGTATATTATTGTATGAAGATCTCCGCTGAAATCTACTTCGCTACTATTACTTTGTTGAACTACGCCATCTACTTCAACTTTAGGGTTTTTCTCTCCATCGGATGCCACAGTAAATATAGGAATGAGTTTGGAAAGATCGGTATTATAGGGAACAGTGAGTTGAATTGTTTTTCTTATATGATTAATAACCGGCTTTGCGTCAATTCCTCTGATTGTAAAGGAAGACATATAAAATGGATTCATTGTTGCATCTGGATGGTTGTACAAATCAACAGGCTCTGAATGTGTGCTTTCCATTCCGTTTACAGTTTGTGTGACAGTGTATCCAAGACCGGCAGGCACTTTTTCGAATAACGCACTCTTATTAGTTATTGAAGATGTTTTCTCCAAAACTACGCCATTCATATCGTAAAGAGTAACCTCTCTATTCATTACTGATTGCGCCTGATCATTAAAGATATCATTTACTCTAATTGTATTAGGTTCATTACCGCGCTCAGGTGTAGGTGGTTTAGGCGTCACTGACAATACGCGTTTTCTTTCTGTTGCTTCTTTTCCACGAACGGCAGTGGCGTTGTACAATAATGTGTAGGTGCCTGGATATAAAATATCGAAGTTTGAATAGATGGGACTAGTAAGCGTAACTTCATTACCATCTTCTACGCTTGTGCGTTGGACTGTAATTTCACCATCTATATAATCTTTAGCTACTGCACCAGGCTCTTTAAATACCAGTTTATTTGTATCCCATTCAAAATATTGCTTTTGACCATCTGGTATTTTCTTATCAAAAACAATGGAGATCTTTTCAGGACCTTCCAAGGTAATGTGTGGTTTATCAGTGTCCACAATTTCTACCAGGTTAGAGGGTTTACTCTTATATCCTTTTACCTCTTGTATTACAAAGTAAAAACCTATCTCTTTTTCCGTGAAAACTGCTGTTGTTTCTGTCGAAGAAATAATTATTGGATTTGGTTTACCCGGTTCATTTGGAACTTTATTACTAACCTCTAAAAGTCTTTCTACCGCTATTTTACTTAGGTCCCCATCTACACTACGTGCATTACAATCCGTTGTGCATTTATAAAGAGTAACATTTGTTTCGAGATTGGAATTATTGGAGTAAATATTTTTTACACCCACTTCACCTAAACCTTTAATATTCGCTAGGCTACCAATAGCAATTACTGCAGCAGGACGGACTATGATCTCCCGTTTGATGGTTGACGAGATATTCCCTTCTTGATCTGTTGCAGTGTACTTAATAATGTAGTTTCCTGGAATACTCGTATTCACCTCATCAAGACCTTTTATATCGATCTGTATTTCATTAGGGCTTGTTATGTTATCAGATACTAACACTCCATAATCATCGTAAGGTTCGTCTAAAGGATGTTCTATTACTGGTGCTCCCTTTAATGTGATTTTAGGAGGCGTGTCATCTTTTATAGTGAATTTGTTGGATTCCTTACTTTCTTCTCCGTTGACTATTTGCGTCACATAATATCCCTCACCTACGGGAACATTTGTGAATTCTATTGGATCATGGAAAGGGAATTTAACATATTTAGTTCTCTTAAAATTCGCTTCCTTATTGTATAGCGTGATTTCAGTTAGTTCACTTTCGAACTTTTGCAAATTAGTAGGACTTACTGGTATTTTTCCGTATATACCTTTTCCATTCGCATTGGTATTACAATCATCACCACAACTTTTCAATGTTACGGTTTTCGGTAGAACTGTCACTTCTCTGTGAGCGGTTGCTGTTTTTCCATGATCGTTTGTAACAGAATAAGTAATAGTAAATTTGCCAGGTGTAGATGTGTCTAAATTTGTGGGAGTCTTAATCACTTTATCTGTTATATCTACGTCGGGAAAATCTAGTGCCTTATATCCGGGATCTCTAAACATATTCCCCGATACAGTTTCGCCGTTCTCAGGTATAGGTGCCAGTATAATCTCAGGTACACCACCATTTTTAATGGTGGTGCTTATATCAGACAAGCGAGGACCACTTATACCGTTTTCTTCTTGATAAATAATATATGTACCATCTCGTAGATTTTTAAACTCACATAATTCTGAGGGGTTTACGCTACATGTTTGTAGAAGCTTTGAACCTAGATACAAGTGTACTTTATTTTTCTCTTTAACATTTTTAACATGAATAATACCTTGATTATTTTGGGGCCCCGAATCATTGCCTACAATTTCTGCAGTAACCATTTCTGGCCGAATCGTGATTTCATTAGAATCTATACTTTGAACATTATTCACAGTGAATCTAGCTGTATATTTTCCAGCAGGTAAACCAGCCTGAGATTTATATTCAGTTGAATCCAATTTAGTAATGTACTCTTTCTTCGGAGTAACTGAATGATTCGTTAATGTAATTGTGGCATCGGTACTGCCATTGGTTGCTGAAATAGTACGCGGTTCCAGTGAGTTTTCGATCAATATCGGAGCAGCGGGTTTTGTAGAACTCCCATCCGCAGCTGTAACATGTATAGGAGAAGGGATCGCAGAGAACACGAGTAGGAAAATCAGTAACAGATTAGTTAGCCGTTTCTTTAATAGGTTGTTAGTCTCACAGTTCATACGCTAGGTCCTCCAATAGTGATTCGTTCGCATCGTATGCTCGTAAGTTTAAGATATCCCCGATATGTTGACTCAGTAAAACAAATGAATACTGATCAATTCCTGTACGATGCATAGTGTGTGTGATACCTGCTGCATCTGTTAGTTCTATATTCTTTACTTCTGGTTTTGTTTGTATAATCACATTCATTCCTAAAGACAGAGGTTTTGCAGTGATAGATTTAAATGCTGCACCTTCGTACTTGAATCTCAAAATCGTATCTTTAGATAAACGAATCTTTTTGTCTTTAGATTGTAATTTACTGAGGATTACTAGTGAATACTGTACATTCGGCTTATACAATTTAGTAGGTTTTACTTCAATAATTTTCCCGTCATCCGATATAGATAGCGAGGAAGGTAGTAGGAACTTATCATCGGACTGAATATAAACTGTATCTTTGTTCACTGTAAATGGGTCCGCTGGTTTATTAAATGTAACTGACCAAGGCTTGTCTGATAAATCCGTTGTACGATCACGTAAATCTACTGCGTTTGCTTGATGTGTAAATGAAAGTAAAAGTAAACACGTCAACCATGTCATTACTACTTTTCTCATAAATTGAACTCTCCTTTATAGTGTTCTTCGGCTTTAAAATCTACATACATAAATCGTAAGTGACCAGGAAGGACGGAAAAAATATATGAAATCATATCGTCTAACAAAGGTGGCGATCATTAGCCTACTAGCTATACTATCGGTTGCGTTGCCAAATAATTTAGTATCTGCAGAAGCAAATGGAGCTGCAATAGGAGCAGCTTGTGGGATGGAGCGGGGGATGGATGTAGTCTTTACGATTGATTCATCGGGGAGCATGATAGCAAATGACCCAGATAGACTGCGAATTAGAGCAGCTAAAGCTATGGTGAATCAAATGCAGCCGTTAGATCGTTTCGGAGTAGTGGAATATTCCGCTACCGCTTCCAATCTGTTATCTCCCTTAACGAATAATCGCTACCGTATTCATGCGGCTCTTGATTCAATAGGAGCATATGGAGGTACCGATATACATACTGGATTGGATGAGGCTATTAGGGAAATAAAAACCCACAGTGGAAATAACCATAAGATCATTGTGTTGCTAAGTGATGGTCATTCGATAAATAACGCGTTGTCCCGTGATTTAGCAGATGAAGCGAATCGCAATAACATTAGTATCTATACAATAGGACTTGGCACATCTGCAACAATAAATAGTACATTACTACAAGATTTGGCAAGTAGAACCAATGGCCAGTATTATCAGGCAATAAATGCAGCCCAGCTAGAAGATACATTCAGTGCTTTGCGCAGGAATCTTGAAGAATTAAGAGAACCTAAAATTCCAAGCGACTGGACACTCACTCGCGATTACCATGCACCAGGAGATTTGGTGCTTCAAGAAAATATGACTTTAGATTTAAATGGTTATAATCTGACAGTCGATGGAAGTTTGGTGCTACTGTCCTGTGCAGAGTTACGAGCCGTTAGCGCTGAAGTTGTGGTCAACGGTGGTCTTGAACAAAATCCTGACGCTCAAATTCGTTTAAATAACAGTAGCTTGAAAACGAGCGGGTCTTTTATTCAAAATGGACAAATTGATGTAAATGGCACATTTAGAGGAAATGCACCTGAGCTGGATATTAGAGGGGCATTTACACAAGATGCGAATGGCAAAATTAATTTGAATGGTCAAGATGCAGTCTTGGCAAGCGAAGCAACACAAAGAGGACGTATCTTATTTGGCGGTGGGCTGCTTCATGCAAAAAGTAGTTTCACACAAAGAGGTCATATGGATTTGCAAAAAGGAAGACTGATTGTCGAGCGTAATTTAACTATTGCAGGCGGCCCGTTAATTGATGAAGCATTTCAACTTAACGATTCGTTAAATGTTAATGGCGGACTCCTCCAGGTTGGTTCAGCTGAAAGTATGAAGGATTTCAACAGGAAGACTGGTAACGTGACTCAGACTAGTGGACAGCTTTACGTCAATCACGGAGTGGTTCGTATATTCGGGGATTACACAGTCGAAGATGGCTGGTTGACAATGATCAAAGGGTCAATGGATACTACTACACCCGAATATGGAGAAGGTGATGGGGATTACGTCCATGTTTATCGTGATTTTACTATGAAGAGTCTGCGGAATCATGGAGGTCGTAGTTATACGGAATTAATGAAACCAAAAGATGACTGGCCACATTTGACGGACGGTGTTTTAAAAGTAGGTGGGAAATTCACTCAGATAGGCGACATGGAATTTCACCGTTTTTATAGCGACCGCTCCCAGCTATTCACTAAGAGTTACAGTCGATACAATTTTCATGCGTCAGGAAGGCATAAAGTGGACTTAACTGGTGTGATGGATAAGAGGATTGTTGCGCAAGGAGTAGGTTTCACCTTCATGAATTTTGAAGTAGAGGGACGCATTCCAGAATATCTAGGAACTACTACAGGACAGATAAAATGGGTGAACTTACTAGAGAAAAGCCCCTCGTCAGAAGCAGAACTTGTTTCACTCTCTATCCAGGACGTACCAGTTGTGAATTTCAAACCACAAAATGGTAACTATCCATTGCATTGGATTTCAAAAGAGCACGTAATCGGATCCTTAAGAGAATTGAAAGTGGATGCACGTCCTAAGGATAGAAATGCCAAGGTTACCATCCAAGGGAATTATCTTGGAGACGATGATCAAGGTATTATAAAAGTACTGGTAACCGCGGCAGATGGTAAAACTACAAAGTTGTATACTGTGCCTGTTACCGCAGCTCAAAATTCGCCAGATCTAGTTACTTCATTAGTTCTAGATCGCACAGAACTAATTTTTGTAAAAGAAGGTTCGCTATTTTTTCCAGGCCTAGCAACAATTGGTTATACTGTTAAACCGACAACCGCATTGAATCAAAAAGTCAACTGGCGTTCAATGAATCCTTCAGTAGCAACAGTTCGGAATGGTGTAGTTACTCCTGAAGATGCCGGAAATACTACAATTATAGCGGAGACAGAAGAGGGCGGATTCATTAAAACCGTGCGCATCTCCGTTAAAGAAAAATCTGAGCCAGTTCAAGGAGTTAAAACTCTTAAAGATCTATTGAGTGATGAAGATCGATATAATCAGATCATGGCTTTGTACGACTATATGAAAATTGGTATTGTAGTTCCGGGGAATTATATAGAAAATATAAAATTTGGACCTATCGGACAGCTAAACAGTGGCACGATAGAAATCAATAACACTGCAGTTTCACAAGTTACATTGGAAATCAATGGACAAACTTTACCCGTAGTATTAACGGGAGCTAACAGCAACTATAAAACGTATCAATTTAGTCGTTATCATACAGAACCTGGTGAGTTTGTAAAAGTTTCTGTTTACAATAGTGCCGGGGACTTACTGGAGACAGCGATGACGACATACGGAATTCCGTACGCGCCTTCAGGAAGCGTAGCGCCTGGCTATTATTCAATCGCCACATTGATGAATAATCGAACATTGTTCCAAGCCATTCTAAGTGAATTTGCTCCTGAAGTTTTACTTTTTGAAGTGCGTTAATTAAATGAACAGAATGGAGGAAGAGGACTATTGAAACCTCACATCTCATGAAGAAAATTACTACAATGGCTGTTCTGTTGCTCACGCTGCTAGTATCAATTTTACCGGCAGTCGCTTCTGCAGAAAGTAAGACGACGATCGGAATCTCTTCCGTTTATACTGATAGAGCAACTACAATTGAGTTAGCCGTTTTTATAGACAGTTCGGAAAAAGTTGCGGGTGGCTCACTTGATTTGAAGTATGACAATGAGCTTCTCAGCATAACGGATACCAATGTAGAGACAGGTGAAGTATTGGAAGGGTATTTGAAATCTTCATTAAGTGATACTGCAGGTACAGTTTCTACATCTTTTGCAGCAGCACAAGGTACGATGTTACAAGGCGATATTTTGACAATTAAAGCGAGAGTCAGTAAAGCAAAAGCAGATACTGAAATCAAGATAGAAAATGCGTACTTCTATACGGAAGATGGTAAAGAGCTCCCCCTACAAATAGTTAACGGAGCAGTTAAACCCTTTGATGGTACTACTAAAGATCATCCAACTACAGTCTTGCCAAACAAAGTGTGGACTGTCACATTGAGCGAGCCATATGATATGAAAACACTGAATAAACATGCTGTAAATGTATCTAGAGGGACCACAAGTGTTCCAGTAAAGGTGAAATCCATTACGCCTTATACATTTGAAGTATTTCCAGATACGAATTACTCAAAAGGAAGCCACACAATGGAGATTACAGGACAGCTACTATCAGCAAAAGGAACAAAGCTTGTGGAACCTGTACGTAAAACGTTTACTGTGAAATAATAACGGTCAAAGTAAAAGGGAGGACAACATGAAATTATTTTTACGACTTTCAGCAATTCCTTTGTTGTTTCTTTTAACTTTTTGTTTAGCAGAGGAAAAAGCTGAAGCAGCGGTTAAAGATACTTTGGAAATAGGAGAAGTAAAGTCACTTAGCACGACAGTAGATGTCCCGGTCATTTTACACGGAACACTGTATTTAACATCAGCCAATCTAGAGATTACATTGCAGGCTAATCATCATAATCTAACGATAAAAGAATTTATACCGGCCGCAATATTTACAGGATCTCAGTTCCGTTCCGCAAGTAATATTGCGAATGGAAAATTGACAATTGATGTAATTTCAACTACCGGTAAACAAGTTAGATTGGCTCCACGTACTGTCATTGGACATATCACTTATGAAGTCCCATCCGGGGTAAAAGAAAGTGAAACGATACTATTGGAAGTTGAGCGCCTCTCTGCAATCGGAAGAACCAACACTCCATTAACGTTGGCTACTTTAGAAGGGAAAATTATTCGGAAAATGCCTCCAGGTGATGTAGTTGGTAAGAATAAGCCGAATGCAGCAGGAGCGGTTCGGATACTTCAACATGTGAAAGGGACTTCCATTACGAACCGGGAAGAATTTTTATCAGCTGATGTCGATGGAGACCAACTTGTGTCCCAAGCAGATGCTCAGATAATTTTAGATTACGTTGCCGGCAAGCGCCATTCTTTCATTGCAATGAAAGCGGCGGACTTAAGTACTGCAGCTGTAAAAAGTGACTATACTGACCAAGTACAGGCTATAAATGGCAGAGAACCTTATTCATATCGCAGAATTTCAGGAAGCATGCCAAGCGGTCTTACCATAAGTGCAGAAACAGGGCAAATTATGGGGATTCCTTCAAGAGCGGGGGTCTATAACTTTGATGTTGAAGTGACTGATGCTGTTGGTGAATCGGCACGAAAAGCCTACAGTATAGAAGTTGTAGACACAAACATCATCTCAACAGAGAAGTTAGCACCTATCAATGTGAAAAAGGGCTCAATACCTGAATTGCCTAGCCAGGTAGCAGTAACTTATAAAGACAAAACAACTGGTAAAGAACATGTGAATTGGACTCCTGTCGATACCTCGACACTAGGGACAATCATAGCTAAAGGAAAGACAGAGAGTGGTTTTGGTATTAGTGTTGAACTCCATGTTGTGGAAGAAGATTATATTGTCTCATTTAATAGTACGTTCTCGCCATTTGTTAACTTATATATAGTAGAGTTGCATGCGGCAGACGAGGTATCAGAGGCATTCATCGATGGAATTGAATTACATTACGAAGGTGATGGAGTATTCAAGTTGGGTACCAATGTGTTGCAACAAGGTGCTAGTGCCTCACTTACTCTTAGAGATAAGTATGGTGATTTACTGGAGACTAAGAGTGTTCGATTGGATTGATAGGGTACCAGGTCCCCACACAATTATAAAAACGCAGTGCGGCAAGGCTGAATTGACTTTTGACATTCCCGCCGATTTGAAACCTACAGAATTTGCAGCAAGCGCAATGTTCAGATTCAATTTAGATGACCACCCGCAGCCGGATACCATTAAGAGTATCTATGGCGAGTTTGGTGAAAAAATGACTGGAGATTTAGCGAGGGATAATCAATTAGGCGGTAAAAACGCTACGTTTGAAACAGTCACAGTTGCGTATCCATCAGCTGAAGCTGTGAAAAATCAGCAAAGTAATACATTTGATGAAGCGATTTCTGAATTGAAGACGATGAGCGACGGCATTATCCTTGATGTTCGTCCTCGTTACGATGATTGGGGATCGGTAAATGTGGTGGTAAGCGACAGCTGGTATTATTCTCCTGAACATGAGAAAGATTTGCAGACCAATTAGGAGAACTGGTCGGCAATATGGTTAAGAATACCGGAAAATATGAAGATCATGTTTCTGTATACTTTGTAGACAGTTACGGAGCGGATCTTGCGACGCCAAAGGTTTGGGGCGGGTGGAAGATTAAGAAGTGAGAGTATAGTTAAAGAGACTTGGAGTAAGGACGCTGAAAATTTTTAAAAGTCCTCTGATTGAAATGAAAATCAGAGGACTTTTTATTAGTTTTGCAAGAAATGTGATTGAAGAAATAAGGCAATTGCGCTGTTTTGAGATACGCAATAAAATCGTGGACTGACGGACTTCTCCACTGGATGACTATCTGTAATGGTCCCCACAAATTCAGCTTGATTGTAAAGAAAGTTTGCCCGGTTGCTCCAAAAGTGAAGCAATCAAGCTAGTTGTGTGGCGTACCGAAAAGAAGAAACGTTTTTTATTACAAGTTTACATTTGTTCCTCTTTCACTCTCTGCCTATACTCATGATTAATAATATCTCATAAATTTATGTGGCTTCTACTGTTTCTTTTTTATTCTTCAAAAACATATAAAACGATGCGCCAAAAATAATGAAATAACCGATTATACTGTATAGATCAGGTACTTGCCCAAGGAAAGCCAGCCCGAGCAAAGCCGTAAACACGACCGTGAAATAGTTGAAGACGGAGATTTCCTTGGCGGGTGCAAATTTATAGGCGAGCGTGATGCCGAATTGACCGATTGTCGCAAATACTCCGCCAAGCAGCAAATAGATGGTCTGCTGCAAAGTCATCGGCTGATAATCGTAAATGACGAACGGAAGAAGCACGACAGTCGTAAAGCTCGAGAAATAAAATACGACCGTGTAAAACTGCTCCCGGTTGCCGAGTGCGCGAAGCGCAGTGTAGGCAGCTCCGGCAAAAATGGCAGACAAGATTCCCGCAGCATACGGAACGAGATCGAGCGAGAACGACGGCTTGATGATAAATAACGTGCCCAGGAAAGCAGCGATGATGCTGTAAATTTGATACGGTTTAACGAATTCCTTCAAAAAAATGGCCGCAAAGATGATCGTGAAAAACGGACTCATTTTATTCAGCATGTCCGCATCTGCAATGACGAGGTGGTCGATTGCATAAAACAGCAGGATAATTCCGATCATGCCGAGTGCCGACCGCAATAGCAGAAGAGGCTGGTTTTCCCGTTTGCCGAAAAGGCGCTCTTTGAAGCGGAGAACGAAGAAGAATGAAATGACCATCGATACCCCGTTGCGGAATATCGTTTTCTGCAGCGTCGGCACGTCGCCCGATAATTTGACGAACAAGGTCATGATCGAGAAGCCGAATGCAGAGAGTAATATGAGTACAATGCCTTTGTTGCGATTAGTCATAGATGTCACCGGTCCTTTTTGTGTTCGGTATGTATGATAGCATAATATTGCAGAATCTACTTTTAAAAAGTTTGGGCATATAAAATACTTTAGACGTATAAAATATTTCTCGGATTTAAACATACTAGACACTGTCACATAAAAAATATCATGTAAACTATCAACTTTTCAGAATAATTTAAAGTTAAATCGAATATGCACCCTCTGAAGTGATAGTATATAAGTAATACTATTAAACAAGCAGGAGGAGATTTTATTGCAGCGATTCGTAAAGCGAAGTTCCTTAGCCGCCGTTGTTATACTTCTATTCACTGGCATTTTTATAAAAGCCATCCTGGGGGCGCCGCTTTCCGTACAGGCAGAGACAGACTGGGAGTCCATGCCAATGAAAAAGAATGTTCCATTAAACAAGGAGTGGACGATTACGTTCAGTGGAGATGTGGAAGTGTCATCCATTACAAACAAGCAACTATACATAACAGACGAAGCAGGGCAAGTGATCCCTACGACTGCAGTGCTGGTAGATCAAGGTAATACAGTGGTCGTGCAGCCGCCTAAGGGAGGGTACTTGCCAAATACTGCTTATACGCTGTTTGTCGCGGATGAAGTTTCATCGGCAAAGCGCAAATTGCTGCGCAAGCCTGTGAAGATGCCGTTCCAAACAGGTGAACAGCGTGATGAGTCAAATGCGTTTTCTCCGCGTAAAGATAGTACAAACGCTGTTACATACCAAGAAGGTGTGACCAGTCTGCCTGACGATATTGTACAATCAGCAGCAGACTTGAATTATGAGAACAATACATTTGTTTTCGATGGGATGCCGGATGTATTGAAGCAGCTGTCGGCTAGAGATATCATTATTTTTCCAGAGACCGCCCAGCATACTTTTGGCTGGGCTAAGGAAATTGTTGATATCCGATACGACGGGCATAAAACAGTGTTAACGACAAGAGAGCCAAAAGCGGAAGATGTCGTGAAAGATCTGGATATTTCGAAAACGGTACCCATTACGGCAGATGATTTTATGTTGGAACCTGACGTGTACTCACGTGTGATCAGTGAAACTGAGAACGGAGACAGGCGTACCTTCGAAGTGGAGAACCCGGTTGATAAATCCATAGGCAAGATTGAAATTGGAGAAGAAAATGGTAACCCTTATGTAGAATTCAGTGATGTTCAATTATTCCCTAAAGGAGAGAAGGAGGGAGCAGCAACTATTGGCGGTAAGATTCAGCTCATCCAGCCCATGGTGAATTACGATTTTAAAGGACTTAACGTGAATTGGCTGGAGTTAGACAGCGGATTGAAAAATGAGTTGAACGTAAAAGTAAAGTTGTCGGGTTTTGAGCCGGAGCCGCTGAGAATTCCGCTTACCGCTCCAATTCCGGTCAAGGCGTACGGGGTGGCAGGAGCTGCAATCCAATTATTTATACAATGCGAGACAAGCGGGAAAGTGTTTGTTGAATTAGAAATTGTCGAAGAAAAAAATTATAATCTTGGTCTGATGAAAGAGGGAGCCGGCTACAAGCCTTTCAATTATTCTACAAGTGACCTGTCTGCTGAATTTTTATCATTGAAAGGTGAAATAGAAGGGAAGGTTGGCGGAGGCATAAATATAAATGCCGATGTATTACAGTTTACACTTGGAGGTATAGACACTGCAGGCGGCTATAAAATGAAAGTGGCCGGTGAAATCGATAAAGATATAGCATGTTTTAGTGAAAAAGGTGAAATCTACTTTGAATCGACGGCACGAATAGGATCAGAAAAAAATACTTATTGGGACGTAACCTATCCATTTCTCAGTATCCCTCTTGTTCAGAGATCTACATGCGGTTATCAAGAGCTGACTGGCGATGCTATTGTGTTGGCTCCGGGCGAGACAAAAGAATTAAAAGTCAGCGGAACTGATCAGAAGGGAAATGTGCAGCCGCTGACACTGCCAGACAGCAATGTAACGTTAAAAGTGAAAGACCGAAACATAGCGACTGCAAACTATCTCGGCGGAGTGCGGGCAAAAACAACTGCGAAAGATGGTGACCAGACCTTCATCACCATTCGATACAATAATGGCCGGGATGCCATCGTAAAAGCGGATATTCCGGTTTACATTGCTAGTCAGGATTTACGGAACGAACTGAGAAAAACGATCAGTACAATTGGTCCGGACATCCGCAATGTATTGGAAACAGCAGAAATTGTTAACGGCGCTTACAGGGATTTTTCTTATATTGAAAATGACCTGAGAAAGCTCGCAACTCCTCAGTATGTAGAAGAGGTAAGAGAGTATTATGAAAAATTTATGCATCCGACGATCGATATATCGTTGTTCGCTGAGCCTGTATCCACCGAATTAAAATTTGAAATAATCGAAAACAGTCCTTCGAAGCGCATTTTAAAAACCGTAGTACCGAACCGGGGGCTAAGCTCAGGTGCCAATCAAATTTACACATTTGTGAAGGAAGGCGGAAAGTGGCTACTGGATGGAATAGACGGTGAATCCTTTGAGGAGTCACCGATCAATCCGACGGTAGACCAGGTACAGGACTATTTGCAAAAAAGTTATTATCAAGATTTCGGAGACGTCAGGACAGAATTTATTTCATCAGGCACAGAAAAAATATATAATCAGCCCGAAAATAAATACTACGATCGAGAATATCATACTTTTCACGTGAAAACTGTCTGGGATCAGTACAGAATTAAATTTTCTGCGCATGACGGTTCTATAATGACTATGCAAGACGAGTAAAGCATTAAAAAGCCTTCTAGTCGTAGTCGATACAGGTACCAGGTCCCCACACAATTTAAGGTAGCAAATACAGGAGAGGTTATTCCTCCCATAAATAAAGAAAAAGCGTCGACTCCAAACTGTAGGAGTTGACGCTTTTTAATAACATACACGTGTTAAATAATCAGCCTTCATCGGTTCAATCACTATCTTGATCAACAAACTCACCATAATCTGGAACTGCAATACGTTCAAAGTCATCGACTAATTTCTTTAGACTGTTGGCAAGTAGCTCTTTTTCCATAGGCAATCCATGACCTGTTATGGCGACAGTTGGTTGTAAGGCTTCAAGTTTAATCACGGATTCTAAAGCGGCGTCCCAATCGGTTGTTAAATAGCGTGGCGGACCACTTATTTCTTGTTCTTGCGTTAACACTTTATAGAGGTATTCCTGCTTTACAGTCACAAATGCATCTCCAGCAATTAAAGCTCTGTCCTTTTGCCTGAAGAGCGATACATGACCTGGCGAATGACCGGGAGTGTGAATCCATGTAAATTCGGGCAGGAAGGGAACACTGCCGTCAGACGGTAAGCTTTTGATATGGCTTCCCAATTGAACAGGATCCGTTGGGAATATAGACGACATCTTGGCAATCATTCCTCCTTCTACACTTGTATCCGGGTCTGGATAACTGGATACTCCGGTTAAAAACGGTAGCTCTAGTTCATGGGCATACACCGGCACATCCCAATGCTTTACTAGCTCAATGACTGCTCCTACATGATCAAAATGTCCATGCGTCAATATAATGGCTTTTGGACGACTATCCACACCGAAACGCTCTTCTACAACCGCTAGTATTTTCTCCGCTGAGTAAGGCATACCTGTATCAATTAACACGAAGTCCCTTGAATTTGGATGACCTACTAAAACAATATTGACAATTTGTATAGTATGGCAATATAGGTCCGGCAACACTTCTATTCCTTTTCCGCTACCAATAGACGTTGCCATTATATATTTATAATCTTCTCCATTAGACAGTTGTGGATCCATGAAGACACCTCTTTCCTCGTTTATACGACACTTTAGCTAATTTCAGTATTCACAAAACGTTAACTATTATTCCATCCATTTATAGAACAAATACTACACGCTTTAACCCCATCTTCCGAATTGGAATGAAATCAATCGAATATTCATAAGGTAGTCTGATGTGAAATTGAAGGGGGAAGTTTATTTAATGGATGAGAATTACTCAAGTTCACGTAATGAAAAGAATGTGAAACAAAATCGTAAAAATGAGCAATTAGAACAATTCCGAATTCAAAATACAGGTAAACCTTTGACGACGAATCAATCAAAAAAATTATCGAACGATGAAGACCAATTAAAAGCGGGTGTACGTGGTCCTACATTACGTCAGGATTTTGAGTACTTTGAAAAAATGACGCATTTTCTCCACGAGGAAGTGCCTGAAAGAGTGGTCCATGCGAGAGGGTATGGTGCTCACGGTGAATTTGAATGCTATCAATCCATGAAGCAATTTACAAAAGCCGGATTTTTACAAGAGGCTGGAAAAAAGACTTCGGTATTTGTACGGTTTTCTACTGTACAAGGAAGTAAAGGATCCAAGGATACGGCAAGAGATTTACGTTGTAAGGGCGTGAAGTTTTATACAGAAGAAGGAAACTATGATCTAACTACCATTGCCATGCCAGTTTTAATCAATCAAGATGCGATGAAATTTCCAGATATGATGCATGCGTATAAACCTGAGCCGCGTACTGGAATGCCGACAGCTTCCGGGGCACATGATAACTTCTGGGATTATATAGCGAATAACCAAGAAGCTCTTCATATGGTATTGTGGGTTATGTCGGACCGAGGCATCATAAGAAGTTATCGTATGATTGAATCTTGGTCGATTAATACCTATCTATTTGTTAATGAAGAAGGAGTAGCAACTTTCGTACGTTTTGTATGGAAGCCAGTCCTTGGCGTTCATTCATTGCTTCAAGATGAGGCGCAAAAGATTGGTGGAATTGATCCTGATTATCACCGGCGTGACCTTAGAGAGGCAATTGACCGCGGAGCTTTTGCTGAGTATGAACTCGGGGTTCAGTTAGTTGCATTGGAAGATGAATTTGCATTTGATTTTGATATTCTAGATCCGGCAAAGTTTTGGCCAGAAGAACTCATACCTGTACAGCTGATCGGTAAGATGACATTAAATCGAAACGTTGACAATGAATTTGCAGAGTTGGAACAAGTCGCATTTAACCCGGCAAATGTTGTTCCAGGCATAGACTTTTCCAATGACCCCGTTTTGCAGGGAAGGTTAATGGCGTACCAAAGCACTCAATATCATCGATTCGGTAGCGCTAATTTCCAGGACCTTCCTATCAACCGACCGATATGTCCATTTCATAATAATACACGTCGCGGTAATATGAGGTACCGGATTGACGTGGATGAGGTCGATTATCATAAAAACTCTTTAGCCAATAACACGCCTTACACAACTCCTCCAGAAGAGGGAGGGTATGAATCTTATCCTAAAAAAATCGATGGGCATGCTATACGAGCTCGAAGCAAATCGTTTGATGATTTCTATACTCAACCGAGAATTTTTTGGAATAGTTTATCTCCTGTAGAGAAGCAGCACACGATTGAAGCATTGAGTTTTCAACTAGCGAGCGTAAAAAGTGTATCCGTTCGGCAACAAAATGTAGAACTATTGGCTAAAGTCGATCAGGAGCTGGCATATATGATTGCTGACAATATAGGGGTCAGCAGACCAACTAGTAGCCAAGTACCTGTTTCAACTAGTTACCCCTCTCTAAGCCAGGCTAACACCCCGAGCTATGCTTACTCACAAAAAGTAGGTGTCTTAATAGGTGACGGGTTTAATGGTGACGAGGTAAGCCAAGTGTTAAAAACCTTAAAGGAATACGGAGTTTTTGTTGTCATCGTCAGTGCAACACTTGGTACAGTTACTGGCGATAATGGTGCGACAATTACGATCGATGAAACGTTTTTAACGTCAAGCCCTTATCTTCTTGATTCGTTATACATTGTTGGCGGAAGTCATAAAAATCAGAAGAGGTTCGATTACGACTTGAATTATTACGTGGATGTAGCGTATAAACATTACAAGCCAATTGGTGTTGCAACTACGGGACAGTCGTATGTACGGCAATCAGAAAATCATCATGCAGCTGGCGTCGTGTTTGCTTCGACAAGTTCTGACTTTGGAATGGAGTTCGTTTCAGCTGTTGCAAAGCAGCGTTTTTGGGATAGGGAATAGGGTGGGTGCCAGAGTGGGTGCCAGGTCCCCACACAATTCTCACACAATTCGGGTAGTTACTATGGAAAAGCTAAGAGAGCCTTCTGATCGCGAAAACGATTGGGAGGCTTTTTTGTTTATGTACCAGGTACCAAGACAATTATAGCTATACAGTATTAGTGGGGGAGGAAGTAGAATGGGGTAGTCGGGAGAACGGCATGTGACTACCACCATAGCTGATTATTCTGGAGAAGTGGAAGAGACTTCGAGACCTTTTTTAGGTATTGTTTTTCTTCTTCTTTTCATGGCTTTTAGCAAATAACCGCCTTTAAACTTTCTAGGTTCATACGTAATAATAAATGCATTTGGCTGATATTCACCGATCATTTCATATAATCCTTCTTCTTGATTTCGCTTCGTCAGGATTTCAAGTTTGTACCTGATGCTGTCTCGTCCGGTACCTTCGAATACAGTTACGCCATACCCTTCTTCCCGAAGTTTGTCGATGAGAGGCTGGTTCAATGTAGGAATATTTACTTGAATGCATGTGTAGCCAATTGCAAGCTTCTCTTCTATCATAGTTCCGATATAAATGCCGATACTGAACCCAAGTGCATAAACGAGCATGCTCCAGAAACTTTGTTCTCCGTCAAATACTAACGACAAACCAAAGATATAGATCAATGATTCCACCGCACCAAGGAGTGTAGCTTGCGTTCTAAGCTGTTTAACGATGAAAATCGTGCGCAAAGTAAAGCAGGGAACGTACAACAACTGCAAAATCAAAATCATGAGGATATTATTCATTACACATCTCCCTTCAGGTATGTAGAGGAGCTAGTAGTATTGTATTCTACTCGTCTTCCATATAATCAAAACAGTCTGCGGAGAAGGATCACGATTTTCTCTGCAGACTGTTTTGGTAGTACTAAAAGTAGTGTTGTTATTTGTCAGAAGTGATATTTTGCGTGATAGGAATTTGCTGTGGCTCCATTGAAACGCCTAATGTTGTTCCTTCTTTCTGTTCCACTAAAGAAGGAAGTTTATCTATCGTTCGCGATGGAATCTCTTCCTTTGATAATTCCTTAATTAGCGCATAGCACATAAATAGCATTAAAATGGTCAGCGGGAATGATGTGATAATCGCCAAAGTTTGTATGGTGGACAAGTCGCCGGTTAATAAAAGAAGACCTGTAACGACTGCCATGTAGATGCCCCAAGTAGCTTTTACCTTTCTGCTAGGATGCAGTTCGCCGTTTTGACTGATCATTGCTAGTACAAATGTAACTGCTTCAGCATTTGTGATAAAGAACAGGGCAATCAATAGAATAGTGACAATACTCATAAACGTAGTCAACGGCAAGTATTCCAAAAACGCGAACATACTGAGTGCATTATTTGCAAATACTTGATCGGCTAATGCTTGATAGCCAAGGTCATGTAGGAAATGCAGACCTGTTCCACCGAAAACGGAGAACCAGAGCATCCCTAATAGTGACGGGGCAAGCAAAACTCCGGCAATAAAGCCACGAATCGTTCGACCGCGAGAGATACGTGCGACAAATATGCCGACTGCAGGAGCCCAAGAAACCCACCAAGCTAAATAGAACACCGTGTATTCACCAAGCCATTTGTTATCTTTAAATGGTTGGATTCCTAAACTCATCGAAACAAAGTTACTCATATATGCGCCAAGTGAGCTGACGAACACTTGGATAATCTGAAGCGTTGGTCCAAGGAAGAAGACGAAGAGTAACAGGAATGCAGCCAATGCAATATTAAGATTGGACACGAACTTAATTCCTTTTTCAATCCCAGAGACGGCAGCGGTGATATAGATCAACGAAATAACGCCGATGATGATAAATTGAGTCGTCATGGTATTAGGGATGTTAAACACGTGTTCCAAACCGGCTCCCATTTGCAATGTCCCGACTCCGTAAGAAGCAGCGACTCCAAATACAGTCGCAACTATGCAGAAAATCTCTACGGTATATTTGAAAGCCTTTTCATTTTTTCCTTTGTAAAGATCGATAACAGTTGAACTGATCAGTGCTGGCCTATTTTTTCTATATTGAAAGTAAGCTAATGCTAGACCGAAAATGGCATACATGGCCCATGGATGTAGACTCCAATGGAGAAAGCTGTATTTCATGGCGACTGTTGCAGATTCTGCTGTATTCCCTTCACCGTATGGAGGGTTTACATAATGGTAGATTGGTTCAGCCAGTCCAAAAAATACTAAACCAATTGCCATTCCTGCAGTAAATAGCATAGCAAACCACGTCATATTTTTATAAGTGGGACGATCCGTATCCTTTCCGAGCCGAATATTGCCATAAGGAGAGATACACAACCATGCCAGTAATACAATGACTAGAAAAGCGGAGGTCAAGTAAAACCAACCGAAATAATCTACAGCTACACCTAAAGCGGACGAAGCGAAGTTACCAAGAGCCTTATTAAAGAAAAAAGCAAAAACGATGAAAACTGTAATGATTGAAATGGAGACTTTAAAAATTACATTGTCTTTTTTGATATGATCCTGCATAGTCATCCTCCTCGAATAATAAAGTAAATCCCTCCAACATGCCTTGGCACAATATTTCGACAGTAACATGTATACATGACTTGAAAATTATTGAATTTAGGTATTAACCACGTATCCATCCCCTTCCTAATTGCATGAACTTGTAATTTAAATGAACAAGTTCTTCTAGTGAACATATTATAGTTTAAATTATTTGAAAAGTAAATATCTTAAAAATATTAACTTTATTTTCAGAAAAGCCATTGTAAAAGAAATATAATAATGCTATTATCTGAACATGTTCATGAACGTGTTCATTAATTGAACTTGATCAAAGTCTGGAAAGGTGATGATTTCAATGAATCAGCTGGAAGAATTTATCCCTGTTGCTCTAATTTCGGAATTGGAAGATGAAGAAATGATTAGCGTGGAAGTGGATGACGAAGACATTATGATTTGTCAGGTAGATGGGCAGTATTATGCGATTAATAATATTTGTAGTCATGCACATGTCGAGTTATCCGATGGAGAGCTTGAGGGATGTTTTGTTACCTGCCCCCTTCACTTTTCTCAATTCGATGTCCGGACAGGGCAGCCGCAAGGTCCTCCCGCAAAAAGTCCGGTAGAAACATATGAAGTCCTAGTAGTAGATGATCAGATCTATATCAAACTTTAATGAATGGAGGCGGAAATTTTGAGTACTACTAATCGTATCGTTATTCTTGGAGCAGGCATTGCGGGGGTAAATGCAGCCAAAACATTACTAGATCATGACTTTGAGGGGAAAGTGGTTCTGATAGATATGGATGAAAATCTCCCATATGATCGGCCGCCATTGTCAAAAGAATATCTGGCGGGTACCAAGGATCATAACGATATCTTGCTGCATCCCGAAGAATTCTATCAAGACAATAGAATTGAATTGAAATTAGGAAAAGCTGTAGCGGATTTGCAAATTGATAGAAAATTAGTGATTCTTGATGATGGAGAAGAAGTTAATTTTGACAAATTGTTGATTACAATAGGTTCCAAACTGAGACGCTTGCAACCATTGGATGATCAAGAGTTTGATAATGTCTTTTATTTGAAGACGAAGAAGGATGCAAATCGGTTGCAAGACCAATTATCTTCTATTAACCATCTGGCCATTATCGGAGCGGGTTTTATAGGGCTCGAAGTAGCAGCATCGATGCTAGCATCTGGGAAAAAAGTAACCGTATTCGAAGCAGCAAAAACACCTTTATCCAGAGTGCTCGGTGAAGATATGGGCAATTATATAGCTTCCAAACATCGAGAAAAAGGAATTGAGATTTTCACGGATGATTATATTACACAATTTATAGGCGATTCAGCTATACATGCCGTCGAGACAAAAGAGGGTAGAAAAATAGATTGTGACGCTGTATTGGTAGGAATAGGCGTTTCAACGGATGGTTTGTTAGTACAGGATCAATTGAATTTTAATGATGGAATCATCGTAAATGAGTTTTGTGAGACGTCTGTTCCGGATGTTTTTGCAGCAGGGGATTGCGCCCGATGGACTTATCCGGTGAGTGGAGAAGCCATCCGGATCGAACACTGGGATCATGCTATGAATCAAGGGGCTACCGCCGCAGTGAATATGCTGCAGCCTGGTTCAAAGCCTTTTACAACAATTCCTTATTTTTGGTCTGACCAGCATGATCTGGCCATCCAATATGTAGGGCATCCGACTCAATGGGATCAAACGGTTATGCGAGGGACGATAGAAACGGACCAATTTACGATGTTCTATTTACTAAATCAACGAGTGGTGGGGGCGTTGATTGTGAATCAGCCTGTGAACGTATTACCTGTACGTCGTTTAATCAGCCAAGCTGTATTGGTTAGCACAGATCAACTGGACGATGAGAAAGTAAAATTAAAAAGTATCATTAAACAAGCTGCAACTATTAAATAAAAGGGGTGTTGGATATGGTGATTAATACAGGAAATACACAAGTCAATGATATGGAGCCAAACAAGAAAACGCAATTAATTGACGTAGATGTTCACTGCTTTTTAGGATCTTTGGATGAGCTGGTGCCATATTCTGACGAATGGTTGCAAAAGATGATGAACTTCGGAAAGTTCAGCAATAGATTTTTGACTTCTCAGACAGCGGGTGCATTCGAATTTCCAAAAACACGCTATCATAATCCGAATCACGTGTTGCGCTTGGATGCTACAACTCCGTCAGGCGGGGTTCCGGGTTCTGATCCTGCATTTGTAGGAACCGATCTATTCGATAAATTTGGGACAACGTACGGGATATTGAACGTTGGCCACGGTACGATGGCACCTTATCATAATGTAGATGTAACTACCGCCTACAGTTCAGCCTGCAATGATTGGCTGTATGATAAGTGGGTAAATGTAGATGAACGTTTCAAAATCGACATGGTTGTATCGACTGTTGATGCCGATGCGACAGTGAAAGAAATTGAGCGTATCGGTAAGAAGCCAGGGGTTGTCGGAATTAATTTGCAAAATATCAATATTCCTTTAGGTAAGCGTCATTTCTGGCCAATCTATGAAATTGCTGAAGCATATGGTCTGCCGATTGTTCTGCATCCCGACTCTGAAGGTTCAGGTGAATACTCACCACCGCAATACATCGGACCGGCATCTACTTATATGGAATGGCACTCATCATTGTCAATTGTGCCGATGCGACAGATTAACAGTCTGATTTGTGAAGGAGTCTTCGAACGATTCCCGAAGCTGAAAGTAGTCTTCGTTGAATATGGTTTCTCTTGGATGCCGCATTTAATGTGGAGATTAGATAAAAACTGGAAGGCATTGAGAGATGAAATTCCTTGGGTGAAAATGTTGCCAAGTGAATATATTAGAAGAAACATCCGCCTTGCGACTCAGCCATTCGAAGAACCTTTCCACCCGAAGGATTTGGTGACATTAGTGGAGATGATCGATGCGGAAGACATGCTGATGTTCTCTAGTGATTACCCACATTGGGATGGAGAACATACAATGGATATTTTCGCGCATTTCCCGGATGATTTAAAGCATAAAATTTTCTATAAAAACGCTTTGGAAACGTACAGATTCTAACATAGGGAGGGAATAGAATGGTCACAAAACCTAAAAATGAAATTGTCGTCTGCAAGGCGGAGGAATTACCGAACGGTAAACGTAAAATTGTAGCTATCAAGAATATGTCGATTGTAGTCGTGAACGTAGAGGGGAAACTGCAGGCATTTAATAGTACGTGTCCACATCAGGGAGCACCGTTGGAATTCGGCTCGATTTCGGGTGTCATGGAAGCATCTGATCCCCAGCAGTATAAATACGGCTGCCATGACAAGTTCGTTAAATGTCCTCTGCATGGCTGGGCTTTTGATATGGATACAGGGAAATCGCTTTTCAGTGATAAAGTGAAGATCAAAACATTTTCAGTGAGGGAAGAAGAGGGGTACATTCTTCTATCTGCGAAAGGAAAGCAGGAGGATGTTGTAATTTCAGATGTTCAGCACGCATGTGAATAATGCATAAAAAATCATTCCGGTTATCAGCCGGAATGATTTTTTATTTTACTTTGTATAATGGCTCATGATTTCCCGGATGTAATTCATTGTGATGGCGGTAGCTTCTTCAGGGGTATAATTGGCGCGGTTATTAAGAAGAGTTGTCAGCATGCCTTTCCACATGAGGATGGTGATATCAACGATCGCATCTAGTTTTTCATCAGTCAGGTATCGTTTCTTTACTGCATCGGAAATCATCCCTTTGCTTCGCTTCGATAGATCATTTTCCATCACAAGCATTTTGATTTCCTCAGGCAGGTTCAACAGATCATTTGGATAAATTTTGTAGTACCGCTTCAATAACTCATTTGGTTCAGAACCTAAATCAGAAATGAAAATCATGTTATAAATTTGAGGATTGTTGAATGAATGTTTGCAGAAGCATTCCCAAGAAGAGAGGTATTTCTCAAAAGGCTCCTCCTCTTTATCCATGTACTTTGATAAGTCATCTACATACTCATCCAAGAACCGGAGTGAACCGAAGAAGATGAGATGATTAAGTTCTTCAAAATAATTATAGATTGTCGAACTAGTATACCCTGCTAATTCAGCGATCTTTCTAGCAGTAACATACTCTATGCCTTCTTCTTCGATGACTTGCTCAGTTGCTTCGATGAAAAACTCTAGCATCCGCTTCACTTTAATTTCTCGTTTCTTCATCATAGTACTAATACTCCTTCACTTTCCTTTAAATATGTAAATAGATAATTTGAACTGTAATAAGGTAGTGGTAGTGCAGTGGTTTATTTTCTGGTGTTTCTAATTATTCACCTCATATAACTATAGTGTAATAATACGGGGGAGAAATATCAAACTTTAGATGAATTATGATTCATATGGGGGGATTCAAAAAGAATAGTAGATCTTCACTAAATTATAACATAATTCCGACAGTTCGCTCTACATATTTATAGGGTTCTTCTAATCAAACAAGAAGTATATGATTCATTTGTCAACGGTTAAAAAGGATCCAGTCCACACACAAAATATTACTTCTATGACTGATCCTACAAACTAAAATATTTCTTCAGAATACCCTCTTCCAAGTCCTATCGGTCATTATGTGTGAATAAAATGGCAGGACAACATATTATAGGGGGGATTTTGTGAATTCGATTTTTCTATATATATTCTTGGGAGCATCCTTAGCCGCGCCAATCGGTCCTGTTAAAACTGTTCTGTTAAATACGGGAATTAAAAGAGGTTTTTTTCATGCTTGGGCTTTTAGTTTTGGTTCTGTGACCACGGATATTATGTATATATTCCTTGTGTACTTTGGAGTCGGACAATTTATTGATTCACCGTTAATTAAAATCATTCTCTGGTCGTTTGGGTGTTTTGTGCTGATGTATACAGGTATAGAAAACTTACTGACGTTGAACAAAGTTGAAATGAGTGTGAGATTGGGTAAACGAGTCAGACTAAGAACATCTATGATGACTGGCTTTTTGATGTCATTGTTGAATCCGCTTACTATTATTTTTTGGCTCGGTATATACGGTTCCATTTTGGCCAAAACAGCTGGTGGATCAACAGGGTACCAAATCATTATAAACAGTCTTGCGATTTTATTGGGTATAATGATCGTGGATTTGTTCATGGCCTTTTTGTCCAGTGGAGCACGCAAGTTCTTATCCTCAAGACTTTTGCTAATCGTTTCCATTATATCCTCTATATCTATGATCGGTTTTGGAATATACTTCGGTATTCAGGCTTATCAAGCGTTATTTTAACAACTCTTCACTAGGCTGTGTTTGCTTAATTTTTTACATAATCTCATGATTGTGCTAATAAAAAATATTAAAGTATAAAAAAAACTCGTTAGGAAACCATACCTCTAATTAGTAGAACAAAATATGATGAGGTGTGGTAATGGATAAAAGTGCGGACAAGGTTAGTGTATGGTGCATTGTTAGTCTGGCTTCAATTCCTCTTATTATGACGCTAGGGAATTCTATGCTCATACCCGTGCTTCCTTTATTGGAAGATAAAGTGGGGATTACATCGTTTCAATCGAGTATGATTATTACCAGTTACTCGGTGGCGGCTATTTTTCTTATCCCAGTAGCCGGATATTTATCAGACCGTTTCGGACGGAAAATGGTGATATTGCCAAGTTTAGTCTTTGCATTGATCGGAGGTCTGATTGCGGGATTTGCTTCGTGGAAGATGGATGACCCGTATATGATGATTATTATTGGTCGGGTATTACAAGGTATAGGAGCAGCCGGCGCCATGCCAATCGTGCTACCGCTTGTGGGTGACTTATATAAAGATGATGGTGAAAAAAGCAGTAAGTGTTTGGGAATTATTGAAACGTCAAACACGTTTGGAAAAGTATTAGCTCCTATCTTAGGTTCAGCATTTGCTGCTCTATTATGGTTCCTGCCATTCTTCTCTATTTCTGCACTCAGCGTCATTTCTTTTGTACTGATCTTCTTATTTGTTAAAGTCCCGAAAGAAAAAGATGAACCCGTAAAGTTTAAGGTGTTTATCAAGAACACTAAAAAGATATTTGCGTCAGAAGGTAAATGGTTGTATACCGTATTTTTAAATGGAGTTCTAGTCATGCTGGTTCTATTCAGTATGTTGTTTTTTTTATCGGAAAACCTGGAGAAAACACATGATATTGAGGGGATTAAGAAAGGATTCGTTTTGGCCATTCCGTTATTATTCCTATGTATTGCTTCCTTTTTATCGGGCCGAAAAATTAAAGGCGAACTGAAAACTATAAAAAGGGTCATGGTCATTTGCTTAATCGCCATGTCTGCCAGTGTCATTTTTGTTGGATTTACAAGCAAGAACTTGATCCTCTTGTTGATTGTGACTAGTATAGTCGGAATAGCCATAGGCGCATTATTGCCTGCATTGGATGCGATTATTACAGAAAATATTGAAAAAGAGCTACGAGGCACGGTGTCTTCTTTTTACAGTTCAGCCAGATTTATCGGTGTAGCCGCAGGCCCTCCGTTGATGTCAATTGCCATGAAAGATTTTCTGAACGGCAGTTATATCATTGCCACTGTACTGGGAGTCATTTTGACTTTTATGGTGTTTAAGTTCATTAATATCGAAGAAATTGAAGAATCCAATCAAAGAAACTGAAAAAGGACCCGACAGTAAAAAACTGTCAGGTTCTTTTCTATTTAGAGATATGTATGGAATGAAGTATTTATTTAGATTTTAAACTAAAAAGGATGAGGAAAATTCCTGTGAATAGACAAATCATTCTTACTAAAGATACTTTTTCAGTGAGGCCGTGTAATGCAATTCCTGTCGTTACAATTAATATAAATGGACCTACTAATGCAAGTAAAGAGTTAATATAAAACGCCTTTTCCAAGTCATTGAATTTAAACATGAGTGCAGCAGCTGTTATTTCTATACTTCCTGAAATAACTCGTAATAGAATAATGAAAAGCAGCGCCCTTTCTATCATGCAAACCACTTCCTCTGATTGTATTTATGCTCACTATATGCAGCACGTCCATGAGTTATTTAACCTCCATTATATATACTCGTTGCGTGTGAAATTCTATGTTTGACTGGAATAATTGAAGGTGTATCTCCACCGTGAATACATACATAAAAACAGCAGCTACACATAATATGAATAGGGAAGTAGATTGCAGGCTACTGAATATGGAAGTCTCTTTACACTTAATTGGCGTGTGAAGAGAATATCTACTGTCAGAGACCTCAATGGATAGGGAGGGAATGTATTGAAGAGTTTACAGGAAGAGATGTCATTTGAACTGCGTTTTTGGTTACAAATATTAGGCGATCATGCACGCTTCATTCACGATTCTTTAGCGCCGGATGAAGTGGCAAATATTAAGACAGCAAGTTATTATATACAGTTATTTGATGGCCTTCTTGCTAAAGCAAAGGGAGATCTGGATACACAATCTCTACGGACATTAGCGCAAGAAACTTTAAAAGCGAGTGAAGATATTCGCAAGTTTAAATTATTATTAATACAGCAGCATTTAGTCGGCAACATCAAAATTTCTCTGCCACCTTCCTTTATTAATCACATGGTGAATGAAGTAGAAGAGGCTATACGTATATTTACATGCTTTGCAAAAGGAGAGAAACCACCGACTGTACATCCTCTTCACCATGACTTGCTGTGGTTACTCGATGCGGCAGGGCATGCGGGCGCTCTTGATGCAAATTTAGACCGTGTGGAAGCCAAGCTCAAAAAGAAAAGTGAACGATTTACTAAAGAGTGGGAAGCATTTTATTTAAAAGCAATTGAGATGGCTGGTTATTTACGTACGAATATTATGAAATTCCCAGCGTTAACTAAATTCCATCAGGACATCAACTTAGAGATGACTATTTTTAAAGCATTTTTAAGAGAGTTGGAAGAGATGGATTTGAAGAAAGAAACGCTTGGGACCCTAACCCCTTTAATGGCAGATCACATGGCGCGTGAAGAAATATATTATTTAATGAAATTAGCTGAATCCACTGATATTCCATCACCAAAGGGAGATCCGACGAAATCGCGTGTTGAGTCTTGAATGGGAGGCGTAGGATGAGGTACCAGGTCCCCGCACGCAGGTAGCAGGAGTAATCGCTGCCACAACTGGGAACAATATAGGTATTGCAGGAGTGACTGGTCCGTATATTATGAAAATCCTTCCGATAAGAAAGCACTGTTCATCAGTCAAAGTGTTGAATCTTCTTACACAATAATAGAAGGTTATTTAATAAATACATGGATTAAGAAAGTTCTACCAGCACTTTTGGTTTGCAATAGTGCAGTATTTACAGTCCACCTTACGTTTCTAGTAAAAAGAGAGTTGAGAATATTTTAGTGTCGGGCTACGCTGTGTACGATACAATTCAGTCAATACACTACAATTGCATACAAAAAGAACCAAGTAGCCAATCACCTGGTCGGATGAATGGTTTGCCGTTGTATGATTATTCTCTTTGATGTCTTGTTATAAAATCACCTTGCATAAGCACCGATCCATAACTAATTTCAAATGACAAATTTCGGCTTGTATGTTATTCTGAAAAAAATGAATATTTCATCCGCTAGAGGTGCCTTTGAAAAAAGGCTGAGATCAAAGTGATTGACTTTGGGACTCTTGGAACCTGATCCAGCTCGTACTGGCGAAGGGAAGTGGCACTGCTTACATCACTTGTATGTTATGGACTGTATACATGAGGCGCTGCTTTCTTCTATGAAAGTGGCGTTTTTCATTTTCTAACAGGCTGATATAGATGTTCAATAGCATTAGTATTTAGGTCATCTATGAGGAGTGGAAATAATGAAGACATATGATCATATTGTTATTGGCGGAGGAGTAATAGGTTGTTCCATTGCCTATCGACTGGCCAAAGAAGGCTTAAGCGTAGCTGTATTTGATGCAGGCAAAGCCGGACAGGCCTCTATGGCAGCAGGAGGGATGCTTGGGGCGCAAAATGAGTTTGAGCAGGACAATCCGTTGTTGGGAATCGCACTGGAAAGCCGAGCGATGTTCCCCCAACTTCGTGATGAATTGCTGTCCGAAACGGGTATAGACATTGATTTACGAACAGCTGGCCTGATCAAAACGGCCGCGACAGAACAGGATCGTGACGAGCTGCACCGACAGTATCACTTTTTATCCGAAAAGGACCCATCCATTCAGTGGCTTGAGCCGGAAGAAGTGCCGGAGATCGAACCTTGTATGACGTCCCAAACTGCCGGTGCTATTTTTCTGGAAAAAGACCATCAAGTGAAAGCCCCCTTGCTCGCACAGGCCTTTTTGAAAGCAGCAATGCATGCCGGTGCCCATGTATATGAAGAAACAAAGGCTCTTCGTCTGCTGATTCAGCAAAACCGGATAGTGGGGGTTGATACTTCAATCGGCTCGCTTTATGCAACTCAAGTGACGATTGCAGCCGGTGCCTGGAGCAGCCATCTCTTAGCTGACACTGATTTTTCCTTGCCCGTCATTCCTGTGAAAGGTGAATGCTTGTCAATCCGGCTGGCCGGCCCTGCACCGGTCAAAACGGTATTTGCGGTAGACGGCTGTTATATTGTGCCGAAACGAAATAAGGAAATGCTCATCGGTGCAACGTCTATTCCCGGTTCCTTTGATACATCAGTAACGGCTCATGGCATTCTTTCGCTATTACAACGGGCTTCCCGCCTATTGCCTGTGCTTAGTGATGGAGTGATCCACCGAACATGGGTCGGTGTACGTCCCCAAGCCGCAGACCATCTGCCGGTCATGGGGTCTCATCCGTTCATCGACGGGCTGCATATATGTACCGGTCATTACCGAAACGGCATTTTGCTTAGCCCGATAACAGGTATACTGATGAAGGATTACATAAACGGCTGTCAGAAGACGCATGAGTTGCTTACTCCTTTTGCTTTAAGTGGCGCCAGGTTGAGTTACCAAGCCTAGGTTGCAGCATATAGTGGGTGGAAGTCCTATCGAGAATGAATTAGCCATTCACTCGTAGCGAGTCTTGGAGGATGTGAGGATCATACTGTGCTTGTGTTAAATGGGCGAAACGAATGCTATCATTGTTGTTGATTTGGACAGTTATCGCGGTAATTATGTTGTCGTTTGCGGTCCAGTGTAATTATTAGGAATCATTACACTACGTAAAGTATGTGCTACCTTAATACTTTTTTAATTCTCGCAGTTCAATATATGTAAAAATACAGCCGCCACTTTTAAAGTGGCGGCTGCATTTATTCATCAGTGTTTACGATGATGAAACAGACGGGACAGGCCTTTCAGAATGATCGCCAAGGCGAACAACACGATGATGATCACGATGATCACTGCAACGGCTAAAAGCAGCAGGTTAGCACCAACGACCGCCAATACAGCGGGCACAATTAAAAACAAGCCGAGCAAAGCATATCCGGCTAGAAGCCCGAAGAAGAAAAGCTGTTCTTTGCTTGCTTTTTCACATTTTGACATAAACTTCACCTCCTTGCTGTACTATATGTAACCTCCAGCAAGGCGAACTAATGCAATACACACGGTTGTTGTAAATAAAAGAGTATTTATATAGAAACGGTAGAAACGGTACCAGGTCCCCACACAACTCGAAACTATTCAGACAATTACAATTTGATAATACGTAAAACACCTTCTCTCTGTTTAAAACAAAGAGAAGGTGTTTTCGTATGGTATAGTGATTACTCCCAACGACCAGTAAGTACTTTTTGACGTGTATAGAAGTTCAGTCCATCTTTTCCATTGGCATGTAGATCACCATAGAAGGAATCTTTCCACCCAGAGAACGGGAAGAAGGCCATAGGTGCAGGTACGCCGATATTTAATCCGAGCATTCCTGCATCGATGTTTTCACGGAAGTTCCGTACATTTCCACCGTCTCTTGTGAAAATACAAGCACCGTTTGCGAACTTGGATTGATTCGATAATTCGATTGCTTCATCTAAGTTTTTCACACGGCTAATGGATAGAACAGGAGCGAAAATTTCGTCTTGCCAAATTTTCATCTCGCTCGTTACATGATCAAAGATGGTAGGGCCGACAAAGTATCCTTTTTCTTTAGCTGCGCTGTCTTGGCGGCCGTCGCGAACGAGTGTTGCGCCTTCTTTTTCACCTGTCGCGATGTATTGTTCTGTTCGTTCTTTATGAGTATCACGAATGACAGGTCCAAGGAAGATTCCTTCGTCCAAACCGTTTCCGATGGTGAGTTCATTCGCACGATTAAGTAAAGTTTCAACAAACTCATCTGCAATATCGTCTTCAACAGCGACGACTGAACATGCCATGCAACGTTCTCCGGCTGAACCGAATGCTGCGTTGATAATTTGAGTAGCGGCGTTGTCCAAGTTCGCATCTTTCAAGACGATGGAGTGATTTTTTGCTCCAGCTAGTGCTTGAACGCGTTTTAGATTATCCGTTCCGCGTTTGTAGACGTACTCTGCGACGGGCTGAGATCCTACGAAAGAAATGGCAGCAATTTTTTCGTGATCCAGAATACTATTTACTACGTCATGTGCTCCGTGCACAATATTGAAGACGCCTTTTGGTAAGCCGGCTTCTTCGAGTAGTTCAGCTAAGCGGTTTGCCAGCATCGGCGTACGCTCGGATGGCTTGAGTACAAATGTATTTCCTGTTGCAATTGCCATCGGGAACATCCAGCATGGCACCATCATCGGGAAGTTGAATGGTGTGATCCCGCCGATGACACCGATTGGGTAACGGTATGTTCCAGATTCCAAACCTGATGAGACGGATGGCAAGTTATCTCCCATCATCAAAGTAGGGGCTCCTGCGGCAAATTCTACACATTCAATTCCGCGAAGTACTTCGCCATGCGCTTCAGTAAAGTTTTTTCCGTTTTCGACTGTGATGATTCTAGCGAGCTCATCCCAGTGATCTACTAATAGCTGCTGATATTTGAATAGAATACGTGCGCGACGTGGGACGGGTACCTCTTTCCAAGTAATGAATGCTTCGCTTGCAGCTTGTACTGCCCGATCCAAATCTTCAGTAGTTGAGATCGGAACGTGTGCAACGACTTCTCCAGTGGCGGGATTATATACAGGCTCTGTTTGGTCTGTCGTAGCGGATACCCATTCACCGTTAATATAGTTTTGTACTGTCAATGTAGAATTTGTTGTCATATAGATGACCTCCTATTGTAATTACATATGATATTAAAATTGGTATTCATAGCATATTTGATATAGTTCTGCGATTTCCTCTTTTGAAGGCGTTTTAGGATTATTGCTTGGACTACCGCTATCGATCGCGTCTGTAGACATCTTGTTGAGAGCGCTTACAAATTCTTTGCGTGGGATTCCCCATTGTTCAAGATTCGGGATATCTAATGATTTACATAAGTCTTTCACGGATTGTACAGCAACTTCTGCCGCGTTTTCATCTGACAATTGTTTTGCTTCGGACGAGAATAATCGACCGATGTCTGCCAGTCTATCAATACATGCGTCTTTGCTATATTCCAGTATAGCAGGTAAAAGCATCGCGTTCGAGAAACCGTGCGGTACATCAAATAGGGCACCGATTGGTCGGGACATGCCATGGATTAAACAAACTGACGCATTGGAGAACGCACTTCCAGCTTGAAGGGCAGCGAGTGACATGCCTTCTCTAGCTTCAATGTTTTGACCGTCCGTGTATGCTTTATGCAAATTCTTTGAGATTAACTTGATTGCGGATAAGGCCATCATATCTGTCATCGGATGAGATTTTTTAGATATGTATGCTTCAATCGCGTGACTCAGTGCGTCTACGCCGGTCGCAGCTGTTACTTTTTGAGGAGAAGAGAGCGTCAGCAATGGATCGACGATGGCAACATTCGGCATGAAAGCGGGCTGTTTAATCATCATTTTCACTTTAGTTGCTGAGTTCGTGATGACAGTTACGTCTGTTGCTTCTGAACCGGTTCCTGCAGTAGTTGGTATCGCGATATGAGGTACAGGTGCTATTTGCGCAATTTTCTTCATGCCAACGTAATTCTCAATATTTCCGCCATTAGTCGCTACTACTGCAACCGCTTTCGCCGTGTCGATACAGCTTCCGCCCCCCAATGAAATAATCAAGTCGCAAGTTTCATCTTGAAATAATTGAAGTGCATCCTCTACATATTGATTAGTAGGCTCTGAAGCTACACCAAGGAATACTATGCTGACGACAGAATGATCAGATAATTTCCGCTGGCAATCTTCTACGTAACCGAGATTCTCCATAATTTGGTCGCTGATGATCAGTGCTTTTTTACCAAGAAGTACGGCTTTTTCACCTATCTGTGCAAAAGAATATTGCTGATAAAGAATTGTCGGCGGCATTTGAAACGTTTTGCAAGTTTCCATTCGGTCAGCTCCTTAAATTATAATACTTGTAATAGAGTAGTACGTTTAAAGCAGGAGTGAAAAAAGTGTAGCGACTAGGCTACATTTTTATTTATAAAGCGAGTCTTCCTAAAAACAGGTAGAAGGTGTTTGGTGTTTACTATAGTTGAAACCGAGTGCTTTGGTGTAGTTTCTGTTGTGCATGAATGAAGCAATATATAAATAATAAGCGATTGGTAAAGGGAGTCTAATATGTTATTACACTCTCTTGATAGAGTCACATTCACTATCACATTTCAATCCATCCAACACTACAGAAGTAATACTTTGGATTTCTACTACAGGATCCAGACGATCTCTAAAAATGATCCAATCGTAGATCGTTCCGCGCATGCAACGTGTGACGAGCATTGAAATCTCGTCAACCGAAAGCTCTTGTTTAAACTCTCTACGTTCTACTCCTTCTTCAACATAAGAGCGAATGATTTGATACAGTTGGCGATTTTGGTCAGTTAAATAGTGATCGTCATCTATCGTTAATGCCAGCGCACTTGTGTAAATCGTATGAATGAAATCTTTTCCTAAGACATCCCTCAAATACGTCATTTGGCCTTTATAAAAAAGAAGAATTTTTTCTGAAGCCTTGAGATTATCGGGAATGCTAGGAATGAATGATAGGTAAAATTCATCGATATCTTTAAACTTTTCCAAGAAGACATCATATTTTGAATTAAAATGGACGTAGAAAGCTCCTTTGGAAACATTACAGGCTTTTGCAATACTTTCTACCGTTACATTATCGAAACCTCTTTCATGGAAAAGCTCTAAGCCTTTTTCTAGGAGGTTTTTCTTGGTTTCTTGCGCTTTTAATTGTCTAGGTGTAAGTTCTGTCATGTTTGTTCCTCCTCTACCATGTTTGTTAACAGGATACCATGTTCACGAATTAATTTGAAATTTTTAGAAAACGGGTTGACTATTTGGATAATTATAGATATTATTGAGTGACTGTAGTATGTGACTGCGGTATGTCAAAGAAATTATTACTTAATTGAAAAGTAATTTAACGTTTACAAACTGTTAGGTATCTATATTTTTTTATTATTAATGATAACGCTTACATACGTTAAGCGAATTAAAAAGGAGGAATATGTATGGCTAATGAAAAGAAGATTGGATTTATTGGGCTTGGGAATATGGGCTTCCCGATGGCGCGTAATTTATTGAAAAAAGGTTACTCGGTTTATGCTTTGGACATCAATAAAGAGTCTGAGCAGAGCTTCGGTGAATTGGGGGGGCATGTCGGTCTGACAACTGCTTCATTACTAAAGGAAGTGGATCTCGTTTTCACTAGTCTACCTACTCCTGCTATTGCGGAAAATGTGTATTTAGGCGAAGAGGGTATCGTGAATAGCGCTACGAAGCCATTAGTGTTAATAGATTTAAGCACGATCTCACCTGATTTGAACAGAAAAATTGAATATGAAGCTTTGCAGAAAAACCTTGAATATTTGGGAGCTCCAGTCAGCGGAAGTGTCAGTGGTGCGGTGAACGCTACGTTATCCATCATGGTAGGGGGCGAAAAAGAAACGTTTGAAACGGTACTGCCTTATCTACAGGCTATTGGATCGAATGTATTCCATGTAGGAATAGATCCGGGTGTTGGTACTATCGTTAAGCTCATTAATAATATGATGGCAGGTATTCACAATCAAGCCGTTGCTGAAGCACTATCATTAGCAAAGCTTGCAGGTGTTGATCAGGATATCGTGTATGACATCGTCAACGTCAGCTCGGGTGCAAGTACAATTCTTACGCGTAACTATAAGACGTATATTTCACAAGATGAGTACACAAAAGGGGCATTTACGACTTCATTACTATTAAAAGATTTGAAGCTTGCAAAGCACGTATCGGATTCTCTTGACGGAGAGCTGCCGATTGCGTCGCAACTTATTGAATACTATGAAGCGGAAGTAGAAAAGGGTCACGCACATGAAGATATGTCTTCTTCCTACTTGATGATCCAAGACAAGTTGAATAAACAAAAGCAAAACGTATAAGAAAATCTACTATAAATTAGGAGGAATGGACATATGCAAAAAACAGAAGTAAAAACATTGACTCATTTTATTAATGGTAAAGAGGTAGAAGGCAAGAGTGGACGATATGGAGATGTCTTTAATCCATCCACTGGAGAGAAGATCGCGAAAGTACCATTGGCTTCAACAGAAGAAGTGAATGAGGTCGTGAAGTTAGCGAAAGAAGGATTTACTCACTGGTCTAAGGTTTCAGTAGGTAAGCGAGTGGAAGTCCTTCACAAGTTTCGTGCCTTACTTGTAGAAAACACGGATCGATTGGCATATGCGATAGGTGAGGAAAATGGAAAAACCATCTCTGATGCAACAGGTGAGATTACACGTGGTATCGAGTCAGTGGACTTTGCGATTGGTGCTCCACACTTGTTAAAAGGTGAGCACTCGGTGAATGTAGGGGGAGAGATCAATTCGTATTCGATGCATAAGCCATTAGGTGTTGTGACGTGTATTTCACCATTTAATTTCCCGGTAATGGTACCTGTCGCGATGAGTACGATGGCAGTAGCAGTGGGTAACGCAATGATTTTGAAACCTTCAGAAAAGGTACCTCATTCTGCATTAATTCTTGCGGAGCTATGGGCTGAAGCAGGACTGCCAGCTGGTGTTTGGAATGTTGTCAATGGCGATAAAGAGGCCGTGGATGCACTGCTTACGAATAAAGACGTTATGGCTGTTAGCTTTGTAGGATCGACGAAGGTAGCTGAAGCAGTATATGAAAAAGGAACGAAAAATCATAAGCGTGTACAGGCATTCGGTGGCGGAAAGAATAATATGGTCATTATGCCGGATGCGGATATAGATACAGCGGTCAATTCATTCCTCGGTGCAGCTTATGGTGCCGCATCACAAAGATGTATGGCGATTTCTACTGCGATTCCCGTAGGTGAGAAAACAGCTGACGCATTTGTTGCGAAGCTAACAGAGAAAGTGAACGAGCTCAAAGTCGGCAAGTTCGATGACCAAGAGGCGGATTTTGGACCTGTGATTAGTGCAGAGGCAAAAGCAAGTATTATAAAATCCATCGATTTGGCTATAGAAGAAGGAGCCGTTCTTGCAGCGGATGGACGAAATCCTAAAGTAGCGGATGAAAATGGCTATTACTTAGCGCCAACATTGCTCGATCATGTGACAACCGACATGAATGTGTATAAGGAAGAAGTCTTCGGACCAGCACGAATCGTTGTTAGGGTAAATACGCTGGAACAAGCGATTGAACTGATTAATGAGCATGAATATGGTAATGGCGTTACGATCTATACCAACAGTGGAAGCGCTGCAAGAACGTTCACGGATCAAATTGAAGTGGGAATGGTAGGAGTGAATGTTCCGATTCCGATTCCGGTTGGTTACCATAACTTCGGTGGATGGAAACGCTCCAGATTTGGTGAAGGGCAAATGTTCGGTCCGGATACTGTTCGTTTCTTTACAAAAACTAAAACCGTTTCTGAGAGATGGTTCGATACTTCTTATAATAATGAAAGCAAAACAGATTTCAACTTCCCAAGTAGTTGATTGACCATAAGCAGGATCGTAGTGAATACATAACTTCGATCCTGCTTTATTTCTAACATAAAGTAGTTTGACGATTGAAAAGTGTACAGCCTGATGGAGGAGGGATAGGATGTTAGGGATATTTATAGGCTTAGTGTTGCTTATGGTATTGGCTTATAGAGGTTGGTCGATCATCTGGATTGCACCGATTTGTGCAGGAATTGTTGCGTTATTTGGTGGATTAAACTTATTGGATGCGTATACGGATACATATATGACGGGTTTCGTTAACTTTGCGAAGCAATGGTTCCCGGTATTTATGTTGGGGGCGATTTTCGGGAAATTGATGGAGTACAGCGGCATGGCCCATTCAGTAGCTATTGGAATTTCACGCGTTTTTGGTAAAGAGCGTGCGATCATTGGTGTCATTGTGGCAGCAAGTGTATTGGCTTACGGTGGCGTGAGTGTGTTCGTTGTAGTATTCGCAGTCTATCCATTGGCACTTAATATGTTCCGTGAAGCGAATATAAGCAGACGTCTTCTACCGGGAACGATTGTAGCGGGGATGATGACATTCGCGATGACGGCATTACCTGGCACACCGCAAATCCAGAATCTAATCCCGACACAGTACTTTCATACAACAGCGGCAGCGGCTCCGATTATAGGACTTGTTTCATCGGCGTTCATGATTGTCTCTTCCATTTTGTATTTAAATCGTAGAGTTCGCGTGTTAAGAGAAGCAGGGGAAGTCTTCGAAGAACGTGAAGAGGATTTGAATGCAGAACCACGTACGAAGTATCCACATATCATTCTTTCTTTACTACCTTTACTGGCTGTAATTATAACATTGAACATTTTAAAATGGGATATTGTCATATCACTTGCAACGGGAATTGTTCTTATATTAATCATTTCAATCAGAGAATTTAAAGGCTTCACAAAAGCGGTAAACAGCGGAGCAAGCGATTCTGTCATGGCGATGATTAACACGAGTGCTGCAGTAGGATTCGGAACGATTGTACGATCGGTTCCTGGCTTTGAAAAGTTAAGCGATGCAATTTTAGGAATCAATGCAAATCCTTTAATCTCTGAAGCCATTGCAGTAAACGTTTTAGCAGGAGCGACAGGGTCAGCTTCCGGTGGTCTTGGTATCACATTAGAAGCACTAGGCTCGCACTACTATGAAATTGCGACGACTACTGGTCCTGCGCCCGAAGCTTTTCACCGAATTGCATCGATTGCTTCCGGGGGATTGGATTCCCTTCCTCATAACGGGGCGATCTTGACGATTTTGATTGTAACAGGGATGACGCATAAGGAGTCGTATAGAGAGATGGGTGTGATCGCGATTGTATTCCCTATGCTTTCGTTGATTCCTGCGATTGCGCTTGGGATTATTGGGGTTTATTGATGGTGCTGGTGCTGGTGGTTGTCGGTGGCGGGGCGCGGTGGTGGTGGTACCAGGTCCCTACACAATTCAAAACTATTCTGACAATTTAGCGCGCATTGCAAAAAGGTTTCTATTCCAGTGGATTAGAAGCCTTTTTGAGTTTCATTTTGTTGGAATTACGTAAGCACTTCTGAAATGTCAGCACTATTATTGACGTTCAAAATATCCTCTATTTCCATCAAACAATAGTTCACGTAGGCTTCTGTAGTTTTCTCGAATGGTTTGGGTAAGTAGTGTGGGAGTTTTGATGTATCAAGATAAGGATAAGGTGACGGAGCAGATGAGTGGTAGTAGGGGAATGTACTGAATGGATAATCAGCTAAATGTTTGACCATAGGTGTTTTTGTTGCGATTGGATTTCGGTGAATATAGCGGCTTACGGCAAGCATTGCGTAAGGAGATTTCACTTCCTTGCAATAATATCGACCCTGGTAAAGCTGTCCGACATATCCGTAACGTTTAGCATAATAATCACTGTATTTTCGATTGATATGCCGCATGATTTTGGATAGGTTGTCTTCAGATTGTAGCAAAATGTGATAGTGGTTTGTCATGATACAGAAAGCAAAAACTGTAAACTGATAATCGATAGAAGCATGACCCATGCATCGCATCAAATGCAGCATGTCTTCATCGGTGGAATAGATGTTTTGTCGGTTATTCCCACGCATGACGACGTGGTAGTTTGCACCCGGCCTCCAATTCCGTTTATGTCTTGCCATTGACCTCTCCTCCAATTATTTTGTGAATATATTGAGTATAGAGGGGAAGTTTTATTTTGGTCAAAAGGGCGAAATTGAATTTTGGTAAGTGGAAAGTGTGTACAGATCATGTTGTGAATTTGAAGAATTGAATTCTTGCAGCTATTCCGATAGAAGAATTGAATTTCTGAGTGAATTGTGTCTGAATTGTATGGGGACCTGGTACCGTGCCGGACCGTGCCGCAAAGCAGAATTGTGTGCAAATTGTGTGGGGACCTGGTACCGTGCCAACCGTACCAACCGTACCACCCACCCCAACCCCAACCCAAAAACCCCTTGCAACCCCCCAACAAATCCCGTATAGTAAGTGTAATATTCAGAACATACCAACCGGTTAGTATAAACGAAAGGAAGTCATAGAGTATGAATTTTTCCTATTCCGAGAAAGTAGTGAAGTTGCAAGAGCAAGTGACGCAATTTATGGAGGAGTATATTTATCCGAATGAAACTGTGTTTCGCCAGCAGCAGGATGAGCAGGGGGATCGTTGGAATAAGATCCCGCCAATTATAGATGAATTGAAAGCAAAGGCGAAAGAGAAAGGTCTTTGGAATTTGTTTCTGCCGGATGATAGTTATGGAGCAGGATTGACGAATCTAGAATATGCACCGCTTTGTGAAATTATGGGGCGTTCTTTCTTGGCACCGGAAATATTCAATTGTAATGCGCCGGATACTGGCAATATGGAAGTGTTGGCGCGTTATGGTACGGGTGAGCAGAAGAAGCAATGGCTCGAGCCTTTACTTGCAGGAGAGATCCGCTCAGCGTTTGCGATGACGGAGAAAGATGTGGCGTCGAGTGATGCGACGAATATTGAATCAAGTATTGTGCGCGACGGTGATGAGTATGTGATAAACGGTAGGAAGTGGTGGACTTCAGGCGCAGGGGATCCTCGTTGTAAAGTGATGATCTTTATGGGCAAGAGTGATCCGAACGCAGCGAAACATGAACAGCAATCGATGATTCTTGTGCCCATGGATGCGGAAGGCGTAACAGTGGAGCGCATGCTACCTGTTTTCGGCTATGATGATGCACCGCATGGACACGCAGAAATTCTCTTTACCAATGTACGTGTGCCAGCAGAAAATATATTATGGGGTGAAGGGAAAGGATTTGCGATTGCGCAAGGCAGATTAGGGCCTGGCCGAATTCACCATTGTATGCGTTTGATTGGAGCGGCTGAACGTTCGCTTGAATTGATGTGCAAAAGAACGAGTGAACGAGAGACGTTTGGACAGAAAATATCCAATCACGGTGTCGTGCAGCAATGGATTGCGGAATCACGAATGGATATTGAGCAGGCGCGTCTGCTGACATTAAAAGCCGCGTACATGATGGATACGGTCGGCAATAAAGTTGCGAAAGCTGAAATCGCTATGATTAAAGTGGTAGCACCGAATATGGCGTTGCGTGTGATTGATCGGGCGATTCAAGCATTTGGCGGAGCGGGTGTTAGTGAAGACTTCCCGATTGCGTATATGTATGCAGCAGCGCGGACGTTGCGTATTGCAGACGGTCCGGATGAAGTGCATTCGAGACAGATTGCTAGTTTGGAATTGAAAAATTACAGATAAATATTGGATACAATAGGTTTTCTATTTCGTTCGTTTTGCATGAGGATTCGATCCGCTGAAATGTGATATAGTATGAGGTAAATAACATGAAGAGGGTCGAGGAATGAGTATGAAAGCTAAAATTACACAAGCAAGTGTGTTGTTGTTTGAAGAAAAAGGATTTAGCGATACATCGATTCAAGATATAGTCGAAGCAATCGGTGTGACAAAAGGGACATTTTATTATTATTTCAATAGTAAAGAGCAATTATTGATGGAAATTCATCTCGAATATATTTCGGATTTGCTAAAACGCCAACAGACGATTTTAGAATCGGATCATTTATCAGGTCGTGAAAAGCTTGAAGCCATTATCGCGTTGCTAATCCATGATATTCAGTATAACGGGCCGAGTGGTCGTGTGTTTTTCCGTGAAATGCGCCATTTAGTTGAACAGAATGTCGATACCATTGAAAAACAACGAGATCTATTTCGTCTAAATATCGAGCAGCTGATCACGGATAGCATCGAAGCGGGTGAATTCCGCCAAGACTTGCGTGCAGATATTGTGGCTTTTGGCGTATTAGGCATTACGAATTATAGCTACAACTGGTTTAATCCAAAAGGGAATATGTCCGCCGATGAATTGGTTGAACTATTTTCGAGTCTATTGCTTGAAGGAATCATTCCACGCTAAGCTGAGAAATCAGCTTACGCACAACATACCTACTGGTTAGTATAAAGGAGGATTAACTATGGAGAATGCTACTACAATTAATGTTCGGTCTGGGGAAGAACTGAATAAAGAGAAGCTACAACACTTTATTCGAGAACATATTCCAGAAGCACCAGAAGGAGAATTGCACATTCGTCAGTTCAGTGCAGGGCATTCCAATTTAACGTATCTTCTGCAAATTAATGAATGGCAAGCGGTATTACGCAGACCGCCGCTAGGGCCGGTTGCACCGAAAGCGCATGATATGGAGAGGGAATATCAAATTTTATCGAGTTTGCATCCGTATTTTATACCGGCTCCAAAACCATATGTCTTTTCTAATGATGAAGAGATTGTTGGAAGTCCGTTTTTCATTATGGAACGTCGGAATGGCATCGTGCTAGACACCGAATTCCCTGCCGACACGGTGTATACGCCTGAACTCGGCCGGAAGATTTCCGAATTACTAGTGGAGCAACTCGTTAGCCTGCATCAAGTGGATTATAAGAAAACGAAGTTTGTGGATATGGTGAAACCTGAAGGCTTTATGGAGCGACAAGTTGCGGGGTGGATCGGGCGCTATGAACGTGCGAAAACGGATGACGTGAAAGATTTGGACGAATTGACCGAGTACTTGAAGCGTAATGTGCCGGAGTCCGCAGAGCCTACGATTATTCATTATGATTATAAATTAAACAATGCGATGTTTTCGGAAGACTATTCTGAAATGACAGGGCTGTTTGACTGGGAAATGACGACCGTAGGTGATCCGCTCGCTGATGTGGGCGCTGCGATGAGTTATTGGATTCAGGCAGACGATCCTGAAATGCTGAAAAAAGGACTTGGCAAACCACCGGTCACAGTACTGGCAGGGTTTTTTACGAGAGATGAATTTATCGAACGTTATGCGGAGAAGAGCGGACGTGATGTCAGTACAATTGATTATTATTTGACGTTTGCGTATTTTAAGTTGGCGGTCATTTGCCAGCAGATTTATTACCGCTATAAAAAGGGACAAACGCAAGATCAACGTTTTGCTCACTTCAATGTGTTTGTTGAAAATCTGATTCAGTACGCGTTAATTAGCGCTAGGAAGTAAGAGGTGACAGGGTGAGAATTCATTTGCTTTTTAAGAAAGAAGAGTTGAATGAGGCGAAGCTCAATGCGACCAAAACAGTTGTAGTCTTTGATGTGTTATTAGCGACTTCTACGATTTCTGCCTGCCTGTCGTTTGGCGCACGGACAGTGATTCCAGTAGCTGATGAAGAGGAAGCGCGTGAAATTGCGGAAAATTTACCGACTGAAGAGTATTGTATGGCTGGTGAATGGAACGGTTTACCTATAGAAGGGTTTTCCTATCCATTGCCGCTAGCCCTTCAAGGGGAAGTTGCGGGTAAAACGTTAATATTGCGAACGACTAACGGTACAGTGGCCATCCGAAAAGCTGCAGCTGCGCGTAAAGTATGGATTGCTTCATTACTTAATAGTCCAGCAGTTGCCAGAAAAGTATATGAAGAATATGAAGATGAAACGATTTTGCTCACTTGTGCAGGATCTGCCAATCAATTTTGCTTAGAAGACTTCTACGGTGCAGGGTACTTTTTGTCCGAGCTGATTCAGCTAGCAGGGGAGAATGCTGTTCAATTAACGGACAGTGCTCTCGGAGCCAAGTCGTTCTATGAGAATCAGAAAGATCAAAATGAAATGTTACTCGCACAAACGCAAGTAGGCAGAGCGATGCTGGAGATGGGTGTAGGTGAAGATTTACATTTCGTCAGTCAAAAAGGGCAGTTGGAGGTCGCGCCTTATTTGTCTGGACAGAAAGTCATCTGTGATACGTGTATAAGCGTATACAATAATTGAGGAGTGAATCGTATGAAACATACAGCCCATTTTGAATTTTGGCCGCCACGCATTGCAAAATCCCTTACATTACCTGAAACAACGATTTATGATAATTTGGCGATCACTGTGAAGAAATATCCGAATAAAACTGCGTATGAATTTTATGGCGGATCTGCAACATACAGTCAATTACTGGACGAAACAGAGAAGATGGCAGGGTATTTGGAACAAGAGTGCCAGGTGAAGCAAGGTGATCGTGTCTTGTTGCTTATGCAGAACTCGCCCCAATTTCTTGTGAGTTTATTTGCGATATTGCGTGTGCGAGCAGTAGTGGTCGCGATCAATCCGATGAGTACGACTAATGATTTGCAGTTTTTCCTAGAAGACGGCGATATTCGACTGGCGTTTATTGGACAGGAACTGTATCCGAAACTAGAGCCGTTAATAGGTACGACGACACTTCAAACAGTAATTTCTGCCGCTTATTCGGATTATATTGATGAAGGAAAAGCGTTGGCTGAAATTCCTGGAGAAGTAAAGGCGCCTGCTAAAAAACTAGCGAAGACTGTTTCGTGGAAATCCGCGTTGGATGCGGCTCAAACTCCGTCAGACTACGCAGGTGAGAGTGACGATATGGCGATGATTCCGTATACGTCAGGAACGACAGGAGCCCCTAAAGGATGTATTCATACGAATCGTACGGTGCAGGCCAATACGACAGGTTCCTATCACTGGATGACGATGAGTCCGGACACGGTCGTATTGACAAGTTTGCCTTTATTTCATGTGACTGGACTCACGCATAGTGCGTTGAATCCTATTTTGGCAGGGAGTAATATGGTGATTCTGACGAGATGGGATCGCGACTATGCGATGAAGGCGATCGAGCAGTTTCAAGTTAGTCACTGGATCAACATTAGTACGATGCTGATCGATTTCCTTGCGAATACTAAACTCGCGGATTATGATATTTCGTCTCTGGAGATTGTCGGTGGCGGAGGAGCTACGCTTCCTATCGCAGTGGGTGAAAAACTGCGTCAACGAACGGGACTTGATTATGTAGAAGGGTACGGTCTATCCGAAACGATGTCGCATACTCATTTCAATCCGCCAAACCGTCCTAAGTTGCAATGTCTTGGTATTCCGGCATTCGGTGTAGATGCCCGCATTATTGATCCGACGACAGGAGAAGAGCTCGGAGTAGAAGAGGAAGGCGAGCTGGTGGTCCATGCGCCTCAGATGTTTAAAGGCTACTATAATCAGGAAGAAGAAACGAAAGCGAGTCATATGATGCTAGACGGTATACAATTCTTCCGCACTGGCGATATCGTGCGAATTGATAACGAAGGCTATTTCTTTATCGTAGACCGCGTCAAGCGGATGATTAATGCGGCCGGCTTTAAAGTGTGGCCGACGGAAGTGGAGTCAATCCTTTATAAACATCCGGCGGTTCAGCAAGCATGTGTCGTTCGGTCTCCTGATGAAGTGCGTGGTGAAACGGTTAAAGCACTCATTATTTTGGATCCAGAATATAAAGAAAGTGTAACGGGCGAAGAGATTATCGAGTGGTCGAAGGGGCAGATGGCTAGCTATAAATACCCGCGAATTGTCGAATTTCGGGATAGTTTCCCGACTACGAGTAGTGGGAAAATCTTGTGGCGTCAGTTGCAGGATGCGTAAAAGATAACTAGATGAAACACCATGACTATTATATAGAAGTGACTCAAAAAGCTGCACCGAATAGACCGAATCTTGCGGTCATCTCGGTGCAGCTTATAGTTGTTTCTATAAATCGATCAAAGACCGACTGCGGATTGATTACGAAGAGCTAGCAGGTCTTTCAACGACTCTACTTGTTCGTCAGGCAACGCAATCATTGGTAAACGAACGCCACCCACCGGTACACCTGTCAAGTTCAATGCAGCCTTTGTAGGTGAAGGGTTCGGAGCAGCAAACATCGCTTTCATGATCGGCAATAGACCGCGGTAGATGGTAGCCGCTTGCTTTGTATTACCTGTTTTGAATTGACGCACCATTTCTTGCATTTCATTGCCTATAATATGAGCGGAAACCGATACGACGCCTGTGCCGCCAATAGCTAGTACAGGAAGTGTAGACGAGTCATCACCTGTATAAACAAAGAAGTCGTCTTCCGTATGCTCGATAATCGCTGCAACAGCATCTAGATCACCGCTTGCTTCTTTGACAGACGTAATATTCGAAACGTTGTTAGCTAATCGGATAATCGTATCGGGGAGCATATTTACAGCGCTACGTCCCGGGATATTATAGAGCATGATCGGTAATGTAGTCGTTTGTGCAATCGTTTGGAAGTGCTGGTACAACCCTTCTTGACACGGCTTATTATAGTACGGCACGACAAGCATGATTCCGTCGACGCCAGCTTCTTCTGCTTGAATCGTCAAGTCAATGGACTCTCTTGTACTGTTCGTTCCTGTACCTGCAATAACCGGTGCACGACCTGCAACTGTTTGCACAGTGAACTTGAATAGTTCCACTTTCTCTTGCGCAGTAAGAGTAGGGGACTCACCTGTCGTACCTGCGACGACTAATGCGTCTGTTCCATTGGCTAGTAAGTGATTGATTAAGTTTTGTGTTGCTGGGTAATCGATGTCTCCTCTTTCATCAAACGGAGTAACCATCGCTGTCATAATTGATCCGAAATTCATTATTCTCCACATCCTATCATTTTATTAAGAAACATAGAGGTGGGGGCGATACGTAATTGAACGCAAAAAGCAACAACGAGGGCTCGCTGTTGCGTTGAAATAATGAATTATTTCTTTGCACGAGATAGCCCACCATATAGTCTCCTATATGACAATCCTGCACTTGTTCAGTCCAGGATCAGCTTAGAGATCATGAGCATCTCGCCGCTTCGGCAAATTCCCCTTTCCACAATCTTCACAGAACCTCATGATTCTCCGATTGTGTACTAATGGTTTTTGCGCCTCTATCCTTATTTCCGAATTATCGAAATAAGTGAAAGTTTAATTAACCTTACTGTACTTGGTATTCGAAGAAATAGCAACCTTAATTTTTCTAGATGTTTTATAGGTGTACCTTCTGTCTATCTATGACACATTGTGCAATAATACGTCAACCCGTGTATCGTAGTCGCCTCATTCCTTCGACAATTCGTGGCCCAGTATTGTGTTAGCCACCAAAAAGTGCTATCTTATCAGTATAATAGCCTAAGCTTAGACTGGGCTTTTCTTGCTTGATTTATGCATTATATGTTTTCTGAAAAGGGGAATTCGATGAGTACTATACATGAGTCCGCGAATAACAGGCCGGAAGAGTTACAGCGTTTATTGGATAAAGAATTATTACAACTGGAGAAAATTACGATTGAAGATTTCGAAGTAGATCCTATTGAGAAGCCCGTTACGCAAGAAGACTTGAAGCAGTTTCAGCAGTTTACATCGACCAGTTTCCGCTCTCTAGAAGAGTTGCTCGAAAGCAATCAAGCTGTTTTGCCCGTTGATGAGGCCATTACACGTTTGCAAGATGAAGCATTGCAAGACCGTGTACAAATGGCGAAACGTGCAGTGCAGATCTTTACTTTATTTGAAGATGTACGTCAGACGGTTGACCCTGAATCTGTCGATTTAATTGCACAGCTAGACGCAGCGATGGATCAAGCACATCTTTTACTTGAAGAAATCGGTATACAAGAGTTATCGGTCTATGATGAGTATTTCGATGAAAGTTATATGGAAGCAGTTGGAACTATACCCGTTGAAGAAGCGCAAGGAATCGAGCGTTTTAAAGTAGCGGCTGTATTCCGTAGAGCCTTTTCAATAGAAGGTCTAGTCATTCAAGATGCATTAGTGAAAACGGTTTCGTAAAAGGGGGGACGTTTATGACGAGCATTACAAATGATCAATGGGTGAGTCACTACGTACGCCCGTTTAGTAGGTGGAGGTGATTCGATGAGTTCATTCACTAACGTTCCTATGCTGATTCAGCAAATGCAACAAGCCATACGACAGAAGCGTTACACGCTGGCGCTTGATACGATACGCGAACTGGAAAAGCTGAATGTTAGCCGTAAGCAAATTCTGTGGCATAAAGCATTGCTTGAAAGTAAGGTCGGGAATTTGCATGTGGCCTTAGCCTACTTAAAGGAATTAGATAGCGACGAGCTACATGCTATCAAGTTACAGCAAACGATCGTCGACAATTGGGACACGTATACGCAGATCATCGCTAAATATAACGATGCCGTATCGGAAATTCAGTTAGGATTTGGCGAAAAAGCACTACATATTATCGATCACGCGATGGAACTTGCAGGAAAACTGCCTATTCCGATTGAATTATATCGCATGAAAACGGTGTTGTTGGCACGTTATGAAAGTGACCCTTTATCTCGCTATACGGCGGGGTTACCTATGTATGCGCTTGATGATCCGACAATCAAACGTGTCGTGGCGGCAGAACCTCCACGTCCAGATATCCCACGGCCGATTCCGAAGCCGAAAGTTAAGCGTAAGCTAAAAAAAGAAGCGGCAGTACTACTCGCTAGTATAGCAACCGTCCTATTAGTATTCGTCGTCTGGTTAGTTGCCAATCTCATGGCACAGCCTGAAACCGCTACGGAGTCGCCAACTACAGCACCCGTGAAAAAGCCGGCTATAACGGAGACTGCGTCTAAGAAAGACGAGCCGGTTAAAGAAGTGGTCGCAACAACTAAAGAAGAAACTAAGCTTGAATTCGTTTCCGATGAAGCGGCGAGAACGTATTATAATGAAGGCTATAAGCAATTTATGAAAGAAGACTTCCCAGCGGCTGTGGTGTACTTGGAATATGCTATGCGTACGGAGGAAAGTGATTACTTCACGGACGATGCCTCGTACTTCCTAGCTTCGAGTTATTTGCGTGAGCAGAAGTATGAAGACGTGGTGAAAATCGCGAAAGCATTCCGTAAAGAAAAAGATGTGAATTATAAGGAATCACCTTATCGAGAGGGAATTCGTCTTCAAGCAAGCCGCGCTTTGTGGCAGCTTGGTAAGGAAACTCAAGCTATTTCGATTTTGGATGAGTTGATTAACAAGTCCGATGAAGATTGGGTGACGTATGAAGCGAGAGCTATGAAGAAGTTCGTAGTCGATGGTGAGAGTAGTAGTGAGGACGAGGAAGAGACTGGTTGAGTTAGCATGGGTTCGCGCTTTTTTGTGTCGATATCGCGCCATCCACCAGTGCGTCCAAACCACAAAAATAGAGCAATCCGTTAAGTCAACATGACTTAACGGATTGCTCCTTCTTTTATTCCAGTGATTTAATCAATTCAACATTATGTTTCTCCCACTCGGTCATCTTGCCATCGAAGGATGGATCCGGGCTGTACCAAGACTGTGAGCCAAAGTAGTTTTGCATTTCTTTTGATTTGAATACATAGCCATGTCGTGCATAGATTTCATTACGCGCTAAACGTAAATCATCTTTTGACAATCCTTTTAAATCGGATTCGTCGAGGAACACGTCACCGCTGTATGAGATGATGAAGTGGTCATTTGAAGCGTCAGCTGGAACTTCTTTAATCACCTCTTTGACAATAACGGTTTCGACGGGTTCTTCTTCCACGACGTCGTTTTGCACGACTGGCAAATCGTTGTCGGTTTCCACGTTCGTTGCAATGGCCAATTCTTTGATGGAATCAAAAGCGAGGTGAACTGATTGCTTCGCTCCAAATACGTTCGCCTGAATTTCTTCACGCACGCTTTCGTCATTCAAAGTCGTGGTCATTTTGATGGGATAAATTCCTGCCATATACGGGCCGAATTCTGCTTGTTCTTTACTCTTTTTAATATAGCCCATCTCGGTATCGTGAATGGATAGTACCGTTTCGTCTCCGATCGATTTCACTTTGAGGATATAGCCCGCTGGATTAATCGTATAGCGGGGAAAGAGGCCGAATCGCTTACCATCCGCACGTATGGAGAACATGCCGTCGTCGGTCGTTTCTCGTAAATTGTTTTCTATTACTTGTACGATGGAAGGGTTCTTCTCGACCAATGTAAGTAAGGCTTGTATGCTATCCCTGTTGATCGAAATCCGACTATCTTTCGGTACAATCAATTCATGCAACTCGTCTTGATCCTGCTCGATCAGTGCTGAAATGAATTGCTCTGTTATTGCCTTCCGACCATATTTATTTTCAATAGTGTAATAACCTATAATCGCGACAAGCACAGCAGTAATCAATAAAATGGGATACAGTGGTGTTTTCAATAACGAACGTTTTTTATTGGAATAGCGGGATGCAAGAAACGCTTTACAGTGTGTGCAGTACTCTTGCTGAATTGTATTCATTTCTTTACATATCGGACATTTTTTCATATAAATTCTCCTACTTCATGCTATGGCTCTATCTTTTGAAAGCGAGTATAGATACCAATGTAGTCAAGATTATACTATGACTGACGGGATTATTCTAGATGTAAGGACGGTTGTTGTGTAATGGAAGTAGGTCGCAGGATATTCATTCCAAGGAATGTTTCAAAATTCGTCATTTAAAGTAGTTCTATCATACGCCTAGTATGTATGAAGATGGTAAAAAGTGAGTTATAATGGTTTAAAAGAATCCCATATTACTAAAGTGTGGCAGGGAGGAAAAGAGGGGCGAATGAAAAGACGGCATCATGTAGTTTTGATTGCCTGCATTGGATTGCTGGCGGTACTTGGATTTAAAGGGGTAGTCAGTGCAGAAGCTGCTTCAAATGAGTTGTTGATAGAGTACGAAGAAAATCGTCAAACATTTTCTGTAGACGATAGCGTACCCGGTGTAGAAAGCCGCGAACCTATCACAGACAAAGTGGAGTTATGGAGCTTTACAGATTCTGCTGATACGCTATTAATGAAGGAACAACTTCTCAAAGATCCCAACGTCTTACATGTTGAACCGAACTATGAGCGCTATTCGCATGTTGTATTCAATGATCCTATTCTAGTGAAGCAGTGGTGGATACCACAAATGAAGCCGCAGTGGATGTGGTCTAGGGTGCAAGAACAAAAGAAAATGACCGTCGTGGCAGTCATTGATTCCGGCATTGATCTACAACATGAAGATTTACAGGGCCGAATTCAGCCAGGCGGTTATAACTTTTACGCAAATAATTCGAATCTTCAGGACGTCAATGGCCATGGCACAGCTGTCGCAGGCGTAGTCGCGGCTAAGGCTGGAAATAATCTGGGTGTAGTAGGTATTGCGGGAACATATGAAACCAAAATATTGCCGTTGAAAATCTCGCATCTGAACGGTCTCAGTAAAGTGTCGGATAGTATTAAGGCGATTGATTACGCCATCAAGAAACAAGTCGATGTAATCAATATGAGTTACGGAAGCAGCATGTCTTCTCAAATGGAAGAAAAAGTGATTCAGCGTGCAGTCGAATCGGGTATCACGGTCGTATCGTCTGCAGGGAATGATGCAACGAAAGGGAATTCGATCATGTTTCCTGCATCTTATCCTTCCGTCATTTCAGTTGGCGCAACGGAAAGAGATAATCAGCGCGCTTCCTTTTCAAACTATAACTCTCACGTGAGCTTAGTCGCTCCAGGTGCGGCAATCTATACGACAACCCTTGCTAATAGCTATAAGTTAGTCAGTGGAACATCTTTTTCGGGACCAATGGTAGCAGGTGCAGCGGCTTTGGTAAAATCATTGAAGCCTGAAGCAACACCGGCTGAAATCAGACAGTTACTAGAAATGACCGCGACAGACCTAGGCGCGCCGGGTAAAGATATTCATTTTGGTGCAGGGATAGTAAGTTTAGAGAAACTGAGCCATGCGTTACCAGCTAGTTCTACACCTATTCCGCCAAATGAATTTACAGGCGATTTTCCAGAACTAAAAGTACAAACGAATAAAGTATTCACAATCAAATTTACTAATGAATTACTACTTGGAAAAGACTACTCAAAACATATTTACATTACCCGTTCGCCAAATAGCGCAGAACGTATCGAAAGCTTTACAGCGAAAGTGGATCCTACAAATAGCAAGCAATTATTAATTACACCAACTAAAGAATGGCAACTAGGAGTTCATTATTTACGCGTGGAGCAAGGGTTGCAGAATAAAAAAGGTGTCGCAATGAAAAAGTCATTTGCTGTGAAGTTTACGGTACTTCCTCGCTAATTCCATAGAATCGAAAAAGGCTATTGCGGTCAGTCATAGAGACTTCCGCAATAGCCCTTTGTGCGTGTTACTTCGTTATTTTAGAAAACATTTCACCTGTGCTGACGTCTAAAATCATATCGTCCACTTCAGGTTTCGTCTTGATCAATTCCATCTCATGTAGCCAGTCCCGCACTTCTTCCCAAGATGTTTCATCAAGCGTACCAAATGCTTCACCGTCTGTATCCATCTTCGGTAATAACACATTTAAACTTTCCGTTTCGATTGCTTTGTCTAACGGGAAGTTCGCTTGATCTTGGTTGCTTAGCAAGAGGTCGAGAGCTTCTTCGGGTTGTTCTACCATAAATTCATACCCTTTTTGTGCTGCCCGCCAGAAAGCCTGGATAGCGTCTTGTTCTTTGTCCCATGTATCATCACTCGTCAACAACACAATTTCACTATAATTTGGCACGCCATAGTCTACTGGATTAAAGTAGCGCGTTTTGAAGCCTTTCGATTCCATAACAGGCACTTCGTGGTTAATAAATGTTCCTGTCACGGCATCGGCACGTTTTGAAACGAGTGAAGATTCCAGTTCGAATCCAACGTCGATCATATTCACTTTGTCATAATCGCCACCGTCATTCGTTACCATCGTTTTAATCAAAGATTCGTTTAGTGGAATTCCTGGATAACCGATTGTTTTACCTTCGAGATCTTTAGGTGATTGAATCGAACTTTCCTCTAGCATGACAGTATAATTTAGTGGCTCTCGCACAATCGAAGCAATTGCTTTAACTGGAATGTCTTCATTGGCTTGCGCTAAAATGACATCCGGTTGGTAATACAGTCCAAGAGTCACTTTTCCTGCTGCGGTCAAGTTCATTGGATCGGTCGGATTGGCAGGGAATTGTATATCCACTTCCACGTTCTCTTCATTAAAATAGCCTTTTTCCTGGGCTACATAAATATAGCTATGTACTGCATTTGGATACCAGTCGAGCATGATACTGACTTTTTTCTTTTCATTTTTCGGTGTCTCTTCGTTATCTGCGGGAGACTTATCATTATTGCACCCAGCTAGCAGTACAAGAAGAAAAATGATGCTAAGGAATAGATGTTTTCTCATTGGTGATTCCTCCATTGTAAAAAGTGTTTTTCCAATACGACGACGAGTAGAAAGAAAATAATACCTACTGCAGAAAGCAAGACGATCGGTGCGAATACAGCGGCACTGTCAAATTGCGTCATCATTCTTCTGCTGAAATATCCAAGTCCTGCCTGAGCACCCAGCCATTCCCCAATGGCCGCACCGATTACACTCAGTGTGACCGCCACTTTAAGTCCAGAGAAGAAAGATGGCAAAGCGGAAGGTAGGTCTAGTTTATAGAAGATATCTTTTGCGGACGCACCCATTGTTAGCATTAATTCACGTAAATTTTTATCTGAAGAGCGCAAGCCGTCGAAAACGCTGACGGTAATCGGGAAAAAAGTAATCAGTACCGTAACCGCGACTTTACTCCAAATACTGTAGCCGAACCATAAGACGAAAATCGGTGCGAGCGCGATGACCGGAATCGTTTGCGACGCGATCAGGATAGGGTAAAACGCCTGCTCGATCGGTTTCTTACTATACATCGCAATTGCCAGTGTGGATCCGAGCATGATTGAAATCGATAAGCCGATTAAGATAGTTAAAGCAGTCGGAGGTAAGTGGTGGATAAACAGCTCCGTTTTTAGCTCCCATAATCTGATCAGAATCGCTGAAGGGGACGGGAAGAGAAAGCTTTTGTCGTAAAGACGTGCGCTAATTTCCCATAGGCCCAGTAAAATCGAAACGAAAAGTATAGACCAACTATACGAAGTGATTTTCTTCATAGCCGCGCCTCCGAACGAAGCTCACTAATAAGTTGCTCCTTCAGTTCCATCAGTTCGGGCCGTGCCAAGTCTCGCATAGTACGTGGTCGGCTAAGAGGCACGATGACTTCGCGAATCGTCTGTACTGGTCTTTCAGCTAGTACAAAGATGCGATCGGATAGAAATAAAGCTTCGTCGATATCATGTGTGATGAAGACGATCGTTTTATCGAGCTTCTGCCATTGATCGATCAGCCACTCTTGCATCGTCAGCCGTGTGATTGCATCCAATGCGCTGAATGGCTCGTCCAGCAATAAAACATTGGAGCCGGTCAGGATCGTTCGTAAAAAGGAAACCCGTTGTCGCATCCCACCTGATAAATTTCCAGGATAGGCGTTTTCTTCGCCTGCCAGTCCGAAATCAGCTAGTAGCTGGATGATCTGATCGGCAGTAGGTTTATCGCCTTGAAGTTCTACTGGTAATTGGACATTTTCAAGAATCGTTCGCCACGGCATAAGTAAGTCTTGCTGCGGCATATAGCCGACTTTGCCCAACCGCTTCGTTGTCACTTCTCCGTTCAATGAAATCTCACCACTGTCAGGATTTTCTAGACCGGTGACTAGTCGGAACAACGTGCTTTTCCCGTAACCACTTGGTCCAATGATGCTGACAAATTCGCCTTCATTTACATGCCAATCGACTTGATCAAAAATAGCAGTTGGTTTCGAAGCATTGGTTGCTCGATAATGAAAAGATACATTCGTAAACTCTAAAACCTTATTCGTCATCATTCTTACCACTTCTCATTTCTTCAAAAAATACACACAAAAAAACCACTTCTCTGTGCGAAGCGGTTGCATAGTACGGTCGAAATCCGTCATATGTCCACTTCCCTCCGCTAGCATTATCTAGAGCAGGTTTCGAGGGTTAAGGCGAACGCCTCTCTCAGCAACAGCACCCCTAGTGTTTATCCATATCTTATCGTTACATAGTCTGAAAAGATAGTCAAGATAGGAAAGGAATAAATTGGTCATTTATAGGAGGTTGGAAAATATTCTACACGTCAAAAATCTCGCTATTGCAATTGTTTTGTCGACTCATTATGATTAAGGGGAGTTTATAGCGTATTTTGGTGTCTTGCTAGTTTGCAAGACGTAAAAAGGAATCAGGTGAAAATCCTGAACGGTCCGGCCACTGTAATTGGAAAGTAACTTCAGACAACCACTGGTATTTATACTGGGAAGGTTGAAGTTGCGTTCGTATCCAAAAGTCAGGAGACTTACCATAATACAATGCTTACAGCCTTCCGGGAAAAGGTGTGTATGTTGTGTTGTATTATGTATGTCTAAACACGCATCCATCCTTGTCTCTTTCCGGAGGCGGGATTTTTTTATTGAGAAAAATAGGGGGTAGGAGTCGTTGAGGAAAGGTAGTCGAGTAAGCAAGACATTCTCTGTGTTGCTAAGTTTGTTGTTGGTGTTGTCGGTTTTAACTCCAACAGTACAAGCGGTTGATACAGGAGTAGAGAAAACCAAAGCAACGGTTGCCGAGCAGGCAGATGTGGAAGAATTATTAGCTAAAACCATTCAATTTTATAAAAACAAAAAAATGAAATTGGATTCGTGGCAAACATTAGTAGGACTTTACGCAGCAGGTGAAGACCTGAATAATGGCGAGTGGATATTACCAGAATGGCAAAAAGAAGATCCAGATTATCTAGAACCTATACATCATGGTACAGATCATATTCGCTTTATCTTCGGGTTACTCGCAATGAACGAAGATCCAGCAGATGCATGGGAAACGAATCGTAATCTTTATGCAGAATTAGCATCGCAACAAAACGAAGAGACAGGCTCATTTGGCGGCATTAATAAACATATGTGGGCCTTGCTTGCGATGGATACAGGCGAACGTCTAGGAGCCGACTTAGGTGAGTGGAATACAGATAAGAAACAAAAAGCGCTACAATTCTTATTCGATAACCAAAATGAAGATGGTGGATATTCATTCTTTGGTCCAGTTTCCGATCCAGATATGACAGGTATGGGCATGATCGCGTTGTCTACTTATCAAGGGGAAGAAGCGGCAGATGCAGTTATTGAAAGAACGAAGGATTTATTACGAGCTAGACAACTAGACTTAACGACGGGTGGGTTTAATTCTCCAGGTAATTTTGGAATGGGCGATAATGCCAACTCCACAGCGACAGCGATTTGGGGTCTAGCTGCAGTAAATGAAGATATACTAGCAGAAAAGTGGCATGTAGGCGATCAGACAGTAGTAGATGCAATAAAAGGTTTTCAGTTTGAAGACGGGTCTTATAAGTGGAAAGTGACTGATAAGAGTGCTAATTTAATGGCAACAGAACAAGTTTTACTTGCGTTGGCGGATATTAAAGCAGGAAGTTCTGTTTGGAATCGAATTGCTTTAAAAGCAGAACAACCTACAGCCAACGTGAAAGTCGATGGGGTAGATGCACCGATTCTTGCAAATACTGCAGTGGCATTCGAAACAGGCGATACGATTGTACAAGTTGTTGAACAGTTGTTAAAAGAACAAAATATTCCTTACGAGCTGGATCAACTGAGAGAAAATTTTGTATCGATTAACAACGTTCAAAATGGAAGCTTACATGGCACGGATCAGTGGGTTGTTGATGTAAATGAAGAATCATCTACTTCATTTATCGATAAAGCAGTAAACGACAATGATAAGATTCATATTTTCTATAAACGTAATGCAGTTCTCAAATCCATGACAAAATTGAAAGTCGGCGACAAGGATCCGACTATTGAAATCAAATTAAGTGGGGATACGTTTACGGAAGCGGCTTCAGATGCTAGTAATTGGACTGTAGGTAACAGTGACCTAACAGTTGGCTCCGTTACAGTTGATAGTAACCAGAAAGTACTTCTACATGTGCAAGGCGAAGTACCAAATGTAACGTTATCAATAACTGGACTTGCTAAAGCAGTGCAGTCGAATGTAAACACTACTGCAAATAATACTCCGGCTATACCAGAAGTTATTCGTACGGTAGACGATATGCTTGCGGATACGTTACGTTTCTATGAAGTGGAGAGATATAATAAAGATAATTTTAGATGGGGTATGCCTGGAATTAGTTGGACAGAATTGGTTGCATTGGGTGCGTCTAGTTCACAATTAAGCGATGGTACAGCACAATTACCAGATTGGCTCACTAAAGATCCAGGATTACAGAAAGATGAAGCAGATACGCATCATATTCGCTATATCTTCGGTTTGCTAGCAGTAGGAAAAGATCCATCTACTGCATGGGAAACTAAACGAAATCTTTATGCAGAGCTAGCAGCACAACAAAAAACAGACGGATCGATCGGTGCTATAAATAAACACGTCTGGGCGATGCTCGCTTTAGATACAGGTGAGAAGCGTGGACAAGATGTAGGAACATGGGATAACACAACAAAAGAGAAAGCGTTACAACATATATTAAATCAAGAAAAAGATAAGGGTGGCTTTTCACTTTCATTAAAGGCGGCAGACATAGCGGATCCCGATATAACGGGAATGGTCTTGCTGGCACTAGCAAATTATCAAGATGATAGTGCAGCGAATGCAGCAATTGAACGTGCAAAACAAGCCTTGCGCGAACAACAACTTGATACAGCTGGCTGGGGCGCTTGGGGAGAAAATTCCAATAGTATTGCGACAGTCATTTCAGGTCTTGTTGCGGTAGGAGAAGACGTTACATCGGACAAGTGGCAAAAGGGCGGGAAATTGCCCTTAGATGCATTAAGCAAATTCCAAACGAAAAATGGTGCATTTGCCTTTACTTTACCTGCTGATCAATGGGTCAATACGAAAGCAGTAGAACAATCCTTAATTGCCCTACAAGAAGTTAAAACGGGTAAATCCGTATGGCAACAATTTTCTGAAGTGGGAAATGTAGAGCCGCCAGTTGAACCGGAGTATATAACATTTTCTGTAGAAACACGGACAATGGGGACTGGGGATATTATCAGCCCGAAACAGTTGAAAATTGAATCTGGAGATACGGCATTCACGGCATTAAAACGTGAAGTAGAAAATCTCTCCATACCAATCAAATTTACTGGTGTAGGTCCAACTATTTACGTGAAGAGTATAAATAATTTAGGTGAATTTGATGGCGGACCACTTAGCGGCTGGATGTATTCAGTCAATGGGGAGTTCCCGCAGTATGGTGCAGGAATTTATGAATTACAGAAGGATGATATTTTACGCTGGCAGTATACAACGAACTTGGGTGCAGATTTAGGGGATGATTGGAATCCTACACCTGAACACTCAGTCGAAGCACCTGAAAACGTAAAAGCAACCATTACGGATGGAAAGCTTCAAATTCAACTGAAAGATGAAAAGACAGGGGAATTCCAACCTGCCAAAGTAGAGAAAACAGAAGTGGTAGACGGAATTATGATCGTTCAAATTGGGGAGACGGGCGAAGTACTGGATGCGCTAAAAGGTCTTGAACTGCCTGCAGGAATAGTACAAGCGGTAGTGCTCAATAATGATCAACTGTATAATTATTTCGAAACGGTAAGTAAAATTGAAGCAACGAAAGAATGGAATATTAAGTTTTCAGGTGCATTACAGAATGATGCTGAGAACTTAGAAAAAGTAGTCGTTCGAAATGCAGCGGGCGAAATCGTTCAGGTTTCTACAACGCTTGGAGAAGATGGAAAGTCGTTAAAGATCAAGCCAAGTACTAGATATACTCAAGGTGAACTATACTACTTGACGATTACCGATGTACTATCAGCAAATGGAGAAGTGATTAAAGAACCTATTCGAAAAGTATTCGTGATTGAATGAAAATTATAGACTATCATGCAAGTCATTACCATATGGCTTGTATGATAGTTTTTTTGTGCAATATCTTGCATTCATTCATCAATCTATGTAGTATAATGACTAACAGACTGAAATGGTATTTCGGTCACTTTTAAAGGAAGTGTCATAATGGATCGCAGAGAAGAAATTATGTTGGCAGCTGAAAAATCATTTTCGATGTTCGGATATAAAGCGACAACGATGGACCGGGTCGCGAAGATTGCGAATGTGGGGAAGGGCACAATCTATACATTTTTCTCAAATAAAGAAGAATTATTTCATTCGATTGTTTGGAAAATGGTTGAAGAAATGAAAAACGTCTCCGAACGAACTGCTAAAGAAGGAGCATCTTTTCAGGAAAATGCCCATGCACGTATTATGCAGTTGCTGGAGTTTCGCGAGACGCATCAGCTATTCATTAAATTAATTGAAGAAGAGAAAGAGTTGCGTACACCTGCTGTAGGCGATGCGTTAACTTCTATAGAGAAGGAAATATTGAAATTCATTGCAGGAAAGATTGAGCGCGGTGTCGCAAAAGGTGAATTGAAGCCATGTAACAGCGAACTGATTGCTTTCCTTTTATTCAGATCTTATTTAGCACTAGTTAATGATTGGTCAAAAACACATGATGAACAGCTGACGGAGAAGCAAATAACGGACATTTTGAATGGTACGATCTTCTCCAGTTTGTTAGTTTGACGTGCGCATGACGAAATGTAGAGTGAGGGTTTATACGAAATGAATAAAATATGGTTTATAGTCAGACGGGATCTCCGGAATATCTTCAAGAATAAAGCAGCACTCATTGTCATTGCGGCGATTGCTTTTCTGCCTTCCCTTTATGCTTGGATGAACATCCTCGCTTCGTGGGATCCGTATTCCAATACAGAAGGTGTGGAGGTCGCAATCGTCAGTGAAGACGTAGGGGCAAAGATTGAGGACAAAGAATTCAATGTCGGAGATGAAGTGATTGTCTCGCTGACCAATAACGATGATCTCGGCTGGCAGTTCGTAACGAAAGACGAAGCGTTAAAAGGCGTGAAGCACGGGGATTATTATGCTGCGATCATCATTCCAAAAGACTTCTCGGAGAATTTAAGCAGTGTCGTCACCGACGATATGAAGAAGCCGACATTAGATTATTATATCAATGAAAAAATTAATGCGATTTCCCCGAAAGTTGCGGGGAAAGGTGCATCTGCAATAGTAGAAAATATCGATAAAACATTCGTTGAACAAGCGAATGAAGCAGTCATCAAAGTATTTAATAATCTGGGAGTAGAACTTGAAGACAATCGTGGGAATATCGAAAAGCTACGTGATTTAATTTATCAATTAGAATATGACATTCCAGATATTTATTCGAAATTACAGATGGTAGATAAAGGCTTGGATTTTGCAGATACTTCTATTGATCGCGTAGATGTCGTGCTTGACGACGTCAATGTAGTGCATGCCAATGCGAAAAAGTTAAACGCACGGTTGATTAGTAAGTTGCAGGAGAATGAAAAGACCGTGGATCACACATTGCGTGTCATCACGTCTAACTTGGAGAGTGCACAAACAGCATTCCGCAAAGTGCCCGATTTGACGAGTGAGCTGTCAGGTAAAGGTGAAGACGTCGATCGTATTGTCGATTCGCTACGGGATAAGCAAGACAAATTAGAAGATACGAATGCACGATTAGATGATATTTACGATTATTTGAAAAAACAGGATCAGAATCTAAAAGACTCAACGAATATTAAAGATTTGCAGAGTTCGTTGAATGAGAGCGCCACAGATTTAAACCGTCTGAAAAAGAATTTGGAAACGATCATTTCCGATTTGCAGAGCGGTAAAAATCCAGCAACCGATTTAATTACGCAAACACAATCGTTGTCGGATAAACTCGCTGAAGATATGGATAAAATTAAAGGCAATTACGAAAATGTATTATCCCCGCAAACTCAAAAGCTTATGAAGCAGTTGAATGAGCTTTCCGCGAATATCACGGGCTTATTGGATCGTGGGACCGAAGTGAATGGCAATGCGCAGGAAGTCGTTCAAGGCTTGATTGATAAGCGTGAATCCATTGATTTCAGCAAATACCAAGAACAACTCGACAGTATTTCCACTGCGATAGAAAGTCAGATTGGTAAAGTGGATTCGGTGATTTCCGTTTTAGAAGCTGCGGGTAATGTGACGGGCAGTGACCAAATTGTCGGTCTGCAACAACGATTCGTCGCGTTACGTGATCAGTTATCGTCGACTAAACAAGCCATCGATAAAGTGCAAGCTGCCATCAATAAAGGGGAAAAACCGAGCCTCGAGTTGTTGAATCAACTTCAAGGACAGCTACATGCGAGTCAGCAAAAGATTGCAGATGCACGGAATCAATTTGATGCAAATAGCCAAAAAGCGATTGCAGATACGATTAAACAATTACAAACTTTCGATGAAGGACTGCGCGATCGGTTCAATGAACTCCAAGCATCGAAGACAGAAATTGATGAGAAGCTCGCAGGTTTGCTAGAGACAGCGGAAAATCCTGAGGTTACGATCGGTGCTCTTCAAAAAATGGTTGGCCGGATTGATAATGGACTTTCGGCAATTGGCTCCATTAACAATGGCTTAACAGATCTTGAGAAATTCATTCATTCGGATAAACTGTCTGCTGAAATTGAGCGAATCAAAACGGTTCAAGACAGCTTGTCATCTGCCAATTCATCCGTTGACGGCTTAGTTGGACGAATCAATGAATCAAAAGCGAACGGTAAAAAGCATTTGGCTGAAGTCGATCGTGTATCCGGGGAATTGGATCGTTCGGTTGGGGAAGCTATCGATTTCGTCAATAGTGATTTGACGAGAAAGTATAAATCCGCGATGCGTGATGCAACCAATGCGTTGTATGACGTGTCCGACGTACTGGACGAGGTAAATGGACGGATTCCACGTCTTCGTAATGCGCTTGAAAAAGCGGATGCAGGGGTGGTACTTGGGAAAAAAGATTTGGCGAAAGCTCAGGAACTCTTCCCAGAAGCTCGTGAAACGATTGAAACGATGGCAGAGAAAATCCGCAAGTTAGAAGACGAAGGAGACTTGGATAAATTATTGGATGTTCTCTCGACAGATCCGGTAGGCGTCAGTAAGTTTCTCGCCGAACCGGTTGTCTTGAATGAACATGCGTTATATCCAATACCAAACTACGGTTCAGCCATGAGCCCATTCTATACGACACTTTCATTGTGGGTGGGCGCATTGCTCATGGTATCCACGCTGAAAGTCGACATCCGAGAAAAGACACGATTCAAGAGCTATCAAACGTATCTTGGACGGTTGATTATTTTCGCGGGGATTGGCACGGTTCAATCATTGATAGTCACACTCGGTGAATTATTCATCATGAATGTCTACGTCGTGAATAAACTACCGTTTGTATTATTCGGTGTACTGATCAGTGTCGTATTCGTTTCCATCGTGTACACACTCGTGTCCGTATTCGGTAACACTGGTAAGGTTATCGCGATCGTTTTGATGGTCATGCAGCTCGGTGCATCAGGAGGTACATTCCCCATCCAAATGGCACCAGAGTTCTTCCAAAAGATTTCCGCATTTATGCCATTCACACATGCGATCACGTTATTGCGTGAATCCATTGGTGGAATTATCTGGGCAGTAGCGTTAAAACAAATACTCTACCTGTCCATCTACTTCGCGTTAGCACTCGTAGCAGGGCTTGGATTGAAGAAGTTCTTTAATAAATCGAGTGATAAGTTTATTGAGAAGGCGAAGGAAAGTAATATTGTGATGTGATGGAATGATAGGGTAGATAGAAAGACTGTACTGGAGGCCATGTTTGTTGTGATGGCTTCTAGTGGCAGTCTTTTTTGTGTTTAGAGAGGTGGGTGGGGTAGGGACCGTGCAATTCGGAGCATAAACCGCGCTAGAGTAGAATGACATCGTGCCAAACTAGTCCGACACCGCGCTATTACACATCATTAGCTCAACAAAAAGAGCTGTCCGCCAGTTGGAACAACTCTTTTAAACTTAATTGTATTCACATCAAATCCCAAACCGTCTTGATAATCTCATCGCACTTCACAAAAAGTGAACTCTCTAAAACAAATGTATGCAGAGTACCATCTTTTAACTCGACGGTAATTCCGTTCGGCACAATACCCAAAACGTAGGAAGAATCGATATTATTGATGTCAGCAATATCAAACTCTAAAATATCTCTTTGAAAATGCATGTTTTGTGGCTGGAAGATAAAACGCTGATTTGTAATAAATAAATTCCCGCTGACGTAATCTATACTTTTGCGTAAGTCCACTGGTATTTCATATTGGACTGTTTCGTTTTCTCGATAATTCGTCATGCAGATCTCTCCTCTATGGATTTTATCTATGACTCTAATTTCATTTTACCTCTATAGATATGTATAGACAAGACATCTTAATTCGTTTAGGAGATTCTGGAAAAGGGGAGTATTCATTGTTGTTTGGTGTGCGCTCTATTGTTTGGGTTAATCGCTCTATGTATTGTGCTTTCTGCTCTATGTAGCTGGATATCCGCTCAATCCATATCCGCGAGCGCTCAATGTGTCGTCTCAAGCGCTCTATCGCCCGCGCCATCTGCTCAATCTCTGTCCGCTAGCGCTCAAAGTGTCGGCCTAAGCGCTCTATCGCTCGCGCCATTCGCTCAATCCATATCCGCGAGCGCTCAATGTGTTGGCTGAAGCGCTCTATTGCCCGCGCTATCCGCTCAATCCCTGTCCGCTAGCGCTCAAAGTGTCGGCTTAAGCGCTACTATCGCCCGCGCCATCCGCTCAATCCCTGTCCGCTAGCGCTCAAAGTGTCGGCCTAAGCGCTCTATCGCTCGCGCTATCCGCTCAATCCAAGTCCGCTCGCGCTCAAAGTGTCGGCCTAAGCGCTCTAACGCCCGCGCCATCCGCTCAATCCAAGCCCGCGAGCGCTCTAAGCAGCAGTGTACCCGCTCAATGTATCACGCTATCCGCTCTAAACAGCTGTATAACCGCTCAATCCCGCCTAGGAAATCCCCACAACAACCCCACAATCTAACCCAATATTCACTCAATAAACCCTACTCCCACCTAAATCCACTTCGCTATTGACACTAAAAAACTCCGTCTGTTATCATTATGTGTAACCGGTACCACATAGAACAGAATGTAGGTGAAATAGTTGGCAAATATACGGGATGTGGCTAAAGCTGCTGGAGTTTCAGTTGCGACTGTTTCACGCTATTTAAATAATAAAGGATACATAAGTGAAGAGGCGAAACGGGTGATTGCTAAGGCGGTGGAGGAGTTAAACTATCAGCCTAGTATGATTGCGCGTTCTCTTAGTACGAAGCAATCTACTTTTATTGGCTTGATTGTTCCCGATATCGTCAATCCGTTTTTTCCGGAACTGGCGCGTGCAATTGAAGATGTTGCGCTGGCGTATGGATACACGTTGATTTTGTGTAACTCGGATGAGGATCTTGAGAAGGAAATTAATTATGTAAAGACTCTGCAACAGAAATATGTGGCGGGGTTTATTGTTGCGTCGAATCATGTAGAAGCGGAGCATTATATGGGGCTGGATATCCCCATTGTAGCAATCGATCGAAGAATTCATTCGTCGATACCGTATATTGCGACGGATAACCGCGAAGGCGCTCGTTTAGGAACTGAGCATTTATTGGATAGCGGTTGCAGAAACATTCTTTGTATGCGCGGGCCTTCAGGATTAGGACCTGCTGATGATCGATTTGCTGGGTTCAAGGATGCGGTAAAGGGGAAGAAAATAGAAACACATATTATTGAATGTCCCTTTCATTTTGATATAGCGGAAACGATGGTGAAAAAGATTTTGCAAGAAGTGTCAATTGACGGGATTTTTGCGAGCAGCGACGTGACCGCAGCGGGTGCAATGAAAGCTGCGTATTCAGCGGGTATTCATGTACCGAATCAGCTTCAAATCGTTGGATATGATGGAACGATGCTTGCGAGCCAATTAACACCAGGCTTAACGACGGTAGCGCAGGACTTATATAGAATGGGTGCGATGGCAGCGAGGATGCTCATTGAATTAATTAAAGGGCAAGAGCTGACGGAGCGTGAAGTACTGATTCCGGCAGAGTTGCTCATTCGCCAAACAACGAGGAGTGAAGCATGATGATAACGGTAATTGGCAGTGCCAATATGGATTTGGTAGTTGGTACGAAACATTTCCCGGACCAGGGTGAGACGGTTCTTGGAAATGTGTTCGATACAGTGCCAGGTGGAAAAGGTGCGAATCAGGCAATTGCTGCAGCACGACTTGGCAGTGAAACACATATGGTTGCGTGCGTGGGAAATGATTTATTTGGTACGAGCATAGTGAACAATCTTCAACAGAATAAAGTCGGCGTCACCGGTGTAGGTACAGTGGATGGAGCTTCGGGTATCGCAAATATTTTGTTGTCAGAAGGGGATAATCGGATCATCGTCGTACCGGGTGCCAATTCTTTGTTGATGCCAGCACATATTGACGAGATAGAAGACCTCATTAAGCGCAGCCAATTGGTTATGCTTCAACTAGAAATTCCAATTCCTACTGTGATCTATACATTAGCGAAGTGCCAAGCATTAGGCATTCCGGTGATGTTGAATCCTGCACCAGCGGGCGGTTTCGAACTTGACATGATGCCTTCAATTACTTACTTAACGCCGAATGAAACGGAATGTGAACAGATTTTTGGCATGGACATGGTCAGTGCATTAGAAAAGTATCCGAACCGTTTGATTATTACGCTAGGTAATGACGGCGCACGATTCTTTGATGGAAAAAAGCATGTCATAGTAGAAGGCTTTAAGACAAATGCCGTGGATACGACAGGTGCGGGTGATACGTTTAACGGAGCGCTTGCACATGGAATAGTTGCGGGGATGGAACTGGAACGAGCAGTTCGTTTCGCAAATGCGGCCGCTTCACTTTCCGTAGAGAAGTTCGGCGCACAAGGCGGCATGCCTTCATTTCAAGAAGTGGAAGCGCGTTTGGAGGAGAGTCGATGAAAAAGCACGGCATGATCAATCGCGATATTGCGGCTGTGCTGGCTAAAATGGGTCACACCGATCAATTGACGATTGCGGATTGCGGTCTGCCGATTCCTGAAGGTGTTCCGTGTATCGATCTTTCGTATACGATTGGAAAACCTGGATTCACGGAGATTTTATTGGAATTACTGAAAGACTTTCAAGCAGAAAAAGTATATATTGCAAGTGAAATAAAAGAAGAGAATCCTACAGTCTATAGTGAAATTACACAACTAGAATGTCCGATAGATGAGCTGACACATGATCAATTAAAAGAACTATCAAGACAATCGAAAGTTATTATTCGTACAGGAGAGGCGACACCTTATGCCAATATTATCGTCCAGTCAGGCGTCATATTCTGAAAGTGGGTGTGCAGAGATGATTGCGATGAGCGGGATATCGAAAAGTTTCAATGGAAATAAAGTACTCGACAATGTGGAATTTAATGTAGTCAAAGGCGAAATCCATGCGCTCATGGGAGAGAACGGTGCAGGGAAATCTACGATGATGAAAATTCTGACAGGGATCTATTCGCGTGATTCAGGGGAGATCTCGGTCAAAGGTAAGAAAGTGGAATTTAAGAACGCCAAGGAAGCTGAAGCAGCGGGAATTGCGGTCATTCACCAAGAGCTCAATATTTTACCTGACTTGACAGTTGCAGAGAACTTCTATTTAGGTAATGAAAAGACATTCGGGAAAAGCGGAATTTTGAAGACGAAAGAAATGAATCGTCAAGCAGAAGAAATTCTGTCGAAGTTAGGCTTGCATGTCGATGCGCGGACTATCACGCGTGATTTATCCGTTGGTAAACAGCAGATTATTGAGATTGCGAAGGCGGTTTCTTCTAATGCAGAATTAATTATTATGGATGAGCCGACTGCAGCATTGACGGACCGTGAAATCAAAACGTTATTTAAAACTGTTCGAGCATTGCAAGCGGAAGGCGTTTCATTCGTTTATATATCACATCGGATGGAAGAGATTTTCGCGATGTGCGATCGTATTACTATATTACGGGACGGTCAATACGTCGGTGTGCGGAATATCAAGGACACGACGTTTGAAGAAATCGTGCAGATGATGGTTGGACGTGAATTGGGTGAACGATACCCAGCCCGAGCGTGTGAAATTGGCGATGTGAAACTAAAAGTAGAAAGTCTCTCGCGCAATGACTATTTTGAAGATGTATCGTTTGAAGTGCGAAAAGGTGAAATCGTCGGTATTGCCGGATTGATGGGTGCGGGGCGTACGGAAGTGATTCAATCGATTTTCGGCTTCAAGAAACCGACTGCGGGCAAGATTTTCATTGATGGGGAGCAAGTGATTATTTCAAATCCGTTGCAAGCGAAAAAGCTTGGGATCGGATATGTCACAGAAGACCGGAAAACTGAAGGGTTGATTCTCGATTTTTCGGTTCAGGAAAATATGTGCTTGACAAACTTCAATCGAATTTCCAATTCAGGTGTCATTCAACGAACGAAAGAAAGTCAGTTGTATGACACGATGTCTAAACGTCTCGGTGTTCGCACGTCTGGACCTGAACAAATCGTTAAGTCATTGAGTGGTGGTAACCAGCAAAAGGTCGTCATCGCAAAATGGCTTGGTATTGAGCCAGATATTTTGTTTTTGGATGAACCTACAAGAGGAGTCGACGTGGGTGCGAAGAAAGAAATTTACAGCATTATCAATGAATTGGCTGAGCGTGGAGTCGCGATTGTGATGATTTCATCCGAACTACCGGAAGTGATCGGTATGGCAGACCGCGTGCTCGTCATGCATGAAGGTCAATTGATGGCAGATATACCGAAAGAGGAAATGACACAAGAACGAATTATGCATTTTGCAACAGGAGGTGACAAAGTTGTCCAAGACTAATATGAAATCGTCATTACAGAAATTAGGACCGTTCATTGGTTTATTATTGATTGTGGTCATTATTTCCATTATGAGTCCAAGTTTTTTAACGCTGAACAATTTGTTCAACGTATTGCGTCAAGTGTCAATTAACGCATTGATTGCGTTCGGGATGACGTTTGTTATTTTGACAGGTGGAATTGATTTATCAGTTGGATCGATTCTCGCGTTAACGGGTGCCGTGACAGCAGGTATGATGTCAGGCGGTATGGATCCGATTTTGGCTATGCTACTCGGCATATTACTAGGTGTGCTGCTCGGTGCAATCAACGGTTTGATTATTGCGAAAGGGAAGGTCGCACCATTTATCGCAACACTCGCGACGATGACGATTTTCCGCGGATTGACTTTAGTCTATACTGAAGGACGCCCGATTTCAGGACTTGGCGATTCATTCACATTCCAAATGCTCGGAAAAGGATATATTTTCGGTATTCCGGTTCCGGTCATCACGATGGCGATCTCCTTTGCAGTGCTGTACTTTATATTGAAGAAAACGACATTCGGACGCCGTGTATATGCGGTCGGTGGCAATGAAGAAGCGTCACGTCTTTCTGGAATTAATGTCGATCGAGTGAAGATTTATGTCTATTCATTGGCAGGCGGTCTAACGGCAATCGCGTCACTTATTTTGACGTCACGTCTAAACTCCGCACAGCCAACAGCGGGTAATATGTTTGAACTCGATGCGATTGCGGCCGTTGTACTTGGCGGAACAAGCTTGACTGGCGGTCGTGGTTGGATTGTCGGTACTTTAATCGGTGCATTGATTATAGGTGTCTTGAATAATGGTTTGAATTTGATAGGCGTATCCTCTTTCTTCCAACAGGTAGTTAAGGGTGCAGTTATATTAATTGCAGTACTCTTAGATCGCAAAAAAACCGCATAAGGAGATGTGAATTGTATGAAAAATATCAAATGGTTACTACTTATGGCCATGGTGCTCGTTTTGGCTGCTTGTTCATTAGAGCAACCCGGTTCAAATTCTTCATCAGATGATCAAAGCGAGGCTGGAAATAATGGCGACAAAGTGTATAAAGTCGGTCTTTCCGTATCGACGCTTAACAATCCATTCTTCGTGACATTGAGTGAAGGTGTGAAGGAACAGGCGAAAGAGTCTGGATCTGAAGTGATCGTTGTCGATGCACAAGATGATGCGTCTAAACAAGCGAGTGACGTAGAAGATTTAATCCAACAAGGTGTAGATTTGTTAATCATTAACCCTACGGATTCTGAAGCGGTTGTATCTGCAGTGGAATCAGCAAACAGCTCGAACGTTCCGGTCATCACAGTGGACCGCAGAGCAGAAGGTGGAGAAGTCGTTTCTCATATTGCCTCGGATAATAAAGCAGGCGGTGTGTTAGCTGGAGAATACCTGCTCGAGTTACTTGGCGAAGATCAACCGCAAGTAGCAGAACTTGAAGGGATCTCAGGTTCATCCGCAGCGCGTGACCGTGGAGCCGGCTTTAACGAAGCGGTTGACGGCAAGGTGAATATCGTGGCGAAACAAACAGCAAACTTTAACCGTGCAGAAGGTTTGACGGTAATGGAGAATATTTTGCAAGCTAACCCAGACATCCAAGGCGTATTCGCGCATAATGATGAGATGGCGTTAGGTGCGTTAGAAGCTATTCAGTCGGCTGGTAAGGATATTCCAGTCATTGGATTCGACGCAACAGACGACGCTGTAGCATCTGTCAAAGCTGGTAAGTTGTCCGCAACGATTGCTCAAAAGCCCGAGGAAATTGGGGTCAAGGCAATGGAAGCAGCAGTTGCTCTGTTGAACGGTGAAGATGTAGAGGCGGATATTCCAGTTGATTTGGAGTTAATTAAAGAGTAAGTTTGTGTTTTAGTTTGAGGGGAGCTCTCTGGCCAGATTTTTTGGCTGGGGGGCTTTTTTGTTTTATTGGGGGAGTGGGGCGGGGGGATTGAGCGGTTGCGGACTATTATAGAGCGGATGTGATGTGTGATAGAGCGGTTGTGGACTGCTATAGAGCGGATAGCTAGCGTGATAGAGCGGTTATGGCAGGGAATAGAGCGAATCTCGCATGTGATAGAGTGGTTGACAATATAGAGCAATCGCGAGCCACTATAGAGCGGAAATCGCCTGCTATAGAGCGGTTGCCACGTATCATAGAGCGCATCTCCAGTTGGATAGAGCGGTTACGGACTACTATAGAGCGAATATCGCGTATGATAGAGCGTTTGCGGTCCGCAATAGAGTGGATATCCCGCATAATAAAGCAATTGACATATATAATTCTGTACAGATCGCTACATATAACAATCATTATTGTATAAAGTACAAGTATTAATCATATGCATAGGATGTAAATGCTTGGACTTTATTTAAAAGAAGAACAAGCTTATTGCGCAATGTGTAAATGTGATAGGTCGTCAATGCGAGGATGGTCAATTCATATAGAATATTCAGATTTTAATAGACTATCTGTTTGTGTTTGTCTGTAATCACTTTACATTTAGTAAAATGAGAATTAATGTAATTAGATGTATACTGAATAATCAAAAGATGTGAATTCGAAGAGGAGTGGAAAAATGAAAGCGTTAACAACTTCTGTTAATGGTGCTAGATTAAATGATAATCTTCAAATATTAGGTGAAATAGGGAAAATTGGTTCCACTGGTGTCTCTAGACTTGCACACTCACCTGAGGATAAACAAGCTGTGTTACATGTGAAAAAGTACATGGATCAAATCGGTTTAAAGACGCAAATTGACCATTTTGGTAATTTAATTGGAAGGATGGATGGCGTATCGAATGATTCCCCGGCTTTAGTAATTGGCTCACATATTGATTCGCAACCTTATGGTGGAAGGTACGATGGGGCGCTTGGAGTGATCGGAGCGATTGAAGTGTTGGAAACGCTGCAAGAAAAGGGAATACAGCCTGAGATACCTATTGTGATATTTGCCTTTGCTGATGAGGAAGGTTCACGATTCAATAAGGGCTTGTTTGGTGTAAGAGGCATGTTAGGTAAGTTAGAAGAGGGAGAGCTCGAGCGTAATGATAAGAATGGAATGACGAGACGAGAGGCACTTATCGAATTTGGTTGCGATCCGTCAAAATTTAAAGAGTCTCTTATTGACCCTTCTACAATAACGGCATTTTTAGAGCTTCATATTGAACAGGGACCTGTATTGGAAGCGAAAGGTGAACCTGTTGGAATTGTTACGGGTATTTCCGGTCCTTTATGGTTGACGATTGAAATGGAAGGCTTAGCTGGTCACGCTGGATCTGTGCCGATGCCTATGCGTCAAGATGCTTTGGTAGGTGCAGCTAAAGTTATTGTAAAGCTCAATGAGTTAGCTCAAGAGGTCCCGGGAGCACCCACAGTAAGTACAGTCGGAAGTTTGCAAGTATTTCCAGACTCTCGCAATATCATACCTGAGAAAGTTACGTTTACAGTTGATTTACGAGATATTGATGAAAGTAAACGGGATCAGATTGAACAAGTTTTCCTTCAAGAGTTAGAGAGAATTGCAGATGAACATAGCTTAACGTATACAATCACTGAAGATACGCGAAGTGAACCTAGATTTTGTAATGAAAATATTATGCAGATTATGAGAGAAGAAAGTGCTGAAATGAATTTAACTCCTCCAGAATTAATGAGTGGTCCTTTTCATGATTCGCTTGAAATGTCCTATGTGTGTGACTACGGTATGATATTTGTCCGTTCAAAGGATGGTATTAGTCATAACCCGAAAGAGTATAGTTCACCTGAAGATATAGCACTAGGAGTGGAACTACTGTATAAGACTGTTTATAGAATGGCTTGTAAAAGGTGATAGAACTCAAAGAATATAGTTAATGGAGGGATTGGATGAGCAAAAAGAAATTCAATACGATTTATATAGTGATCGTTACTATTCCTTTTTTATTGTTAATATTTCCTTTATTTGAGCTGGCAAACCGAGCAACTCCTATCGTTATGGGACTACCTTTTTCATTTTTCTATATCATTCTATTAATTTTACTAACATTTTTAGGAATCATAATTTTGTATAGATTTGATCCTGACCATAAGTTAGAAGAAGGTGATGAATGATGGAGCATTGGCTAATTGCGTTAATCATTATGATTGGTTATTTAGTAATCGCCTTGGTTGTTGGAGTATGGGCAGGTAGAGGTCAGGACTCCAGTTCCCTAGATGAATTTGCTGTTGCAGGAGGTAAATTAGGATTAATCGTCATGTGGTTCTTGATGGGGGGAGCGGTATTTAGTGCTTTCTCATTTTTAGGCGCACCTGGTTGGGCTTATGAAAAAGGAGCACCTGCTTTTTATATTATTATCTATACAGCGTTTGCGATACTTCCTTGGTATATTATCGGGCCTAAGATCTCGAAAATTGGTAAGAAGTTTAATCTTTATACATTATCCTCATTTTTTAGAATCCGTTATAGAAGTAAAGCACTTGGAATAATAGTAGGGTTACTTGCATTATTAGCCTCTATTCAATATTTAGCTACTCAGTTAACAGGAATGGCACACATCTTTAATATTATGACAGAGGGTAGAATTCCATTTTGGCTTGGAGCTCTTCTTGCATACGGGATCGTTGTTGTCTATGTGGCAACAGGTGGACTACGAGCTGCGGCTTGGTCTGACGTGTTCCAAGGGTTACTCATGATCATTATTTCATGGGTTGTAGGAATAGCGATAGTGAATCAGTTACACGACTCAATGGGCGTCATGTTTACGAACATTGCTGCAGAAAGCCCTGGATTCTTACAAATAGGAAAAGAAGGATCTACGATGGGGACGATACCATTCACAACGACTATTTTAGTATCCGTAATTGGATTCTTGATGTGGCCGCATTTATTTACAAAGTCATATGCATCCAGCCCTAAAGTCATTAAGAAAACTGTGTTGGTTTACCCGATATTTGCATTATTCTTAATACCTTTATTGCTAGTTGGATTTGCAGCTAAAGGTATTGTAGATGCGGATATGATTGAAAGTGCAGATCAGATACTTCCATTCTTGATCACTACTATTATGAATCTTCCAGGTTGGGTGTACGGACTAGTTGGCGCTGGAGCACTAGCGGCTGCCATGTCTTCTGCCGATGCGATTACGCACAACGCAACATTGGAAACAACAGATGGTGTGATTCGTACCATTTTCAAAGATTTATCCGATCAGACCGTTTTAAAGATTATGCGTATAGGTGTATTCGTCATCGGAGGATTGGCTTATATTATTACCATTTTCGGAGGTCAAGGATTAATTGTCTTACTCTTAGGAGCTTATGGAGCAATTGTACAATTTGCACCAGGAGTGTACAGTGCCTTGTATTGGCGGGGAGCAACGGCAAAAGGTGTAATCAGTGGATTGGTAGTGGGAGCGATATTGAATTTCTATTTCCAACTAGTTGCAGACTCCACGCCATTTGGAATCCACGCAGGAATTATTGGACTGATTGTCAATGTTATTATCATGGTTGTAGTGAGTTTACTGACAAAGTCAAAGAGAAGCGAGGAAGAAGATATTTATATTCGTAGCTGATCAATACATTTATATTTTAGTGCAGAGAGGTGATCTATAGTGCATGCAGATATAGTATTTACTAATGGAGAAGTTATCACAGTAGATAAGAATTCTTCCATTATGGAGGCCGTAGCAATAAAAAATCATACGATCATCAGCGTTGGTCAGATTGATGTAGTAAGCAAATTTATTGGAGAAAACACTAGAGTAATTGATCTGGAAGGAAAGTCTCTCCTTCCAGGTTTCATAGATCCGCACTTACATTTAACAATTTATGGAACGAACTTACTCGGCATTAACTGTGTGAGTCTTGAAATCGATTCGTTGGAAATCTTGTATGAGGAAATGAAAAAGAGAGCGGCACAGACTCCAAGAGGGGAATGGATCCGAGTTACGGGCTTCAATGAGCAGACGGTGATGGAAAAACGTTTTCCTACAATACAAGAGCTTGACGCTATATCTACTGAACATCCGATTGTAATTATTCGAGTTTGTAACCATACATCTATCGCGAATAGCAAAGCATTGGAACTAGCAGGTTTCACAAAGGAGTCTGAAAATCCTGTTGGCGGTGAGATAGAGCGTGATTCAAATGGAGAATTTACAGGAAAAATGATTGAAAATGCACATATGCAACTATTTACTATCGCAGATTATAGTGCAGAGGAAATTGTAAAAGGATTGAAATTAGCATCTCAAATATTCGTGGAGTCAGGCATAACCAGTTTACATGATGCGGGTAGTTATGGCTGGGGACCCGATATATTAAAACTGATGAAAAAAAGTATAGACTCAGGTGATGTGAAAAACCGTGTATATGCTCTCATTGGATCATTGACCGATTCGGAGTCGTTTGTTCGACATATGATTGATGAAGGTGTGGTGACTGGAGATGGCGATGAATGGTTTAAAATTGGACCGGCTAAACTCTTTACAGATGGCAGCAGTACAGGCCCCACTTTAGCCACAAGAGAACCATATCAGAGTGACCCGACAGATACGGGCATACTGTATTATGACCAAGAAAGAATGAATGAAGTTCTAGGGGAAGCTCACAGCAAGGGATACCAAATCACTGCGCATGCACAAGGTGATCGGGCGATTGAAATGGTGTTGAATTGTATTGAAGAGGCGTTAGCGAAGCATCCGCGAACAGATCACCGACATCGTATTGAACATGCTGGAATAGCAAGTATAGATCTTCAGGAACGGATGAAGGAATTGGGAGTTGTAGTGATTCCTAACCCCGCTTTCATGTATGTGAATGGTGATGCGTATCTGGAGTATTACGGTGATCGAGTAAATGTCATGTATCCAGCAAAAGATTATTTGGCAAAGGGAATACCTTTTGCATTTGCCTCTGACACGCCTGTTGTAGACCATAATCCACTTCTTGGGATTCATGCGGCAGTGAATAGAAAAACTGTTTCAGGCCAAGATGCAGGAATTTGTCAGAGAGTAACTGTGCTGGATGCGATCAAAGCCTATACGTATATGGGTGCTTATGCGAGCTTTGATGAAACACAAAAAGGTAGTATTGAAGTTGGTAAATTAGCGGATTTGGTTGTGTTGGACCAAAGTATTCTATCAGCCGAGATAGCGAGTCTTAAAGAGATAAAGGTAGAAATGACGATGATCGATGGAAGAATAGAGTATGAAAAACAGGCTAGTTATCAGAAGTAAGCAACGTTATATATTAGCATACAGCAAAGATAGCCATTCGATTTTTTCGGATGGCTTTTATTATGGAGAAATTCTACTGGATACAAACCCCAATGCTCTTATAAGCACTAGTAGGCGCATGTTGCATTTTGATATAGCACACACTCTAGGTTTGGAAGGGATTCTCTAGTATAGAAGTTTTCCTAGTAAATGATATGCAAGACATAGTGACTAAACTTGGTAGGCACTAAATAACAATGTGTCCAATGTATGATTACCCGATTCTAAATATACTATAGTACACATTCGGAGTAGTCTGATTGCGTAAAAATGGGAGGTGAATACATGCTTGGTTTTCCTGTAGAAACATTTTGGTGGTTTGTTCCATGGCCTTTCATATGGGTAGGGTTAGCAACCATTATCTACTTTAAAATGAAACGAGACGATGAGATGGAAGTAAAGATGGACAAAGAACAGAATCAAAATCAGTAGTTGCGATAGGGGGGCATTTAATGAGCATTGATGGGATAATTTTCATTTTATACTTAGGGATTCTATTAACGATTGGTTTGTGGTTTTCACGAAGATCATCAGCTTCTACAGAACAGTACTTACTTGGTGGTCGATCTCTCGGACCGGCCGTCACTGCCATGACCATGCAAACTACAGCTATGAGTGGCTTCATGTTTATGGGAGCCCCGGCGATGGCCTTTAAATATGGCTGGTATGCTATTTGGTACGCTATTGGTGATGCGGGTGGATCGATTATAAACCTCTCCGTATTAGGTAAACGAATGAGAAGAATGTCTGAAATTTTGGGAGCGCTTTCACCGATTGAGTATTTGGAAAAACGTTTTGAAAGCGCTAGTGTACGAGTGGTAGGTTCCATCATTTCCATCGTGTTTTTATTTGGATATGTTTGTGCTCAGTTTATTGCGGCTGGAAAGGCAATGTCTACATTGACAGGCTTTACTTATGAACTGTCTCTGATTATCGGTATTAGTGTCATTATCATCTATACTGTGGCTGGCGGATATCTAGCTGTTGCCTACACTTCTTTTGTACAAGGCATGATCATGGTACTGGGGGTCGTAGGGATTGGTATTCTAGCGTACTTCCATGTAGGCGGAATCACTGGATTGAACGTTGCGTTGCAAGCTATAGACCCTTCGTATTTAAGTATCTGGGGTAAAGACTTAGCCTATTACGGTCAATGGGGAATGGTGCTCGGGGCAATACTTATTTACTCTATTGGATATATGGGGCTTCCACATGTAGTAGTTCGCCATATGTCGATGAAGAGTACAAAAACAGTAAAAGGTGCTGTCATGATCAGTGCTCTATGGAATCAATTCTTCATCTTTGTGCCATATATTCTAGGTATGATTGGGATTATTTTACTACCTACAATTGCTGACCCCGAGATGATTATTACAGAGTTAGCCTATACGTTATTCCCTGGAATCTTTGCGGCATTATTGCTCTCGGCTATTATGTCGGCGGTCATGTCCACTGCAGACTCTATCTTGATGCAAGCAGGCTCGATTCTTTCACGTGATGTTTATCAACGTTTCATCAATAAAGATGCTAGTCCTAAAACCATGATTCTTGTTTCAAGATTATGCATTTTAATGGGAGGGATTGTGGGGGTTATCGTAGCCATCTATGAGCCACCTTCCGTGTTTGCATTGGTTCTGTTCGCTTTCGGTACATTAGGGAATGCTTTCTTAGTTCCTTATGTTGCCTCTGTTTACTCTAAAAAGGCCAATTATATCGGTTGCTTATGCGCGATGATCGGTGGAGCTTCAACGAATATTATTTGGACTTCTATGGGGTTAGAAACGTCTACAGGACTTCATCCATTCTTGGCAGGTTTAATAGTGTCACTGTTAGGTATGATCATCGGAAGTCGGTTTGGCCGCAAACCATCAGAAGAAATATTGGATGCGTTCGAACAGTCCAGACGCAAACGTGTATTCTCAAAAGAGTTCGATCGAAATATTACACGGGATTTGGCTCCCGAGGCTAGCAACGTATCAAAGTTTCTAGCAGATAGTAAATAACTTACAGGAGTAGGTACTCATGAGCGCTATATTATTACAAGAAATTGAGTTTACTAAAGAAGAAGTTTTGCTAGGATTGCAGCAATACGAAAAAGAAACGTATTTTCAAATCCAAGATATTATCTACTATCCATATTACTTTTTTGAATATCAAGTGAGTGCTAAAAGCTTACTGAAGTTTAAGGGGAAGGCTGCTTGTACAATAGATGGCCTGGGAGGTAGAGGAGCGATGGTAGATGTTCGGCCAAAATTTTCAATAAAGAACGTGGAAGTTGGGCGTTTCCCTGAGCTTGTGATCGCAGAGGAAGAAGCGATTGATATGGCTGAAAGATTTATTTTTGATAATGCTTCTTCAAAAGCTAAATTTGTTACGATGCCTAAAGTTACAGAAGTTCAAAGAAACCTCTTTTATCGTCCTTTTTGGTTAACGGATTTCAAGTTGGACAATAAGAAATCAGGACAGATCATTGTGGATGCAATTAGCGGAAGCTATCATCCGTTATAACTGTATTTAGCGAAGCTACCTGGTAATTATAAAATCGTAAACAGCCACTATTCGCGTTTTATAGGCGAGTAGTGGCTGTATGTAGGAAGAGATAACATTTAGACTAACACCTTTTTTGCCATAATAGCTACTTCAAGCGCAATCCGATTGAGTGGAGACATGAAGTTCTCCCCCATTATAGATTCAATTTTTTCCAATCGGTGATACAGTGTTTGTCTTACGATAAATAGACGATCTGCGGTTTCTTTTTTTGAACCACCACACTCAAGATAGATACGGAGCGTCTCGAATAAGTTGCCACCGGTCTTTTTATCATAATCCATAAGATCTTGAAGATAATCGTCTACATAGTGTTCAAGGTCTCCTTGTTCGTTGAGTAGAAGTAACAGTCTATAAATCCCTAAGTCATCATAAAAATCACTCTCAAATGCAAACTTTTGCTTGAGTTCCGCTACTCGTTTTGCTTCTTTATATCCTTCCCTGATTTGTGAATGGTTATGGTGAACTAAACTAATACCAAATTTATATTCACGTTCGTTAAAGAAAGTGTTATCGTCCATGCCAGTTAACTGCTCGGCTACTTGAGTGAAATGATTGATGTCTTTTACATGCTTCCCTGAAGCGATGAACGATGCAATAATCGTAATTTCATTTCTAGTTACGGAGATAGCCGGAAAGAAGCTATGTCTTTTAAAGACGGAGCGGATCATCATAGATTGTTGTAAACGGATTTCTTCCCAACTGTTCTCATCTATAGTGGATTCATTCGTGTCCAACTGAATGACGAAGATTCTGTAATGAGTATTCGGGCTTTTCGTTGGTAAATAGGATTGGATGTCTTCTTGTTCTACAGGCCGACCATGAAGTAAGTTGCGCACGAATTCATCTTCATTAAATTGATTTCTCTCTTGAATTGTACGATTTCTAAGCAATATTTGAGCAATCGCAAGAGAAGCTCTATCCAATATTAAAAAAGCGAACTCATCGGCCGTTTCCTGTGGAAGGTGAAGGCATAAATAGCCAAGAGCCTGGCCTAAACCGTTGATAGAGAACAAGGCGAATGGCTGGTCATCGACTATATAGATGTCCTGATCTAGCTTTTGCGTAGGTTTCTCGCTAAGAAATTCCTTTATACTATGTTTCCATGAAGTGGATTCAAGGGGGTAATAATAAGATTTTGCTTCATCGGATATAAACAAGACATGTTGGTTGAACAAGGAGTGTAGTTCGTGAAGAATCTTCAAAATTCCGTTTGGCATTAAACTTAACTGATTAAACCTTCTCGATAATGTATCTAACTTAGACAACATTTCATAATGGCGATTAATAATCACAGTATGTAAATCTTGTGAAATATCAACGAATTTGACCGCTTTTTCAAACACGACAATAGGAAATTGCTGTGCATCAGCGAGTGTAATAATGTCTTGCTGTATTTCACTAACATAATATCCTATTTCAACACAAAGGCAGGCAACATCCAGTTCGATTAACTGTTTAATATACTTTAACTGTGTCGCGCTATCGAGTTGTAGATGAATGCCTGTTGTTAAAATAATTTCGCCACCGTTGACAAGTGAACTAAATTCACTAACTTCTAATACGTGTGACCATCTAACCTGTCGATCCAGTCCATTACGTCCTGCTATGACTTTGGCGTGTTTGAACGTTTCACGAGCTAAGACATCTTTAACGGTCAACGAAAGTTCATTCATGTAAATTAGACCTCCATAACGTGAAAAGATTTTCAGTACGATGTTACACAATGTAAAATGAAACTATTTAGAATAATTGTTAAACTATAGAAAGTAGTTTAGCTCAAGTCTTGTTGTAAAGCAAGATTAGAAGAATAGGAGGATGGAAAATGAATACGATAGTAGTAGAAAAGAAAACGCTTTCTAACTTTATAAATGGACAATGGGTAAAATCACTCACTGATAAATATGAAGAGGTGCCGAATCCAGCTACAGGAAAGATTATTGCAGAAGTACCTATATCGACTCAAGAAGATCTACAAGTGGCAGTAGATGCAGCGAAAAAAGCGTTTTCTTCTTGGAAGAAAACTGCCGTACCGCAAAGAGCTCGTATTCTATTTAAGTATCAGCAGCTTCTGATTGCTCATTGGGATGAGCTGGCACAACTAATTACTATAGAGAACGGAAAAAACTATACGGAAGCTTATGGCGAAGTTCTGCGCGGAATCGAGTGTGTGGAATTTGCTTCAGGAGCGCCAACCTTGATGATGGGGTACCAACTGCCTGATATTGCGACAAATATCGAATCGGGTATGTATCGCTATCCTTTAGGAGTTGTTGGAGGGATCACGCCTTTTAACTTCCCGATGATGGTCCCTTGTTGGATGTTCCCGCTTGCGATTGCAGCAGGAAATACATTTATTTTAAAACCTTCAGAGCGTACACCACTCCTAGCGAATAGATTGGCAGAGCTATTAACAGAAGCAGGACTACCGGATGGCGTGTTCAATATCGTTCATGGCGCACATGATATCGTGAACGGAATCTTAAGTCATCCTGACATCCCAGCAGTTTCGTTCGTTGGATCCCAGCCGGTAGCCGAGTATGTATATAAAACAGGAACCGCTAATGGTAAACGTGTTCAAGCGCTAGCAGGTGCTAAGAATCATTCGATTGTTATGCCGGATGCCAATATGGATGTAGCAGTTACTAATATTACCAATGCGGCATTTGGCTCTGCTGGTGAGAGATGTATGGCTGCTGCAGTCGTAGTCGCAGTTGGAAATATTGCTGACCAACTTGTGGAGCGTTTAGTTGATGAAGCCAATAAAATGACTATTGGAAACGGATTAGAAGAAGGAGTGTTCCTTGGACCGGTTATTCGAGATTCCCATAAAGATAAAACACTATCTTACATCGAGTCGGGGATTAAAGAGGGAGCAACTCTCGTACGTGACGGACGAGGCGATGAATCTACTTCAGAAGGAGGCTATTTCGTAGGGCCTACAATTTTTGAAGGGGTTACAACGCAAATGCGAATTTGGAAAGAAGAAATATTTGCACCTGTACTTTCGATCATCAGAGTAGAAACATTAGATGAAGCTATTGAGCTTACAAATCAATCAGACTTTGCAAATGGTGCTTGTTTATATACAGATAGCTCGAAAGCGATTCGTCAATTCAGAGAAGAAATTGATGCAGGAATGCTTGGGATAAATCTTGGCGTACCAGCACCTATGGCGTTCTTCCCATTCTCCGGCTATAAGAAATCATTTTATGGTGACCTACATGCAAATGGCCGTGATGGTATCGAATTTTACACACGTAAGAAAATGTTGACTGCACGTCATGAATATTGATAAATGGGGAGGCAACGCTATTGAAAACTTTACGCGAACAAGATCAGAATAAAGGGTCATTAATAGAACAAAATCGAGATAAAGTTTGGCCTCATATTTCAGCATACAATGAAAAAAATCCTCCGATGATTATCGAAAGTGGGGAAAACGCTTGGATTACAGATCATAATGGGAATCGCTATTTAGATGGTATGTCAGGGTTATGGTGTGTCAATGTGGGCTATGGAAGAGAAGAGATAGCACAAGTAGCATATGAGCAAATGAAGAAACTCGCTTATGTGCCTATGACACAAAGCCATAAACCCGCAATTGAACTGGCTGCCAAGTTAAATGAGATGCTAGGAGACGATTATAAAATCTTCTATTCAAATAGCGGATCAGATGCAAATGAAGTAGCGTTCAAGCTTATACGCCAGTATCACCAACAAAATGGAGAACCTTCCAGACATAAATTCCTCTCCCGTTATCGTGCGTATCATGGCAGCTCAATGGGAGCGTTATCCGCTACGGGGCAGGCTTTACGAAAATACAAGTATGAGCCGCTTGTACCTGGATTCTTACATGTTGCACCCCCAGATAATTATCGAAAACCTGAAGGGGTTTCAGTGGAAGATTATAATATTCAGCGTGCTTTAGAGCTTGAAGAGAAAATCATTTGGGAACAAAAGGATACAATCGCGGGGATTATTATGGAGCCGCTCATTACAGGAGGGGGCATCTTAATTCCACATCCGGTGTACTTAGAGAAAGTCCAAGAAATCTGTACTCGTCACGGAGTCCTATTAATCATGGATGAGGTAATTTGCGGATTTGGACGAACTGGAAAAGCATTTGGACATCAGCATTACAATGTGAAACCCGATATTGTCACGATGGCGAAAGGTTTGACTAGCGCATACCTTCCATTATCGGTGACAGCAATCCGCAAAGATATCTATGAAAAGTTCGATACAGGCGAAGATTACAGTCATTTCCGCCATGTGAATACATTTGGTGGAAACCCGGCTGCTTGTGCAGTTGCGCTTAAGAACCTAGAGATTTTGGAACGTGAAGATCTTATCAATCGTTCTGCAGAACTTGGCCAGCGGTTATCGGATGAACTGGCATGTTTACAAGATCACCCCTATGTTGGAGATATTCGAAGTATTGGTTTCTTGATGGGGATTGAACTCGTTGAAGACAAGAAGACAAAAGAACCTGCAACGAATGCACGAATTACGAAAATTATTGGAGAGTGTAAAGCGAATGGACTGATTGTCGGTCGAAACGGTGAAACGGTAGAAGGTTTTAATAATGTCCTTGCGCTTTGCCCACCACTTTCTTGTACAGACGAAGATTTGGATTTCATCGTAGCTGTTATTAAAAAAGTATTTAAAGAGAATGAATAATAGATTGTCTATCTTGTAATCGGGTATAAAGCACCTCTAGTCTACTGGCGTTAAGTAATCAGAGGTGCTTCTCCCATACAGTAAATAGCGTCGTGTAATATGACAGGCTTATACCACTACATCTCAGAGAGCTGAAAACTATACAATAGTATACATTTGATTCGAGGAGGAATGGGTATGTTGATTGGTGTACCAAAGGAGATTAAAAATAACGAGAATCGTGTTGCGATGACCCCCGCAGGAGTGTACACACTTCGCTCGTCTGGCCATGAAGTACTTATCGAAACAGAAGCTGGTTTAGGGTCAAGTTTTACAGACAAGGAATATATAGAGGCGGGCGCACAGATTGTTCAGACAGCAGAAGAAGCATGGAGCGCTGAAATGGTCATGAAAGTAAAGGAGCCGATCGCTTCTGAATATCGTTATTTTCGTAAAGGGTTACTACTATTCACATACTTGCATCTAGCATCTGAGATGGAGTTGACTAAAGCTCTTTTAGAAAGTGGAGTAACAGGAATTGCCTATGAGACGGTTCAGTTGCCTAATAAATCATTGCCTTTGCTTGCGCCGATGAGCGAAGTAGCAGGAAGAATGGCGACACAAATCGGTGCTCAGTATCTTGAAAAAACGAAAGGTGGAAAAGGTATTCTGCTAGCTGGGGTGCCGGGTGTATCTCGAGGGAATGTTGTAGTAATTGGTGGTGGACAGGCAGGAGCAAACGCTGCGCGTGTTGCGATTGGGATGGGAGCTCACGTAACCGTACTGGATCTCTCGGTAGACCGTTTACGTCAATTAGATGATATTTTCGGCAATAACATTCAGACACTTGTTTCCAATCCATTTAATATCGCAGAATCAGTCAAAGCAGCAGACCTCGTGGTTGGTGCAGTGCTGATCCCGGGAGCCAGAGCGCCTAAGCTTGTCTCTGAAGAAATGGTTCAATCAATGAAACCTGGGTCGGTACTTGTGGATATCGCCATCGATCAAGGTGGAATCTTTGAAACATCAGATCGTGTAACCACACACGATGCTCCGACTTATACAAAACATGATGTAGTCCATTATGCGGTGGCTAATATGCCTGGAGCAGTACCACAGACATCTACAATAGCATTGACCAACGTGACAGTCCCTTACGCACTTCAAATTGCCAATAAAGGATGCAGACAGGCTCTTCTAGATAATGAAGCACTTCGAAAAGGTTTAAATACTATGAATGGCTATGTTACATACAAAGCTGTTGCAGAAGCACAGGACTTACACTACACACCTGCACGATCTATACTAGAAAACAATGGTTTAGTAACGAACGCTTAAAAGCATCGATATGTATTCATTTGTAACGATGTAAAAGAAAAATAAATCCCTCCGCCTACACTATATTTTGGAAACAAAAATATAGTATGGCAGAAGGATTTTTTTACGTATTGGAGTCGTCTAGCGTTAAAGATGCCAGTTGCTCATACCGATGCAATGAATACGTGTTCCACTCCGTCACTATTACGCCATCGTGCCTAATTCAGAATTCTTTCATTCTTTATATCAAATCTAGTAAAATCCTGTATAATTGACACTAAAAGGGAGGTTGCTAGATTTGAAATCTATGACAAAACTACTTACAACTACTATCATCGTCTTTCTGCTTACTTTCGCGATGACGCTATCAACTAAAGCGGCTACTTGGGAGGACCATTCGCCTGATCAGAATCCGGACAAGCCGTGGACTGTCACGTTCAATAAACCGGTAAATAAAAATACGGTCAACGAAAAATCGATTTATATTACGGATTCTAAAAGAGTTACACAGAACAATGAAATAACATACTCAGACTCCGACCAGAAAGTACATATTGCACCGCCAGTAGGAAATTATCGTAGTGGTGAAACTTACACATTACATATTACGCAAGCCGTGCATAATACCGATGGCAAACCATTAAAGGCACCAGTTACTAAAACATTTTCCATTAAAGCGGATATAACATATGACTTGGCGAATGTACAAGCCAATGGCACGACAACTATAGTGGAAAAGTTTTCAAGCTTTGAAGCAGCGGCAAGTCGTATGAATAGCAATCAAGTCGTGCTGTTCCAAAATAAGATAGTTCATATGCCAAAAGGGTTTATCTCGACCGTGGCATACGGTGGCAGCTCATTGACGATTTTGTATGCTAATGAAAATTTGACACGACAAGAAACCTATGTCCCAGCAGACACGGAACTTGTGTACGTTGACTCAACTGAGACCTCTGTAAAAGTCGAATTGGCAGGAAGAAACTTTTACATCAAACCACAAAATGCAACGATGCTACCGAGCCAGACTGTAACGGATCGCACACACTATAAAGTGGTGAATGGTTCGCTCTATCACTTGATTTATTCGCATAAGACAAAGACGTTTGCTTCGTATGAAATGGGTGCTGCCCCAAGCTTTATGCAAGAAGGAATCAAGTATTACAGCACGGACGGCAGTCATTTCCATAATGAAACGGGGGCTTTGATTGGCACGGCACATCAATACTTCCAATACTTGCCGATGCGTAGCATGACGCGCTATACGGCTGAAGAGTTGGATGCGTATATAATGAAGCAGTTACGAAGTTTAGAAGAATATTATCCTAACTCCACAATTTATAAAGACGCTACGACAAGAAGTAAGTTGATTGGATTAGGAACCGAGCTAAAACGTATCGAACGAGAAAGTCATGTGAACGCGATGCATATTTTAGCGTTGGCACAACATGAAAGTCAGTACGGTCTAAGTAAGCGCGCGTTGGATAATAATAACTTATTCGGTTTGTATGTAAGAGATGATGATCCATCCAATCAAGTCTTTGCTTCGGTGAGTGAAAACATCCAAGAATTGGTCGATGCTTTCTTGAATAAAAACTATCTACCGCCAGGCGCTGCATATGCGAATGGGACGAATTTCGGAAATAAAGCAATTGGTATGAACGTAAAATACGCTTCTGACCCGTATTGGGGTTCTAAAATTGGCGGACATTTATATCGCATGGATCGATCTATGGGCGGCAAGGAAATGGCCAATCAACTGAAAATTGGATTGACGAATCCGCCTAGTTTGAATGTACGTCCTATACCTTCATCAGCTCCAGGCACGCCGATCAATTATAAATATGAAAAGATGGGAATGCCCCTCATTATTTTGGAAGATCAAGCAACAGAAACGCCATGGATTAAAATCCGTTCAGATAAAGCTCCGTACGATGCGTTATACGTGCATGGAGATTTAGTAGATCCGTTAGAATGGCAATGAACACTGAAACACCCCCTTACCTTAATTGTCGGTAAGGGGGTGTTCTTAATCTATTCGATTAAAAAACTCATTCGTCAAGTCACCATTAATCCCTATAGCAGCAGCGCTTCCGGTTCCCGCTGCGACTAGTAGCTGTGAAGGGACGATATGTGAGACGTCTCCCGCTGCGTAGACATTCCAAACGGTTGTCCGTCCATATTCATCAGTTAGGATCCCGCCGTGTTTATTGCGCTCACACCCTAAGTCTTGAGCGAAATGATTGGGATGACTCCAAAGAGGAGAGGCAAATCCTCCTGCCCGGTCTATCAATGTACCATCTTCAAGCCGCACACTGTGCAATTGCCCATCTTTGCCTTCAAGCCCCGAAATAATATCATCTATAATCTGTATCCCTTTCACACTCAACTTCTTTTGTTCCTCTTCCGTTAGCTGACCTTCTCCACCTGTAAAAACCATTAGATCCCGGCTCCATGTATGAACTTCTGCTGCCAATTTAAACACATTTTTATCCGCAAATACAGCCAATGAACGATCTCTTAATTCCCAGCCGTCGCAATACGGACAACTGAAGATGGATGTGCCGTAAAAACGCTCAATACCCGGCACGTTAGGCTGTTCATCACGCAAACCGACAGCAAGAAGTACTTTCTGTGTGCGGAATGTCCTGCCGTCTGCTGTCATTAATTCATAATGCGATTCGTCCAAACGTTCCACTGCCACAATCTTTTTATGATGAAAGTTGACTGACGGATAATGTTTAAGCTCTTCACGACCCATCCGACGTAACTCTGCAGGATGCACGCCGTCACGTGTCAGGAAGCCGTGTGATGCACGGGAGACGCGATTTCTTGCATGATCATCATCGAATATAATAATATTCCGTCTTGCCCGTCCGAGTACTAAAGCCGCACTTAATCCAGCGGGTCCGCCACCAACGATTGCACATTCATAGATCATACCTATTTTCATCCCTTTTACATTCCATTTTAGTTATATGACTTCCCATGAAGTGCATGAATTAAACTGTAGTGTGTAGTTTAATTTAATTCGTACAGAACGTACTGAACAATATTTTACTTGGACATTATCACAGTTAAGCTAATTCCGTGATACGATAGTAAGAAAACTTCTGAGGAGTTCGAATACATGAAGAATCAACAAGAAAAACATGTCCTAATATACGGAGACATTTTCGTAGACTACATCGCAACAGACGAGACGAACACCGAATTTTCAACATTCCTTGGTGGTGCAACAGTCAATGTAGCGGCGGGTGTCTCGCGCCTGGGTGCAAAGTCTTCATTAATCACCGTAATCGGGGAAGACGAGGATTCGTTCTTTGCAGAAAATCAGCTGCGACAAGAAGGTGTTGATGTAACGTTTGCTGTCCGTTCACCGGAGAAGAAAGTAAACCGTGTTTATGTACATTTGACTCCGGAATATGATCGGGTATTTGTAAAATATATAGACGACACGCCTGATCTTCAAGTTCAACCGAGTGATTTACGAGAGCAAGCTTTCCAGAATGCTTCGATTTTACATATATGTTCCGGTACGATGTTCCAGCCAACTGCTTTGGAGACTACTAAAAGAGCTGTTGAATTAGCAAAAGAAAATGGTTTATTCATTTCAGTAGATCCTAATATTCGTCCGTTACGTTGGGAAAGTGAAGAGGAATGTCGCAATACCATTCTTTCATTTTTAGATCAGACGGACTTGCTAAAACTTACGGAAGAAGAACTCACTTTTCTTATGCAAGAATCGAGTATAGAAAAAGCTCTAGATCAAATTGCTACCTATAACATCCCTGTCATTATGATGACGATGGGCAAGGAGGGAACTCTTGCCATCCTTGAAGGGACGCAACATCATGTAGCGGTGGAGCCAATCGATCCCGTAGATACGACAGGAGCAGGAGATGCTTTCTTGGCGGGCGTACTTCGCGGCCTTCATTTGAATGGCAAGCCCAAATCGCTCGAAGAAATGCTTGCACATATTGAGTTTGGCAATCAAATGGGTGCGTTATGTGCAATGAAAGTCGGTGCGCTTTCCGCGATGCCCCGTGCGGATGAATTGGAGTGATGTTGTAACTTGGATTTTGAATGAGCGCTCTATGTATGCGGTTATTCGCTCTATTGCGGCTTGTGAGCGCTCAATGTGACCGTTTAACCGCTCAATTGCGGCTTGTGAGCGCTCAATGTGACCGTTTATCCGCTCAATCGTGGCCTGTGAGCGCTCAATGTGACCGTTTATCCGCTCAATCGTGGCCCGCGAGCGCTCAAAGCGACCGTTCATCCGCTCAATCTCAGCCAGTGAGCGCTTAATGCAATCGTTTATCCGCTCAATCGCAGCCCGCGAGCGCTCTATGCGATCATTCATCCGCTCAATCTCGGTCTGCAAGCGCTCAAAGCGACCATTCATCCGCTCAATCGCAACCCTCGAGCGCTCTATCAATCCATCCAACCGCTCAATCACTTACCAAACAGAATAAAAAATGTACACAGTGCGCTGTGTACATTTTTTTATAATGGCTTTAGGAGCCATATCTAATAGTACAAATATCTTCTACATCAATCTCCTGGACATCAGAATCTCCAAATGGTTGAAAGTGGATGGTACGAACTTTCCGATCAAACTGTAAGTAGTAACCGTTATATTGTACCTCTTTGGAATCCTTCAATGTAATCTCTACAGGCGCACCCATTGTCAGGTCGGCAAGTATATGAATGATTTTCTTTTCATCATAACATCGCGCTTTTCGTTTCGGAATATACGGCACGTCGTAATCATGGTGAGGTCTGAACTTTCTAGATGACATGATTTTATGCACCTCCTTCTCTCTTTAGCGTATGTGGAAATTTGCTAGAGAACTGTGTCACTTCATTGGATATATTCAATTAGAATGAATTGGTGTATGCATTTTGACTGAAAAATTTATTGGAAGTTGTATTTAGAGATAAACAGGTCAATTGAACTGGAATAATCATGGAATTAAATAATGAATTTCACTTTATTAAGATAATACCGTATTCGGATTTTCGATTTCGATGCACAGTATTTAGAAAAGAACAATTTGTACATGGTGGTATATGATGAGTATGGTGATTATCAAATTAAACAGATTTCCAATCAATAATTAGTCGTTGCAGTGTCAGTAATAAGTCACTGCAACGGCTTTTTTGTATCTTTAAATGTAGAGCTTGCCATGAAGTCCAAAGGCTCGAAATGGAATTGAAATATGCTATACTTTGCCTAGAATAGGGGGCGATGTGTCATGGAGCATAAAAATTCAGAGCGTTTTCTCATTGCGTTTAACCGAATCGATAAATCGTTACTGAAGATTACAGGTTTGCCGAATCATTTTTCATTCTCAAAAAAAATCGATCGAGCTAAATCGCAACATGCGTTGGTTGCTCATTATGAAGATGATCTGCGTGAGTTTGGCAGTTTACGTAATGCGATTGTGCATAATCGGACAGGGTTTGATTATGCTATAGCGGAGCCTCATGATGAAATAGTAAAACTGATCGAGAGTATAGATGAACGATTATCCAACCCGGTCACGGTCAAAGATTTATTCTCTGGAAAAGTATATATTGTGCAAGCAGATGAATCACTCGCCACAGGTTTGCGTTTAGTAAGGGAATGGAAAATCAATCAATTACCTATTTACAAAAAAGGTCAGTTTATCGGATTAATTACCGCCGATGGCATCATGAATTGGTTAGCGGATCAGGAAACAGATTGCATTTCCCGGGAAATACCGACATTATTAGACGTATATAATCACGAGAAAAGAAGGAAAACCTATCGTTTTGTCAAAAGTTCGATGTCGGTTTATGAAGCAGAAGGATTTTTTAGAAAGTCCATTGTGTCGGGGAAACGTCTCCAGGCTTTGCTCATCACCGAACAAGGTGGTAAAGATGAGAAACTAATCGGCATCATTACTCCATTGGATTTATTGAAAATAGATGAATGAAGAATTAACTACAGTAAATTGTAAGCATATTTATTTGCAAAAATATAGATTTGTATTGGAAGCTAGTAGTATAAAAAATAGATGAAACTGAAGTCATGTATAATTGTGAAGAAAAAATCCCTTGCTGAAAATATATATATAGTAAAGAGGAGAGATTCCTTATCAAAGAACAAACAGTCGAGTGGTGGAAGGCCGTAGTTGAATCAATGAAGGATGGTGTTTTGGTTATAGATCAAGATGGTATTGTCCGAATAATTAATCCTGAATACACTAGTATTACTGGGGTAACGCCTAATATCATTGGTCACTTTTTAGCTGAGTATCGTCCGGGAGCGCAGTTGCCTACTGTGTTGAAAGAGCAAAAAAGTAGGGTAGGAATCTATAGAAAAACGAAAGATCGAGAGTACGTAGTAGATATGGCGCCTATTGTCGTACAAGGCGAAACGATAGGTGCAGTTTCAGTATGTAAAAGCCTGACAGAAGTACATTCCTTATCACAAGAACTAAAGAAACAAATAGAGAAAGTTACTGAATTGGAGAAGCGGATGAAATCAATATATGAAGTTAAATATAACTTTGAAGATATCATTGGCGAAGACCCCGAATTACTTAGAGTGATCAATGTAGCCAAAAAAACGGCAACATCCGATCTCCCGATACTAGTGACAGGAGAGAGTGGTACGGGAAAAGAATTATTTGCTCAGTCTATTCATCATAATAGCGATAGGACTTATAAACCTTTTATACCAGTAAATTGCTCTGCTTTGCCAGCTTCTCTTATGGAAAGTGAATTATTCGGCTATGCGGATAGCGCATTCACTGGTGCAATGAAGGGAGGAAAAGCAGGGCTGTTCGAAATGGCTCATGGCGGCACTTTATTTCTAGATGAAATCGGTGATTTATCTTATGATGTACAAGCTAAAATTTTACGTGTTCTTCAAGAAGGACGCATTAGAAGGGTTGGGGAAGTGAAAGAAAGGGAAGTAGATGTAAGAATTGTAGCCGCAACACACCGTGATTTGCGTCAGTATGTTATGAAAAACTTATTTAGAGACGATTTGTACTATAGATTGAACGTAGTACACTTACAAATCCCTTCGCTAAGAAACCGTAAATATGATATACCGCTAATTAGTAAAAAACTGCTCCCAGCAAATCATGCATTATCTAAAGATGTGCTATCCTTTTTCATTACTTATGAATGGCCTGGTAATGTTAGAGAACTTCGAAATGTAATAGATTTTGCAGTTTGTATGACAGAAGGAGAAATGATTGAAGTTCAGCATCTCCCTGAATTCCTAAAGAAATATAATACCCTACCTCAGCAGAGTGAATCATCAGGAACTTTGAAAGAGTCTATGTGGAATGCAGAAAAGGATATCTTGGTAGAAAAAATGAAGAATTTCGGGGCGAGTCTGGATGAACGTCAAAAAGCTGCAGATTTATTGGGAGTGTCCTTGGCTACGTTATATAATAAATTGAAAAAACATAATTAAAATTAAAAACATTCTAGAAATTTAGAGAAAGTCTACATAAATTCTAATTTATTAGAATTTCTATCTTTGCTTGAAAAAGTGCGTTCATAGAGATATCAATAAAAATAATTCTAATAATTTAGAAATGTGAATCGTTCATTATTATGAACGATTCTTTTTTATATTCAATTTATCAGCATAGAATCAACCATTAGAAGGAGTTTATAGCAGAAGTTTATTTTTGGCATAGAACTTGCATTGATATTAGCAAAGACAAAGTTTATATGTTTGTCAGATTAATGAGGTGAGGAAACTATGTTGAGGATTGGTTCCGGTGCAGGTTTTTCAGGAGATCGTTTAGAACCTGCTGTTTTATTGGCTGAAAAGGGAAATTTAGATTATTTAGTGTTGGAATGTCTGGCGGAGCGAACAATAGCACTCGCCCAAAAAAGAAAAAAGCTAGATCCGCTAAAAGGTTATGATCCTTTATTGGAAAAACGTATGAGATTGCTATTGCCCGTCATTAAAGAGCAGGGTGTTAAAGTTATATCAAACATGGGTGCCGCAAACCCTATTGGCGGTGCTGAAAAAATTATTGAAATAGCGGAGGAGCTTGGGATATCGATAAAAGTAGCAGCCGTCACAGGTGATGATGTATTCTCTTATATCAATAATACCAGAGGAACTGCTAAAATGAATCCGCCCCTTTCAGTAGACCGAGAAATTGTTTCTGCGAATGCATATTTAGGAGCAGATGCTATAGTGCCTGCTTTGCAAACAGAAGCAGATATTATAATTACTGGTCGAGTAGCGGATCCCTCTTTATTTTTAGCGCCGATGATTCACCATTTTGGATGGTCACTAGAAGATTATCATTTACTTGCTAAAGGAACAGTGGTCGGACATCTGTTAGAGTGCGGTGGGCAGTTAACAGGAGGATACTTTGCTGATCCAGGTAAGAAAGACGTATCAGGTCTGGCAGAAATCGGCTTTCCGATAGCTGAAGTGAAATCAGATGGAAGCGCTTTATTAACGAAACTACCAAGTACCGGTGGAGTATTAAATATGATGACTGCAAAGGAACAATTATTGTATGAAGTAACAGACCCCAATGGCTATATTACTCCTGACGTGATTGCAGATTTTACAAAAGTAGAATTAAAAGAAAAGGAATTGGACCAGATTTTAGTTAAGGGGGCTTTGGGCAATGAAAAACCTGATCTCTTAAAAGTAAGTGTAGGCTATCAAGCTGGCTTTCTAGGTGAAGGAGAGATTTCCTATGCCGGTGAAAATGCAGAATTACGAGCCCGACTTGCGGGAGAAATTGTCGAAGAGAGGATTGGTGATTTATTTAGTGAAATAAAAATCGATTACATTGGATTAACGTCTGCCCATGCCGGAAACCTCTCAGATGGCTCCACTCCATATGAGGTTCGCCTACGGGTAGCTGGTATGGCAGATAACTTGGAAACTGCCAGCATAGTAGGAGAGGAAATTGAGTCTCTCTATACAAATGGACCTGCAGGTGGTGGCGGTGCGAGGAAATATACAAATGAAGTACTTGGAATTGTCTCTGCTATGGTACCGCGGGACATAATAACAGCTGAAGTTGTACTAAGGGAGACTGTGAAAATATGAAGAAAAAACTATATGATATCGCACATAGTCGTGCTGGCGACAAAGGAAATACATTGATGTTATCGCTTATTCCTTACAATGAAAGTGATTATGCTTTATTGTGCAAAAAAGTTACAGCAGAGAAGGTTAGAGAGCATTTAGAAAACATTGTTTCAGGTGAAGTCATTCGATATGAAGTACCGAATATCTCTTCATTGCAGTTCGTTTGTTATGATGCACTACTTGGTGGAGTGACGACCTCTCTTGGCATGGATACACATGGAAAAACATTGAGTTATGCATTGTTAGAAATGGAGATCGAATTATAGAGTATTGAGATAATGACGTAATAGGGGGCTTGGCCATGTTAGCTTTGTTGGGGTTTTTAACTATATTCATATTTCTAGGCCTAATTCTCTCTAAAAAGGTATCTGTTATCGTTGCATTAATTATAGTACCCATTATATTCGCTGTAATAGGTGGCTTTGGTAGTCAAATGGGCGAATTTATGTTGGAGGGAATTACAGGCGTGGCGCCTACTGGAATTATGTTAGGATTTGCGATTTTGTACTTTGGTGTAATGAATAATGCTGGCTTATTTGATCCGTTGATCTCTCATGTTCTGCGTGTAGTGAAGGGAGATCCATTGAAAATTGTAGTAGGTACTGTCATCATTGCGATGGCAGCTCATTTGGATGGCTCAGGTGCTTCGACATTCTTGATTACTATTCCCGCTCTATTACCTTTATATGATCGATTAGGGATGAGCCGGGTCGTGCTAGCCGGTATGGTAGCGTTGGGAGCAGGAGTAATGAATTTAATGCCTTGGGGTGGTCCGACAGCGAGAGCAGCTTCAGCATTACAATTAGATACTAGTGCTATTTTCAATCCTGTAATACCCGCCATGATTGCAGGTGTACTCTGGGTTTTGTTTGTGGCTGCTTATATTGGGAAAAAAGAGCGCAAGAGAATCGGTATAGCTTATATTCAGTACGATTTTCATGCAGAACTAACAGATGAAGAAAAAGTAATGAGAAGACCCAAGCTGTTTTGGTTTAATTTAGCTTTTACCGTTCTTACTATTGTAGCTTTGGTAAAGGTTTGGTTACCCTTACCGATTATATTCATGGTCGCTTTTGCAATAGCTGTGATTGTGAATTATCCTAAACCGGATGATCAAATGGAGCAAGTGAAATCGCAGGCAGTAGGAATGATAACAGTGGTATCGATAATTTTTGCTGCAGGCATTTTTACAGGCATATTATCAGGTACTGGTATGATAGAGGCTATGGCGACCGCTTTAGTAAATATTATACCGAGTGGCACGGGTGGATTTATATCGATTATTGTAGCGGTCACTAGTATGCCTTTGAGCTTGATTTTCACCCCAGATGCATATTACTTTGGAGTGCTACCCATTATTACTGAGACTGCCGCGGCTTACGGTGTTCCGCCTGCTCATATAGGAAGTGCTGCTATTTTGGGACAAATGACTACCGGTTTCCCGTTAAGTCCTCTGACGGCATCTACTTTCTTATTGATAGGATTGGCTGGAGTAGAGTTAGCAGATCATCAAAGGTTCGTATTTAAATGGGCTTTTGGCACGACAATTATCATGACAGTTGTAGCAGTTATTACAGGAGCGATAATAGGTTGAACAACATCTAAAAAGATTATAAAAAATAACTCAATGTCCGTTTTAATTAAAGCGCCTTAATGGATAAGTTAATCAAAAACTCTACGGGGAATCCTGTAGAGTTTTTAATTGTCCTCGTAAAACTTGAATGTCTTATGTCATATAAATTATTTCATATGGTATAGTTTAAATTGGAATTCAAACAGAAATTCTAAGAATGTTATATGAGAAAATTACTGCATGTCGGTTTATGAAGCAGAAGGATTTTTTAGAAAGTCCATTGTGTCGGGGAAACGTCTCCAGGC